>JAKAMT010000002.1 GCA_021812705.1 Bacteroidota bacterium | reverse complement strand
AGTTCCTTCATTCATCAGACGTGCGGTGAGAGACGCAACGCCGATCTTCTCTTTGCTGTCTAAAAGCATTCCGCCTTTAAGAATAATTGAGAACTGAACAAGAGGCAGCTCGCTCTGCTTGATGCCGAATACTTCAATTCCGCTCTTGGTTTTTTCTTTCCAGATCTTTGGAATATTCACAACTGGATCCGGTCCCTTTGCGGGTTCTTTTGTCCTGTCGATCTTAGATGGTATTGGAACGTAAGGAGCGTTAACGATCTCTTTCTTTTTTGTTCCCTGTTTCTCTATAGACTCCTCCTGCACTACCCACAATTTAGAATTGGGCGCTGCAAGATCCGCTTTCCCTTTCGGAACAATGCTGGAGATCAAATAATTCTTATCCTTGAAATATTTATTGTAAACGCGCCATACATCATCTTTGGCTACGCTCATTCTGTCTTTGAAGTCTGTAGCCATATAATCCGGCGTGCCTTTAAAGATATTGTAATCGCCGAGACGCATTGCTTTTCCTAAAACGCTCGCGCTTGAATTGTAAAAGCCGTATTCGATTCCTGCTTTCTGTCTTTCAACGTCTTTATCGGTGAAACCCTCTTTTTCAAAACGTGCGAATGCTTCTTTAACAGCATTCTCTATGTCGCCCAATTTTACATTCGGGAATGCCGTAACTGAAATGTCAAATGTTCCCGCAATTTCGCTGCTTCCCTGGCGCGCCATTACGGAAGGAGCGAGCTTCTTTTCTTCGACAATAACTTTATAGAGAGGCGATTTTTTGCTTCCGGCAAAAATGCGGGCAAAGAAATCCAATGCGTATGCATCTTTACTAAAATCTTCCACAGTCGGAAATTCCATGCTCAATCTCGGCGCGTTAGCCAGATTGTCTTCGTAGTAAGATCTTACGGTTTCTTTCAGGAAAGCCGGGGTTACTGGAAGAGGAGCCGGAGCCGGGCCCGATTTAATCTCTGCGAAATATTTATCGATCCATTTTTTTACCTGCGCTTTGTCGATATCTCCTGCAACGATTAATGTCGCATTGCTGGGGGAATAATATTTTGCGTGAAAATCAAAAACATCCTGAAGCGATGCAGCTGCAAGATCTTCCAGTTCGCCTATCACAGTGTGTCCGTAAGGATGAGAAGCGGGGTACATTAATTTTGTCGAGATATACTGGCTTTGTGAATATGCTCTGTTGTCTCCCTGGCGTTTTTCATTCTGAACCACATTCTGCTGTGTAACGAATGTTTCCTGATTAACTTTGCTTAAGAGGAATCCCATTCTGTCTGCTTCCATCCATAACGCCATCTCGACAGCGTTTTTCGGAATCACTTCGAAATAATTTGTCCTGTCTTCGTTCGTTGAGCCGTTCACATTCGATGCGCCGGCGGTCTGAAGTTTTTTAAACCACTGCCCCTGCGGAATATCCTGCGATTCGTTGAATCGGAGATGTTCAAACAAATGAGCAAAACCGGTTTTGCCCTGAACTTCTCTTGCCGAGCCCACATGATAAACTAAATAGACTGCTGCGATTGGATCCGATTTGTCGACATGTAGAATTACATTCAGTCCGTTATCCAATTTGTACTTTTCGTACGGAATTTTGAATTCTTTTTTGTTCTGGGCTCCGCTCAGAATTACTGTAAAGCAGAGACTCAATGCGGTGAATAGAAAAGATAATTTGTGAATCATTTTCCCTCCGGGAAATTATGGTTGTCTGTTTATTAGATAGAAATATTAGAGGTCATTATGAAAGATTTATCCGTTCCTTGTTACAATTTAGTTCTTTTTATAGATTGAAAAAGGGGTAAAATTATCGTTAACATTTTTTAACAGATATTCCTTTAAGTTAAACTTATCGGCAGGGTCCTTTTTAATAGTGTGCCGCTCGCATTAGGCGCTATGAATCTGGCGGATTAATGATACGATTTTAAGAATATTTGTAGACGGTTGGCAACTATTTGCCGAAATTTACATCTGTTTAGTAAAAGAAATAGGGGCTAAATGTCAGAAGGCACTTTAATTGATTTTACTCTCCTCTTCAACAGGTTCAAGAAACCGTTGTTCAATTATGCCTGCAAAATTACAGGATCCGAAGTCCTTTCGGAGGATATATGCCAGAATGTATTCATAAAGCTCTATCACAATCTGAACAATATCAGGAATTCAGAAGCGATAGAATTTTGGATCTTCACTACGTGCAGAAACGAAATCTTTGACCATTTTAGAAAAAAGAAAAAGAGAATTGAAGAATCGATTGAATCGAACGACAAAAGAATCAGCACGGAGAGTCTTTATGATGATTTCGAAAAAAAAGAATTGATTGAACTGATTGAGGAAGAATTAAAAGGAATGGATTCTTCTCAAAGCGAAGTTTATTATCTGAAAGAATATTCGGGGTTGAGTTACAGGGAGATAGCCGGAATAATGGGGATAACCGAGGATCTCGTGCGCAGCAGGATCTTTAAGGTTAGGCAAAAATTAAAAAGAGCGATTATAAAATCAGAACGAGGTTAAAATGAATTGCGAAAATATAGCTGTGATGATAAGTGCTTATATAGACGGGGAGCTGCCAAAGATCGAGGAGGGATATCTTTTTACTCATCTCGGAAGCTGTTCCGAATGCAGAGAGGAATTTAAAGCTCAAACCTCTATTCAGCACGAAGTTAAAATAAATCAGAAAGAAGTGTCTCTCAATTTTGAGAAGAAAGTTTTTAATTCAATAATGAAGAGCAAAAAAACAACTTTAAGAGGATGGATTACACGACCGACACCTGCGTATGTGAACTATGCGCTGGGAGCGCTGATAATATTAATTCTTGTCATCTCATGGCTCCAGGTTTCCTCGCTCAGACAGGATTTAAATCTTTTCCAGAAAAGATATGAAGCGTCGCTGATGCAGATGAATTATCAGGCGAGCCAGATGTATCAGATGATGAACAGTATACCGGCTGTAGAAATAAAACAATATTAAGGGGAGAATTTAGAATGAAAACAAAATTAATTTTTCTTCTGCTTGTAGTCTTTATACTGGGGGGATGTAAAAACAGGCAAACCGAAAATGTTGATAATGGTAACGGGAAAAAAATATCCGAACATTATCTGAATTTTGACGATGAACTTGAACAAAAATCCGTCGTTGCTGTGGATACTGTTGAATTCAGAAAAATTATAAATCGAATTCTGCCCGCGAAAAGAATCGTGGAGTTATTCGGTAACGGGTATCAAGTTTTCTACATGGGTCTTTCAATCGATGTGGACGGAAAAATCACAATAACACTTTCTCCCGATGCAAGCTTTTGGATAACGGGTATGGGAGAGATAGAACGGATGTTGTTCAAGGAGAATCTTGAGATTGCGAAAAACTATGCAATAATACCGGGTAAGGATGGAGATTCGAAAGCGGTAGACATAAAGGATATATTCTATACTTTTGATCCCAACGTTCAAAGTGCATTTAAAGGATCACCGGGAATTTTAAACGGAAAAAAAGTCCGCTCAATGAAGATTTTTCAGATAGATGCAACGCTTGATTATTTGGGCGGAATTGTAAAACCGTGGACTATAAAAGAGCTGGATATTGCAAAATTACGCCCGCATATTATAACCGGATTGGGAAGAGAATATTATCTTGGTTTTTTCCCTGCTGTTTTAAGAGAAGACTTCAAATTTATAGGTCAGAGCATAGGATTTCCGCGAGAAGCCGTTGCACGCGGTGTGAGAGGAAGAGTATTGATTAAACTATTTTATGAAAGCGATGGAGAGTATGCGGGCTATCAGTTGATTAAAGGACTTGGTTACGGATGCGATGAAGCTGTTATAAATACTATTGAGGCATTTAAACCGAAGAGCTATGCTTCCGGGCAAAGAAGCACGGTTTTGGTCCCTTTTAATTTCGGTCCTTCCGATAAGACGCCCGTTGATATATCGGTAAAATCTTTTGAGGTTGATCCTCAGAATCCGCACAATAAATTTAAGATGGTGCTTGTTAATAAAATCAAACAGAGTAAAGTTCTCAAAACAAAATATACGATTAATGTTTTATTGGACGGCAAACTTTTATTCAGTGATAATATTGCTAATCTTAATTGGGATTCAGAGAAAGGTGTGGTCTATTGGTTTGGAGGAGATAAAATCCTTCCGGGGGAGCATTCTTATGAAATAATAATCGACCCGGAAAATGTTTTGAATGATATAGATCGGAGCAATAATGTGGTGAAGGGAAAGATTTTTATTAAATGATAATTGCTTTGATTTAAGAGTCAGAAAAATTAGAGCGGCCATTAAGCCGCTCTAAAAATATTACGAAACAGATACTCCGATAAGTCTTCCTATTCCGAATGTAATTGCGGCCGCGGCTAATCCGAACAACACCTGTCTTAATCCGCTGTACCATACATTTTTTCCGGTGAACAAAGTTATTGCCGCCCCTATCAAAAACAGACCGGCCGCGCTCATTGATACGCTTATTATGATTGCATGAAAACCGGAGGCGAAAATAAAAGGAAACACCGGAATGATGGCACCGAGAGAGAAGAGGAGAAATGAATAAACAGCGGCTTCAATGGCAGACCCTTTCAGCTCTTCTTCATTGATTCCCAATTCTTCTTTCACTAGAATCTGATGGGCATGATCTTTATCCTTAATAACTTCCACCGCCATTTTGTGCGCCTGCTCTTCGGGAATCCCTTTTGCAATGTAGATTAAAGCCAATTCTTTTTTCTCACCCTCGGGATTTGTCTCAAGTTCTTCCATCTCAATCTTCATCTGATTTTCATAAAGCTCCTGAGAACTTTTGACGGAGATCCATTCTCCAAGCGCCATAGAAAGCGCACCCGCTAAAAGTCCCGCACACCCGGCAAGAAGAACACCCTGCTGCCCGGCGGTGGCTCCTGCAATTCCCATAACCAGACTGAAATTGGAAACGAGTCCGTCATTTCCTCCCAGCACGGCGGCTCTGATTGCATTCCCTCCTACAGAGCGGTGCTTTTTTTCGAATCTGGAAAGCTGGCCTCCGGTTACTTTTTCTTCCTTCTCAAGAATTGAACGGAGAATTTTTACGTGATTGGTTTCAGTGCCGGTAATTTCAAGATTCTTGTTTTTCTTTGTTGAAATAATTGCGCTCGAAATGTTTTTCTCGGTATCCATCAGCACTCCGAGCACATAATCGTATCCGAAAATTTTTCCAATGAGATCAAAAGTTTTTGCGCGCCACGAGGGGACCATCAGATTTGTAAGGCTCACATTCTCTTTGCGGGCAAATGCTTCCGCGTGACTTCTCTCTATCTCGCTCATCTGAGAGAAAACGCCTGCGATTGTGGCATCTTCTTCCGTTTCAGCCAATCTTTTGTATAAGTACCACGCGTCTACTTCGGTCTGCACGCTGCTGTTTTTCATATTCGCCTCCGTAAAAACAAATTTAAAATTTATTTTATCTCCAACAATTCAATTTCATAAATCAGTGAAGTGTTGGGCGAAATCACAAATCTTTTTTTGCCCGGAACGGATTTTGCGTAGTATGCACTAACGCCGTATGCTTTTTCCGAAGGGACGGCAACAACTCTTACCTCGCCGGCTTTCATATCCGCCAGAACTTCGTCAATGCCGGGATTAATTTTGCTTTTTCCAATTGTGTATTGAAAAACATCGGCAGAGTCGCCGAAATCCGGTTTCCCCTCTTCGCCCTTGCTGAAAAATTCTTTTTCCGAGAGCAAGAACTTTCCGCTGTATTTAACGGTTAACACAGATCCTGCAGAAGGCTTCTCTCCGTTTCCTTTCTTCCTTATCAAGTATTTTAATCCCCCTGCAGTTTCCATAGCATTCGGAAATTTTTCTTTTATTGCTTCGGCCTCATCCTTAACTCTCTTTTCATCGGCCGCCTTTACTTTTGTTTTTTCCTCTTCAACCATTTTTCTGAACAACTCATCCGTCACTTTAAAATTGTTTGCTTTATCTCCGATCCTTGTAATTGCAATGCTCTTTATAGTATCGCCCTGAACGGTTTTTTCCACAACATCCATTCCTTCAACCACAGATCCGAAGAGTGTATAATTGTCGTCAAGATAAGAACGGTCTGCCAGTGTTATGTAGAACTGGCTTCCGTTTGTATGAGGACCGGAGTTTGCCATTCCCAGCATTCCGGCTTTACTATGTCTCAATCCTTTATAAATTTCATTCGGAAATTCATAGCCCGGTCCTTCAATTGTAGAATCTTTGCTCACAGGAATTCCTGCCTGTATAACATGACCCGGTACAACGCGATGCCATTTGCTTCCGTTGAAATACGGTTTTCCGAATTCAACCGCGGAATTTTTTATCGTTCCCTCTGCCAGTCCCACAAAATTTGCAACCGTCATCGGCACATGCTGGTAATCCAGGTTTAGAGTTATTCTTCCTTTATTGGTATTCAGGTCTGCATAGATTCCGTCAGGTAAAAAAGCTCCTTCTCGCGTAAGAGGTTTATCCAAGCTTGCTATTCCGTATGCAAGCAGAGCAATTTTTACTGCCGCATCTTCCTGCGCATCGGGAATTATTTCGTCATAGGTATCTTCAGGGGTGTGCCATGTTTTTCCGTAAACCTGCGGTCCCTGCGAACGCAGACCCGGAGTGGGTACTCCTTCGAGCATGAATGTAAAACTGTCTGTGCCTCCGCGTCCTGCTTTTCTGAACGGCCCGCTCTCAATTACTTTAAAAGGATATTTAAGCTGCGCGCCCTCGATTAATGAAGCAACTTTATTTATTTCGGGAAGCATTACAGACGGAACAGAGATTCCCACTATTGGATTAGTTCCAAAATCTTTATTCAGCATTGCGGAAATTTCCGGAAGCAGATCTTTGTTTCTGTGTACCCACGCTTTCGATCCGATGAGCCCTCTCTCTTCATTTGCGAACAGGACGACTAGAATTGTTCTTTTCGGTTTGGCGCCTGCTTTCATTAATATCCGCATTGCCTCCATCATCGGACTCACGCCCGAAGCGTTGTCCACAGCACCCGTTGCAATATCGTACGAATCCAAATGGGCGCCTAGAACAACATATTCATTTTCGAGCTCATCACCGGGTATATATGCTACAACATTATGATATTTAACCGGTCCCGGTCTGAAGAAATTTCTTATGTCGAATTCAAGAATCACTTCCTGATTTTTCAGAAGCATCGCTTTAATTTCGTTGTACTGGCTGTCCAATAATTTTATATCGCATAAAGTCGGAAGATTATTCCATGAATTAACGCATCTTGAGTCCAAACATCTCATCGGCACTTTGGTAAGCTGAATAGTTCCAAGTGCGCCGGCTGCTGTTAATTTTTTTGTGAGAGAAACCACGGAATCACGGTCGCGGGGCCAGCCGGTATTTTCTCCGTCGATAAGAATCCATGCGCCTTTCATTTTGCTTTTTAATGAATCGAACTGCGAGTCTCTTGCGGGCATCATAATTGCCGGTCCGCGCTGCACGCCTTTAGTTCCGGCGGTGTAAGAGGGGGTTACAAAATTTAAAACTTTTTCGGAAGGCGAAATCATTTTACCCGACCAGGAACCGCGGTTGAATCCAACAGTAACTTCTCCTACCCCTTCCAATTTTGCTTCCAGGCCCCAGCTTTTAAATTCTTTAAGAGCCCAAAGGCTGGCCGCTCTGTATGCGTCCGAACCGGTGATTCTGCCTCCGATTCTGTTGCACAATATATCCTGATAGTACATTGTGTGATTGTCGTTTTTCCCCAGTTCAATTATTTTTTTTACAACCGATTCATCCTGGGGATAAATTGCCGAAGCAAAAAGAATAGATATGAACGCAACAAGGGTAAATAGCCTCTTCATATAGCCGCTCGTTTTAATTGTGAATAGTGGTTTACAAATTAAGAAAATAGTTGTTCGTCAAAAAGAATTTTTTAACGATCTTTACATCGCAAATACAATTTTAAATGGCTGATAAGGTTAAAATGAAACACAGGGATTATCTAAAAGCGCTTATAGTTTTATTGTTCATTGCAAACACAGCATATGCTCAAAAATGGTCCTTCGCGGCAGTGGCAGATCCCAGAGCCGGCTTCGCCGATTTTAAAAGAACTTTGACGGAATTAAAAAGACTCTCGATGAATCCCGACCCGAAAATGTTTAAACCGGAATTTGTTTTGGTAAACGGAGATTTTGATCCGGCCGAAATGGATTTTAAAATTTTTAACGAAGTGTTTCCCCCCAAGTCAGACTCTTCAAGTCTGTTCCTTCCCGTTCTCGGCAATCATGACCTTGATTACGAGTTTTTTATAAAAGAGAAGATGATTAATAACAAAAAGATCTTTAAGAAATTCAGTGAATCATCTTTCAGTTATTACACCGATATTAAAAACTGCAGGGTTATTGTTGTAGATCAGTATAACGGAACCGGCTTTAATTCCGGGTGCATAAATGAAGCAGGAAAAAAATGGGTCGAAGAGAAGATCCGTACTTCTAAAGCCGATCATATATTTATTGCTTTTCACGAACCCGCTTTCCCGAGAGTAAGACATTTCGGAAATTCGTTCGATCAGTGTACAAAGGAACGCGACGAATTCTGGAATATGCTCTTGAAGTATAAATCAAAAGTGAGAGCCGTGCTGGTAGGACATACGCACTCTTATTATAAAATGAAAATTGCCGATGTTAAAGGAGACGCCAACGATAAAAACAAATATCCGATTGAAGAAGGCGGTATCTATCAGTTTGATGCAGGCGGGGCCGGTAATTCCGAAGACGGAACCGTTACGGCGATTCAGTTTCTTGTTGACAATAAAAATGTAACAGCGCGCGTAATTCAATCCGGCAAGGGAGAGAAAAATTTTAAAGTGCTAGAAACAATAGAAATTAATTGATACTGTAATCCGGCATTAAAATAAAAGTTTACTTTGATAGTATAATTCGCTTTTTTAAAGAAGGTTAATTAACAAGATTTCTGCGGGGTGAATTTTACTCCATCTGTTTTGCTCCATCCGGCAACTGCAAAAACAATACTTGAATGAAACGGATATTTTTTTGTCTGTTCATCTTCCTCTTCTTGAATTTTTATATGTCGGAAATTTCTGCACAGTCAGAATCTGTTCTTACCTTGAGCGAGGTGATGTTTTATCCGGCCGAGACTAACGGTGAGTTTGTGGAGATTTATAATCTGTCGTTTACAGAGACGGTCGATCTCTCCGGAATTAAATTCAAATATTCGTCTGCATCCCCGAACAGTCTGATACCAATGCGGGGCGGCATGCTTCTCGGTCCCCGAAAATTCGCCGTCATACTTCAAGGAAATTACGATTTAGAAAACGGTTTGTATAAGCCGCTGATTCCCCAAAGCGCACTCATTCTCAAAACCTCGTCGAACTATTTCGGTTCTGCCGGGATGAGCAACTCAACGGGAAATACGGTTTCGCTTGTGAACAGTTCCGGGAATATTATAGACGCATATATCTATTCGGCAAACAATACGGCCGGTTATTCCGATGAAAAAATTTCATTAACAAAAGAGAACAGTTCTTCAAACTGGGAAAATTCGCTGACGCTTCACGGAACGCCGGGAACATTTAATTCGCTTTCAAATATTCCTTCATATCCATTCCACGCCCTGGTTGTGAATGAAATAATGTTCGACCCGGCTGAAGGCAATTCCGAATACATTGAATTTTACAATGCTTCAGAAGATTCCGTGCGGCTGATAGGTCTCCAGATATTTGCCGGCACTTCAAACAAATTCAAGCTGGCAAGCAAAAATTTAATTCTTCCGCCGCAAAAATATTATCTGCTTGCTTCGGACAGCGCCGTATTTAATTGCTATCCCTATTTGGGAAATCCGGAATATGCCGGATTGGTTTCGGTTTCTTCAATTAGTTTATCAAACGAAGGGGGTAATCTGCTCCTTAAAGATTATTATGGAAATATAATGGACTCTCTTTATTATTCTCCCCAGTGGCACAGCGTTAATATTGTAACAACAAAAAACAGGTCGCTCGAAAAAATAAATCCTTTATTCGATTCCGGCGCCGGAACAAACTGGAATAGTTGCGCCGATCCGCTTGGAGGAACGCCGTGCAGACCGAATTCCATTTTTTCTAAAAATGAAACGCGTTCCTCATCGGTTACCGTAAGTCCGAATCCATTTTCTCCGGACGGGGACGGTTTTGAAGACTATACGGTTATCAATTTTGATCTTGCCGAAAATTTTGTTCAGGTAAGAATAAAAGTTTTCGACAGTCAGGGAAGACTGGTCCGGAATTTTATTGAGAACCGCCTCTCGGCATCTCAAAATTCAATTGTGTACGACGGATTGGATGATGCTGGCAAGCCGTTGAGGATTGGAATTTATATATTGCTGATCGAAACATCTTCGGCTGGAAGCGGAAACGCTTCCGTTTATAAAATGCCTCTTGTTATTGCGAGAAAGTTATAATTCAATATATCACTATTAAAAACAGACGAGGAAATTAATTAATGACTTACGACCAGAAAGTGAAAGATTTTTTAAATCAGAAAATTATTGCTGTGGCCGGTGTATCGAGAAACCCGAAAACCGAAGTGGGGAACGCAATTTATAAAAAACTGAGAGACTCGGGCTACACGGTTTTTCCGATTAATCCGTTTGCAGAATCCATTGAAGGCGATAAATGTTATCCATCGTTGAAAGTTACGCCTCAAAAAGCGGACGCGGTTTTTATTACCACAAATCCTTCTGCCTCGCTTGATATTGTAAAAGAGTGTGCCGAAGCGGGAATTTCGAGAGTCTGGTTTCACCGATCTTTCGGAGTTGGAAGTTTTTCCGAATCCGCCGCTAAATTCGGCGACGAGAACGGGCTGACTGTAATCCGCTCGGGCTGCCCGATGATGTTTATTAAAAATGCAGACGGCGGCCACAGGATGATCGCGTTTTTCATGAGAATATTCGGCAAATTGAAGTAATCTTTTTACCGGACGGTAAAGATATTTCTTTATAGAAGTTGAATTCCACTTTCATTATTTTTTCGGAAAGACTAACAGAACCTCTAGATATTATTGAAGAAAATTTCTGAAATAAAATTTGTTTGGAAATTAGCATTAGAGAATAGATCATTCAGAACAAGACTTGCCGTTACTCTTTTTCTGCTTGCGCTCGTTCTTTTTACACTCGCTAAATTTCTTGCCTATAACGAACACCGCCCGGGATTTACATTTAACGATCCATTCCTCTCTCAATTTAAGGCGGTGGATGTAACCTGGCTTACATTCGGGATGATCTATATTGGCTTGATTGCAGCGCTTGGATTTTTGACATTCCATCCCGCCAGAATGCTTGTAGCTTTACAGTCATACGCTCTGCTGGCTGCGCTCAGATTAATCACAATCTATTTCCTCCCGCTGAATGCTCCTATTCATATAATTCCTCTACGGGATCCATTCATAGAATTTTTCGGGGGAGGAACCACGCTTCTTCGAGATCTATTTTTTTCAGGGCACACTTCGACCATGTTTCTCTTCTTTCTCACCGCGAAAAGCAAAAAAATGAAGATCCTCTTTTTAATCTGCACAATACTTATTGCGTTCCTGGTCCTGGTACAGCATGTCCATTATACAATCGACGTTTTAGCCGCGCCATTCTTTGCTTATACCAGCTATAGGATAAGCCGTCTTATCAATAAAAAGAAAAAAAATAAAGAAAAAATTCTTTCCGGAATTTGAATTATTTCATCGGGAGTTTCGTTTAACGAGAATAATTTACAACCCGGATAAAAATGATCCAGGAATCTGTATATCTGCATTATCTCTCTGCGCTTTTGGAGGGGGACAAGAAGGAGTGCCTCCAAATTGTGCAGCATTTGGTGAACAGCAACGTTCAGCTTAAAGAGATCTATATGGATTTGTTCCAGAGGTCTATGTACAGAATAGGCCAGATGTGGGAGAAAGAGAGGTGTTCTATTGCAGACGAACACATAGCGACGAAAATCACAGAGAGCTTAATTGAATACGTATCGGGTTTTTATAATTCGGAAAAAAGAGAAGGCAAACTTGTTCTTGTAACGTGCATCGATAAAGAATTTCATGAACTTGGCGCCAGAATGGTTGCGGGATATTTTGAATCTGCCGGCTGGGATACAATCTTTGCTGGATCAAACGTGCCGGAAGAAGATGTACTGAAACTTATCTATGAAAAGAAACCGGACGTGGTCGGTTTATCAAGCAGCTTTTATATAAACGTGAACAGGCTGATCAGGCTGGTTCGTGCCATAAAGCAAAACTTTCCGGGGCAGGAAATACTTATCGGCGGACAGGCTTTGGCGAATGAACATGCCGAATTAATTTCCGAATATGCCGGTGTAAGTTACATAACATGCATCAACGGACTTCAGGAATATCTCTCCTCCAGAAAAGCAAATAATAACTGATCTATTTTTTTCCGGTTAAGAAAAAAATCGGCATCGTTTTATTTAATAAGATAAATTTCTTTCTGGCGTTCAGAAATAAATTCGCATCCTTCTTTTGTAACTATTACCTCCTCTTCCACGGTCGCAATTCCATAATTCGGGATTGTCAAACGCGGTTCGAGAGTAAACACGTTTCCTTCTTCCACTTCGATAAAAGGAACATTTCCGTACCGTTCCCATTTAGGCCCCAGAAGACATCCGCCGTCATGGCATAATTTTCCGACCTGATGACCCAAGCCGTGCGGATATTCGGAGTATCCCTGAATCTGAATATAATTTCTTGCTATCTCGTCAATCTCAAAACCTTTTTTACCCGGTTTAAGATTATTTGCCGCGCGTGTAATCGATTCAACAATTATGTCAAAGCCTTTTTGCACTTCAGCCGGCGCTTTCTCTTCGTTTGGATGCAGAACATACCATGTGCGCTGAAGATCGGAGCAGTATCCGTTATACTTAATTCCGAAATCCATGTTTATTACATGGCCGGGCTCTATCACTTTGTCTGTAGGACCCGAATGGGCGCCGGCAGTATCCGGGCCCGTGAAAACTGAAGGGCAATATTCTTTTTCCCACGCCGGTTCAAATCCTCTCTTTGCCGTAATATCCTGTACAAAAGCAGCCACCTGTTTTTCAGTCATTCCGGGCTTCATAAATTTTGTCACTTCGTCAAAAATTTTCAAAGTTTCTTTAACGGCTTCTTTCATCAAGTTCAGTTCAACGCTCGATTTTCTTCCGCGGAGAGAAGATACAATTTCTTCAGAAGAGATTAGGGCGTTGGCAAATTTTGTATCCTTCAGATGATCCAGAAGTTCGAGATATAAACCGTGAGTGAGGCCGTCTCCCAGGCTGGAATTAAGCGAATAATTGACCGCAATTTTATTCGGCTTGCATTCGTTCAATACTTCCAGAAGCGGCTCTTTTATAGATTTTAAATAACCCTTTATATTTTTATATGTGTCCACCGCTTTCATGTTCGCCAATTCAAGCGAACCCACAATTGCGTATGTGTTGCCGCTCTTTGTAATAATAAATGCCGATTGCCATGTTGCGTTTGTGCCCACAATAGTGTCCATCATCGGATCCTTCATGCTTCCTGTTTCGCGCACATAAGTCATCCACATGTCGATCTCTTTCTCATTAAGTATTTTAACTGCCTGTTCAATTTTTTCCAGAATAATTTCTTTAGACATAAGTAATTCCTCCGCAATTTCTGCGTCTTAAAAGTAATTTCCGGGCGGCATATAATTGCCGCCGCCTTTCCGATATTAAATTAAATCCATACTGACGGATGGGAAACTTAGCCAAAGATGAATCATTTAGCAAGAATGTTTAAAACCGACTTGTGTCAAAATAATGTTGTGCGCAGCAATTATTCTTGCTTCAACAAAAAAATATTTATTAAATGAAAAAATAATTAGATTCATACCCGCTGATGTTAGTTGTTGAAGAAAATTTTTAGAAAATTGATTTTTAATGAAGAGAGGCATTGAGTGAAAAATTTCATTTCGGTGGAGAGGGTATTTATTGAAAAAACATTTATGAGACTTTATGAAAAGTCGGAAAATGAAGTCTCTGCAAAAAGAGAAAATTCCTGGTCAAAAAAAGAAATCATAGGACACTTGATCGATTCCGCGTCGAACAATCACCAGCGCTTTGTGAGAGCGCAATTTAAAGACGATCTCGTGTTTCCCGGCTATGACCAGGATCAATGGGTCGCAGCTCAGAATTATCAGTCGGCAGATTGGCATTCGCTGATACAGCTATGGAAAGAGTTTAACCTGCTGATAATTCACGTCGTGGAAAATATTTCCGAAGACATTTTAAAAAAAGAGCGTGTTAACCATAACCTTTATGAGACAGCCTGGAAAGAGATACCGGCCGGGAAACCTGCAACCCTGGAATATTTTATAAAAGATTATTTTGACCACCTTCGTCATCATATAGACAAGATATTTGTTCAGGAATAAACGGGATACTTTTTGTGGAGAGGAATAAAATCAAAATTGCCGTTATTGACCTTTATAAAAATGAAAAAAATCTAGAAATAAATTGCATCAAAAATATTCTGGTAGATTTCTCCCGAATTTTCGAAAATAATTTTATTTATGAAATTTTTGATACAAGATATAAAGGAGCAACCCCTTCTTTGGATTATGATATATACATCTCCTCCGGAGGGCCCGGAAGTCCGTGGGACGGCCAAAACTCCCGGTGGGAGTCAAATTATTTTTCACTGATCGATTCTCTTCTGAACCATAACCAGAAAAGCAAAAGAAAAAAATTTGTCTTTTTTATATGCCATTCATTTCAATTGATTGCCCGGCATTTACTGCTCGGCGATGTTACCAGAAGAGGGGCTGAATCATTCGGGGTGCTTCCGGTAGATAAAACAGATGCTGGAAGAATAGATCTGCTATTTAAAAATTTGCCGGATCCCTTTTATTGCGCTGACTTTAGAAGCTGGCAGGTGGTTAATCCCGATTTTAAAAAATTTAAAGATCTGGGCGCGTCCATTCTTACTTATGAAAACAATAACGGCGTTCCGCAGTCTGAATTGGCGGTGACATCGATAAGAATAAGCAATGAGATGGCGGGAACGCAGTTCCATCCAGAGACTGATTCGAATACAATGCGTCACATTCTTTCACAAAAAAAGAAAAAAGATGAGCTCCGAATTTTATACGGTGCTAAAAAATATGAAGAGATGCTTCGGCTTGCGGGTGACCCGTGCGGTTTAGATTTGACTCATAAAACCGTGCTGCCGGCATTTTTACAAGACTCGCTGAATAAACTGAATGAGATTATCAGTTAAAGTTTGGGAAGTGAAAAAGTAAATGTTGTTCCTTCATTCACTTTGCTCTGCACGCTTATAGTTCCTCTGTTCCGTTCAACCATCTCCTGGCACAAAAGCAGACCAAGTCCGCTTCCTTTTTCCTCGTTTGTGCCGTATGTGGTATGGTGGGAATCGAGTCTGAATAATTTTTTCAGATCTTCCTCTTTGATGCCGACGCCGTTATCGGTTAATGAGATTTCCAATTTATCGTTCAGGTCCCGGGATTCGAAGACAATTTTACCGCCCGGCTTGGTGAACTTTATAGCGTTTGACAGAAGATTCTGAATGACGGATGAGAGCATGTCTTCATCGGCGTAAACGATATTTCCGTCTGTACAGTTGTTAATGATGCTGATGCTTTTATTCTGAGCGTTGTTGGAGAGAAGTTCAATTGTTTTATTGATCTTGCCCGATATGTTGAACGAAACCGGATTGTACGGAATCTTGCCGGATTGAATTCTGGACCACTGCAAAAGATTTTCCAAGAGGGAAAAAACAGACCTTGCCGCTTCGTGGATCTTTTCGGCAAAAAGTTTTGTCTCGGATTTGTCTAAGGTTTCAATGTCTTCAATTAAAAATTCGGAGAAGCTTAAAAGCGAACTGAAAGGACTTCTCAAATCATGCGCGATTATTGAAAAGAATTTATCTTTAGTGGCGTTTGTGTTTTTGAGCTCAACCTCTGATTTCTGAAGCTGGCCGTTCACGTTTTCTAAACGCTCCACAAGCCGTTTTAATTTATCTTCATTCTTTTTTGATTCTGTTATATCTCTTAATATTCCGCGGTATGCAATAATTTTTCCCGACTTATCTTTGACTGCGGTGGAAGTTTCTTTGACGGATAGAATGCGGTCGTCTAAAGTTTTTAGGCTCAATTCATATTCTTTCACAAATCCGTTTTTTTCGACCTCGCGGTGAATTGCCTCGCGATCCTCTTTGTTTATGTAAAAATCGCGGGTTATGTCTATTGTCTTAAATTCTTCAGGTGATTTTATTCCCAAAAGCTCTCTGCCTGCGGGGTTTAACTCGGTCAGTTTTCCGTCGGGGGTACTTTCATATATTGCCGCTTTTATTTCGTGGAAAAGGAGCTGGTACTTTTCATTTGCATCTTTTAATCGGGCTTCCGCTCTCAACTGCTCCGTGAGTTCTCTTGCAACCCCTACAAGAGCCATAGGAACGCCTTTATCGTCAAAAACTATTGTCGTATAAAGTTCAATTATAAATTCGTCGCCGTTTTTTCTTTTGTTCCAGATTCTGCCGCGCCATCCTTCCTTAATTGTGGCGGGAAGAATTTCTTTCATAACTTCAGGATCGTTTCTGTCCGATCTTAAAATTGAAATATGGTTTCCTATTAATTCCTTCTCCTCATAACCGTAAGTGGACGCGAACGATCTGTTTACATAAATGATGTTGTCTTGCATGTCTGTAACAGAGACGCATTCATTTATCGAATTGAAAACATGAAGAAGTAGTTTTGATTCGTAAGAAGAAAGACCTGCGGAGTTGTTAATCTTCAACTTTAAACCCTCTAAATTGGAATATATATATCAACTAAAAATTTTGACGGGTCAAATATAAAAATTCCCGTCTACTTATTAAAAAAAATCGGATTGCTTTTAAAACTTTCATGAATCAGTTTTTGCAAACCCGGGAACAGTAAAAAAATTATTCCTCAATCAACGGGTATAGTTTTGATTCAGATCGGCAGTTTTTCATAACCTTTTCTATTTGATCAACTATTTTTGGATTAAAAGCTGATATATCATCTGTCTCGCCAGGATCCGCATGCAGATTATAAAGTTGGATTTTAGAAGAAGGGCTTTTTTTAATCCCTTTCCAGTTCCCAATTCTTACAGCCTGTTCTTTCCGGGCGTGTTCCCAATAAAGATAATCGTGATCTTTTTGAGTAACAAAATCGCCTTTCATTTCCGGGAGGAAAGAGATTCCGTCTGTATACGTTTCGACTTTTGTTTCAGCCGCATCGCACAAGGTCGGCATGAAATCCCAGAATGAACAGACATGATCTGAAATGGATCCTGCTTTTATCTTCTTGCCCCACTTGGCAATAAGAGGCACTCTAATTCCCCCCTCAAAAAGAGAAGCTTTGGCGCCGTTAAATCCGTTATTGCTTTTGAAAAATTCGGGATCGTACCCGCCGGTTTTAAATGTAGCTCCGTTGTCGCTTGTGAAAATTATTAATGTTTCATCTTCGAGATTCAGTTTCTCAATGAGGGAAACAATTTTTCCAACTCCGCTGTCAAGGCGCGATATCATGCCTGCGTAAGCCGCACGCGGTTTTCTTTGAGGCAGATACCCGTTATCTCCCTTATAGGGTCTATCATCGAATTCGTTTTCAAAGTTTTTTAGCGAGTCATCGGGAACCTGAAGAGAAACATGGGGAAGCTCCGGCGCAAAATAGAGAAAGAAATTTTTATTCCGGTTCTCGCTGATAAATTTTAACGACTCATCAACCATCAGATCAAATGCGTATTGAGCCCCCTCATATTTTTTGTAAGATTCGGGATCCATCGGATCTTTGTCCGCCGGTAATTTTTCGTGAGTAACAAAATTTTTATTCCCCGGCAAAAATTCTTTTTTATCGTTCCGCCACAGATACGGGGGGTAATGTGTATGCGCGATCCGCTGGCAAAGGTAACCGTAGAAAAAATCGAATCCCTGTTTATTCGGAACACCAGGAGTGCCGGGTGCGCCCAATCCCCATTTGCCGATTGCGGCAGTGGTATAACCGTTTTTCTTGAGCAGAAGAGGAAGAGTAACGGTGCCTTCCGGAATCGGTCTCTGACCTTCGAATTTTATTGGATCGCTCCACACATCTCCGCGTTCGGTCATCTCATCATTGTCGCGAATGTACGAATGACCGGTATGCAAACCGGTTAAAAGAGAACACCGGCTGGGCGCGCAAACGGGACTGCCGGAATAGTGTTGAGTGAATCGGATTCCTCCAGATGCCAGCCTGTCAATATTCGGAGTGCTGAATTTTTTCTGTCCGTAACAGCTGAGGTCGGAGTATCCGAGATCGTCTGCGAGAATAAAAATAATATTCGGTTTTTTTCTATCGGAAGCAAGCAGTTTGAGTGAATCGCTCATCGAGAGAGCCAGACCGCTGAGTGAAAGAGTTTTTATAAAATCGCGCCGGGTTTTTTTTGTAATCATTGAGCCGCACTGATTATGAATGCTGATTAGCTGCCTTTTTTAATCTATCCATAATTGCTCTTCCCAGTCCTTTTTCTTCCACGGGCTCAACCAATATCAGATCAAGATTCTGCTTCTCCAATTCATGAAGATAAGAGAAAAGATTGGCGGCCGCTTCTCTAAGATCCCCCGATTGCGAAAGAATTTTAACGTTAGAGAAGGGAAATGACAGGGTGTTCTTTTTAAAAAACAGTGCGCCGATTTTTTTTGTCTCATCCAGAAACTTTGAATCAAAAAATTTGAGCGGGGTCTGGGGTGAATAATGGAATGGAAGCTGTCCGGGTGCGTTCGGTCTGTCGGGATCAACCGTGCCGGATTTAATTTTTCCGATCTCATTTTCAATCTCCTCTTTCGACAGCCCCCCGTGCCTGAGAAGATAAAATTCATTTTCATGAAACTGCAGGATAGTCGATTCAACTCCGACGGCTGATTTCCCTCCGTCGAGTATAATATCAACTTTATCTCCAAGATATTTGGAAACATGAGAGGCTTCTGTGGGACTCAGATGTCCGAACCTGTTAGCGCTTGGTGCGGCAATCGGTGTTCCGCTCTCTTCAATCAACTTAAGCGCCACAGGATGATCCGGCATCCTGATTGCCGCAGTCGGATTTCCGGATGTGACTATATCGGGAACCGAAGAACGCTTGGGAAGAACAAGCGTTAATGGCCCCGGCCAGAATTTATTTATCAGCCTGTAAACTTTATCGTCGTTTACATAACAAAATTTCTCTATCCATTCTTTGAATGCTATATGCAGAATAAGCGGATTGAAGGAGGGCCGTTTTTTTGCCTCGAAAATTTTTGCAACCGCAATCGGATTCAGTCCGTCTGCCCCCAATCCGTAAACAGTCTCTGTGGGAAACGCAACCAATCCGCCTTTTTTTATTACATCCGCGGCATTGCGGATGTTTTCACTATTTGCCTTATCTATTCGCATCGTTAATACGAAAATATAATTTTTGTGAACCAGATGTTAATCGAATATATTTGAGAGTGAATCATAATTTCTTGCCGGATAAAACCATGAATGAACTGAACGAATTTAAGAATTTTTGCCGACTGCTGGCGGAAGAGAGCGGAAAAATAATAAGGCAGTATTGGCGCAAAGAATTCTCTGTGGAAAACAAGCCAGACCTCTCGCCGGTTACTATCGCGGATAAAACCGCAGAAGAAAAAATGAGGGAAATGATAATAAAAAAATATCCTTCACACGGAATATTGGGGGAAGAATTCGGCGAATATAATTCTGAATCTGAATACAAATGGATTTTAGATCCGATAGACGGAACAAAAAGTTTTATCTGCGGCACGGTTACTTTCGGAACTCTGATTGCGCTTATTAAAAACGGCGAACCGCTTATCGGAGTTATCAATCAGCCCGTTCTGAATGAATATTTAATCGGCGATAATTATAAATGTGAACTGAACGGAAAATCAGTGCAGGTTAGAAATTGCAATTCGCTCTCCGATGCGGTTCTCCTTACGACCGACCATATCAATGTGGAGAAATATCAGGATATAAATAAATTCGACAAACTTTGTAGAAATGTGAAGCTGTACCGCCAATGGGGAGACTGTTACGGCTATTATCTGCTTGCTACGGGATACGCGGATATAATGATTGATCCGGTTATGAGCCCTTGGGATCTCACGGCTCTCATACCGGTTGTTCGGGGCGCCGGAGGAGTAATTACGGATTATCATGGCGGCGATCCTCTGAAAGGAAACAGCATCATTGCAGCCGGAAAATCAGTTCACGGCACTGTTGTCAATCTGCTGAATTGAAAACTCCGCCCGGCAAAACTGCGTTTCGGCACCGATTTAGAGATGCTTCAAAACTCAATTCCCAACCTCTTTAAGCGCGCATTACTCTAAATATATTTTAGAGAATGGGCGTTGCATTGTCGATTTGTTGTCTGCATTGTTATATTTCGAATGAAATAATAAGAAAGCTCCATATATGCAGGAACCCTATATCAGCGTTGGAATACTTACCTCTAAAGAGATACGGTTTGATCTTTACGGCGAATACCTCTCCACTCTTACGGAAAAAAGAATCAGCGGGCGCTTCAAGGCAAAATTGGAAAATAAAAGAATAAAGATATTTCAGGACAAGACCGAAATTTTATCCGGCTATGAAATATTCTTTACGCCGAATGATTTGGAGACGGAATCGTTTCTTCTTCGGGATGTTGTAATCGGCAAGAATTTTCATTGGGAAAAAAAAGAGAACCAGAGATTCAGAGGAGCATTGAAATTTATTGCAGAAAAAGAAGAGATCACGGCAGTTAACATTCTTCCGGTGGAAGAGTATCTTACCAGCGTTATCTCATCGGAAATGAATGCTCAAAGTTCCATGCCGCTCCTTAAAGCCCATGCAATTGTATCCCGAGGATGGCTTCTTTCGCAATTAGACAAGAAAAATAAAAAAGCCGTAAGCGAAATAATTACCGACAAAGAAATTATCCGGTGGTATGACAGAGAAGACCACTCGAACTATGATCTGTGCGCGGACGATCACTGCCAGCGTTACCAGGGAGTAACGCGGATAGTCAATGAAAATGCGGCTGCGGCAATTGCAGAAACGAGAGGATTGGTGCTTGAGTACGAAAATAAAATATGCGATACGCGTTATGCAAAATGCTGCGGAGGCGTAACGGAAAATTTTGAAAATGTCTGGGAATCTGCGCCCCATCCGTATCTTGCCTCAATTCCCGATTCCAAATTCGAGCAGGATATCTCCGGTTCCGATTTGACTCAGGAAAAATTTGCGGAGAAGTGGATAAAAGAAAATCCCAATTCTTTCTGCAATACCGGCGACAGAAAAATATTATCCCAGATCCTGGTAGATTTTGACCGGGAAACAAATGATTTTTTCCGATGGAAAGTGGAATATTCACAGCAGGAGCTTTCTGAAATAATCCTTAAAAAGAGCGGGATTGAATTCGGAAATATAATCGACCTTATCCCGCAAGAGAGAGGAAATTCCGGGCGCATCATAAAACTGAAAATAGTCGGTACAAAAAAAGAAATCACCATAGGCAAGGAGCTTGAAATTAGAAGAACGCTTTCTGCATCCCATCTTTACAGCTCGGCTTTTATTGTGACAAAGGAAAATATTGTAGGCGGCATCCCGCAAAAATTTGTTTTTACCGGGGCGGGCTGGGGGCACGGAGTGGGTCTGTGCCAGATAGGAGCCGCGGTAATGGGCGAACTCGGTTACAGCTTCGACGAAATTCTTACTCATTATTTCAAAGGCACAAAAATTCAGAGAATATATTAATAGATGACTTTTCTCAATCCGGCAGTCTTATTCGGCTTGTTGGCCGCAACCATTCCCGTTCTTCTTCATTTCTTAAATCTCCGCAAACTCCGGAAGATTGAGTTCAGCACATTGTCTTTTCTGAAAGAACTTCAGAAGACTAAAATCAGGAGAATAAAATTCAAACAATGGCTGCTGATGCTGATAAGAATAGCCATAATAATTTTATTGGTCGCGGCGTTCGCAAGGCCTGCAATAAAAAATATTTCATTCGGCGCTTCCTCCTCTGCAAAAACCACTGCGGTTATTATAATTGACAATACTTTCAGCATGTCTGCGGTTACAGAGAAGGGATCTTTTCTTAACCGGGCAAAGCAGACCGCAAAAAATCTGTTGAATAATTTTCAGGAGGGGGACGAAATAGCCGTTATTCCCATAGCGGATCTTTCGGGAGGAAAATTTGAACCGGTCACAAATTTTAAAGATGTTCTGAATTCGATTAACGACATTTCTCTTTCTGCGGTCTCCGGCACATTTAACAATGCGATTGTCGCCGCTTCAAAAATTCTTTATGCGTCAAAAAACTTCAATAAAGAGATCTATCTGATCTCCGATTTTCAAAAGGGAAGAATCAATAATTCATCTGCAGACATTTCAGATCTCTCAAAATCGCTCACAGAAAAAACGCGCCTCTTTCTGATCGATGTGCGGTCCAAAGAAATTACTAATCTCGGAATCGAAGATTTGATTCCTGAAAATCAGATTTTTGAAACGGGTAAAAATATTGTTTTCAGTTCGCGAGTAAAAAATTATTCGCAACAGGCGGTTAACAATTCTGTTGTGTCGCTCTACCTTAACGGCAAAAGATGCGCGCAGCAGAGTTTGAATTTATCCGGCGGAGAAATAAAAAAAATCTCATTTGAAACAACTCTTTCCGATACCGGTTTTATTGATGTTTCTGCGGAATTGGAGGACGACGACATCCCGATGGACAACAAAAGATTTGCCGAGATTTATGTGCCAGGCAGAATATCTCTTCTGATTATCAGGGATAATGCGGAGGATTTAAAATTTATTAAACTTATTGCGGCCGGGACAGAACAAAAAATTACAATTAACGAGATTCCCTTAGCTCAGATTGCTTCGGCAAATTTGAAAGGATATAATGCCATATTTATAATTGCATCGGATAATAATCCGGATTTAAAAATATTAACGGAATTTGTAGACGCCGGGGGTAGAATTGTCGTAATGCCGGGATCGGGCTGTTCTTTGCAAAATTTCCAAAAAATTTGTGCAGCGTTAAAAGTTTCTGCGCCGCTTAATCAGGCTGGTGAAATTAATTCTTCGTCAAATCCGTTCCGGTTCGGAAAAACCGATTTTGAAAATCCGCTCTTCCAGAATCTTTTTGAAAACCAAAATCAAAAACAAATCGAATCTCCGTTAATTTATTTTTATTTCAGAATTATTCCGGAGCCGCCCGGAAAAAATATTATTGCAATGACGGACAACTCCTCGTTTCTGAGTGAATATAAATTAGGTAAAGGAAAAATATTTCTTTTCAATTCGGCGCCTTCGTTGAGCTGGAGCAATTTTCCGGTAAAGGGCATTTTTGCGCCGCTCATAAACAAGCTTATCCATTATTCCGCGTCAAACACTTCCGGTCAAAATGATTTCAAAGCAGGCGATGAAATTATTGCTGATATATCTTCCGGGTCGGCAGGACAAATTATTGTCCGGAGACCGGACGGAATAAATGAATACATAAATCGGGATTCGCTTCAGAATAAAAATTATCTCGCTTACAAAAAAACAGACGAAACGGGCATATATAAATTTTATTCGGGAGAAAAACCGGTTGCGGGCATTGCAGTAAATTATGACTCTAAGGAATCTTCAACAGAAAAAATGACAATGGATGAGTTGGATAAATATTTGTCGGAGACAGGCTTCGGGGGCAAAACATATTCTGTTTCACCCGATGATGATTTCAATAAAATAATTTATCAGTCGAGGTTCGGCGCGGAATTGTGGAAATATTTTTTAATTGCTGTTCTGCTGCTGGCGCTTATTGAATCTATTGTAGCGAGAAATACTAAAAATGAATTGGCTTCAATAAATAATTAACCGTTCTAAAAACATTTCTCTGCTTAAATAACGGGCCGAATGATATATTTAAACAGATAATTTTGAAAAAATAAAACAATGATTGAAATAAAAAAGAAGATAAAAGAGAGAGCTGTTCTGGTGGCGCTTATTACCGGCGATTATTCAAAAGAACAGGTTGAAGAGCATCTTGGCGAATTGGAACTGCTTGCAGATACCGCCGGCGCGGAAGTGGTTATTAAGATAACCCAGGACCGCAACAGGCCGGATCCGGCTACGTTCATCGGAAGCGGCAAGGCGGAAGAGATCAAACAATTGATCGAGCTGAACGACATTCAGCTTGTGATATTTGATGATGATCTGAATCCGACTCAGGTTCGAAATCTTGAAAAAATAATGGAAAGAAAAATTTTAGACCGGAGCGGACTGATTCTGGATATTTTTGCCTCGCATGCAAAAACGCGCGAAGCAAAAACGCAGGTGGAGCTGGCGCAGCTTCAGTATATGCTGCCCCGCTTGAGCCGCGCGTGGACACACCTTTCAAAACAGTATGGCGGCATCGGCACAAAGGGACCGGGCGAAACGCAGATTGAGACGGACAGAAGAATAATCAGAACCCGAATAAGCAAACTGAAAGAAAATCTGAGCAGGATTCAATCCCATCACGAAACTAAAAGCGCTGGAAGAAAAGATTTTGTTACGGCATGCCTGGTCGGCTATACCAACGCCGGCAAATCGACACTCCTGAACCGGCTTACAGAAGCGGGCGTTCTTGCCGAGGATAAACTTTTTGCCACTCTCGACTCGACTACGCGTTCCTTTGAAATAGAAAAAAATAAAAAAATTCTTCTCAGCGATACTGTG
The DNA here is from genome assembly GCA_021812705.1 of Bacteroidota bacterium. Lineage (GTDB taxonomy): Bacteria > Bacteroidota > Ignavibacteria > Ignavibacteriales > Melioribacteraceae > Fen-1258. Next base: position 28,479 of record JAKAMT010000002.1, on the reverse strand, counting down.
GGATTCATCAGAAAACTTCCGCATCACCTAATCGCTTCTTTCAAAACTACTTTGAATGTTGTAAAAGATGCGGACATAATTCTTCATGTCATCGATATCTCAAACGATTATTTTGAAGATCATATCAGAGTGGTTGAATCCACTCTGGCGGAATTGGAGAGCAATAAAAAAATTGAAATAAAAATTTTCAATAAGGTCGACGCGCTGAAAGATAAAAACCGGATGGACTATGTGTCGCAGCAGTATAAAAACGGAATTATGATCTCGGCAGAAAGAGGAATGAACATAGGGGGTTTGAAAGAGAAGCTCCTCGATATTTATGAGAAAAATTTTGTTGAATGTACGGTAGAACTTAAGCTTCATGAATCAAAACTTCTTTCACGGCTTTATGAGATTGCAGAGGTTCTTTCCGCAGAATATGATGAAGAAAAAATAATCGTTACATACCGCTCTAATGCATCCGCGCATAATAAAATTCAAGCGCTCCTTAATTCGAATAGCAAATCAAAGGGAAAAAATTGAAACTTATCTTAGACGGCAAATCGCTCACTCTCCAAAAAATTGAAAAATTTATCAGCGAAAATCAAAAAGTAGCACTTTCCTCTCAGGCGGTAAAAAAAATTAACCGCTCGCGTGCATTGGTCGAAAAGTGGATCAAGGAAGAAAAAGTAATTTACGGAGTGACAACCGGATTCGGAGAGTTTGCCAACGTAAAAATTTCGAACGCGGATACGGAAACGCTTCAGAGGAATTTAATTATCAGCCATTCCACAGGCGTTGGAGAAAATCTTCCTCCTCTTATTGTGAAGATCATGATGCTGCTCAGAGTAAATGCTCTCGCAAGCGGATTTTCCGGAATCCGGCTCCGGACACTTGAACATCTGATTGAAATGATCAACAATAATATAGTCCCGGTTATTCCGTCGCAGGGTTCAGTCGGCTCAAGCGGAGACCTGGCGCCTCTTTCACATCTTGTGCTGGCAATGATCGGAGAAGGGGAAGTGCAGATCGTAAAAAATGCTGCCGCAGAAGAAACTTCTCACACAAGGATAATCTCTTCAAGATCAGCTTTTAAAAAATTCAAAATGCAAGGAATTACACTGGGAGCTAAAGAGGGACTGGCGCTCATAAACGGAACTCAGATGATGACGGCATTCGCATCCTGGATCTGCATTCAATCAAAAAAATTGATCAAGACTTCGGATATTTCTGCTGCAATGTCGCACGAAGCGCTGCGGGGAACCGACAAAGCATTCGACCCGCGCCTGCACAACCTGCGGCCTTACAATGGTCAGAGAACCACCGCAAAAAATCTGCTAAGTCTTTTGAAAAACAGCCAGATCAGAAATTCACATCTTGTAAATGACCCGCGTGTGCAGGATTCTTATTCGATAAGATGCATTCCGCAAATTCACGGCGCGTCCAGAGATACTATAGATTATGTCTCTTCTCTTGTTGAGATTGAAATTAATTCTGTAAATGATAATCCTCTGATTTTTCCGGACGAAGCAGACCATTTGGAAGGGGGAAATTTTCACGGGCAGCCGATGGCCCTAGCAATGGACTTTATGGGCATCGCTCTTTCCGAATTGGCAAATGTTTCGGAAAGAAGAATTGAAAGAATGGTGAACGGATCGTTAAGCCAGTTGCCGAGATTTCTTACAAGGAAAGGGGGATTAAATTCCGGTCTCATGATTGCGCAGTACACAGCCGCATCGCTTGTCTCTGAAAATAAAGTTCTTGCTCATCCGGCGAGCGTGGATTCTATTCCAACATCCGCAAATCAGGAAGATCATAATTCAATGGGATCAATTGCCGCGCGCAAATGTTTTTCTATTTTGAAAAACACCCAGACCGTGATCGCAATAGAACTACTCACGGCAGCTCAAGGCGTGGAATTTTTAAAACCGTTGAAATGCGGCGTGGGAACCGGCACGGCATATTACACAATTAGAAAAAATGTTCCGCCTCTGATGAACGACAGAATTATCTATAAGGATATTCAGAAAATTCTTAAAATGGTTAAAGAAAACAGATTGTTGAATGCGGTAGAAAAGAAAGTTAAACTGTCCTGATTTTTTCCTTCTGGCCGGTGCTTATTTTAATTGCTCCGGCACATAATTTTTTCTTCCTCTTTTTTTAATAAACTCTTCTTAAGTTTGATTAATTAATTTCCATCTCAGGGAGTTATCTCATGTCTATTGTTATCGACGGTTCCAATCTAACTGTAGAAAAATTAGTAGCAATTGCCCGCCACAATGAAAAAGTTGAACTCGCTCCGGATGCGCTTAAAAGAATAGAAGCCTGCCGCGCAATGCTGGAAGAAAAAATTAACGCACGTGAAATTATGTACGGCGTCAATACGGGTATCGGAGAATTTTCAGAAGTTGTTCTTAATGACGAACAGGTAAAAGAATTTCAGAAGTATCTTATTTACAATCATGCTGCGGGCATTGGAGAACCTGCCCCAATAGAATATGTGCGCGGGGCAATGGCGGGAAGAATTAATGTGCACGCTCACGGCATGTCGGGCATTCGTCCTCAAATTACTCTCACTCTGGTTGAAATGCTTAACAAAGGAGTTACTCCGGTAGTATGCCAGAAAGGATCCGTGGGCGCATGCGGAGATCTTGCCCCGATGAGCCAAATAGCTCTTCTTATGATGGGAGAAGGAGAGGCGTTCTTCAACGGAGAAAAATTGCCGGGCAAAACAGCATTCGAAAAAGCCGGAATTAAAATTCCAGGACTTCAGGCGCGCGACGGGCTTGGCACAATCAACGGTTCTAATCTTTTGACGGCCATGAGTGCAATTCAGATATATGATATCAACCGCTGGCTTAAACAAGCGGAGATTGCATGTGCAATGTCGCTCGAAGCGTTATATGCAAACTTAAAGCCGTACGACTCCAGGCTTCATGAAGTGCGCGGATTTAAAGGCGCGGTGAGAAGCGCCAACGCAATTTTAAAATGTATCAAGGGAAGCGATCTTCAAACTGGAATATTAAAATCGAAAGTGCAGGATGCTTATTCGATGCGCTCTTCTCCACAGGTTATAGGCGCGGCGCACGATGCCCTTGCGTACGCCAAAAGCCAGATTGAAATTGAACTCAATGGAGTCGGAGACAATCCGATTTTTATGCCGGAACATAAATTGACACTCACGGGCGCGAATTTTCAGGGAACCCCCGTCTCCCTGCCGATGGATATGATCAGCGCTGCCGTTACGATGGTCAGCGTTCTATCGGAGAGAAGATTAAACCGTTTGCTCAATCCCGCGCTGAGCATAGGTCTTCCTGATTTTCTTACGAAAGGTGCAGGAATGTTTTCCGGATTGATGCTGAGCCAGTACACCGCGGATACTTTGATTGTGGAACAGAGAATTTTATCAGCGCCGGCTTCTATTCAGTCTATTCCGGCTGCGGCAGATCAGGAAGATTTTGTTTCGATGGGAATGAATACGGCAATTAAAAACGGCCAGATTCTGGATAACGCGTACGGAGTTCTTGGAATCGAATTTATGGCGGCGGCGCAGGCTCTGGATTTCAGGAATTTTAAAAACGGAAATGGGGTAACAAAAGCAAAACAGACGGTCAGAAAATATGTCGATCATCTCGACGTCGACCGTCCTCTCTATCCCGACCACACAAAAATGAAAGCGCTTGTAAAGAGCTGTGAAATATTAACCGAAGTGGAAAAGGAAGTTGGCAGTTTAGAGTAAAATTTCTGAAATTGAGTTACAGGGTGTATTAATAAATAGAATCTTAATCACATAAGCAGGAAGGAGAATCGAGATGAAAAAAGCGTCATTAATTATTTCTATTATCGGTCTATTCTTCATTATGTCATCGGCAGCCAATGCACAAATGAAAGTTCAGGCCGGAATCTGGAGCGCCGATAGAAACATTTCCAATTATATGCTCAATGCAGGCGGCGAAATGGAAAGAACACTTTCTCTAAATGTTCCTTTCCCTAAACCTTTCACTTCTAAACCCGAAATCTCTTTCAGTATCACAAGATTGGATGCAGACACCAACATCAACACCCGTTATGATGTAAAAGCGGTTTCTGTTCACAAAGGCGGCTTCACACTGGAAATAAAAACATGGGGCGGCACAAAAATTAATCTCATCGGCGGCACATGGATGGCTATAGGAGAATAACTCATCAGAAATAAATTTTACAAATGGGAAAGTCCGATTTAAAGTCGGACTTTTTTATTAATTCAGTTCAAAAAAATTGGAGGCCTTTGCTTCTCTTCCGTCTCCCTTGTCGGTTATAAAAAATGTGATTTTATAAATTCCTTTTACACTTCCAGCTTCTAATTTGATCTGCGCTTCTATTGCAAGATCGGTCATTCTTTCAGCGGAAGATTTGTTGATTTCGCCGGAAGCGGCTTTCTCAATGAGTCCTCCGTCCGGAGTTTCTATATCTGCGTAATACTTAATTGATGCGCTGAATTTACCCCCGGATTCATTCTGAACAAATCCTTTAACGCGCGCGCTCGCGTTCAATTCCCATCCCGAATCCAGAGTGTAAGCAAAAGCTTCCGGGCTGAATACTTCCAATTTTTCAAATTTTTTTGAACAGCCGGCAATCAGAAGCAATAAAGGAATAATTACAAATGCTTTTTTCATTTTGATTGTCTTTTATTTTTTGATCAATTTAAAATTAAGACAACATAAACCGGAATGCAATGAACCAATCCTTTCTTTATATTAGTTAAGTTAATAGTTAGAAAAGTATATCAATTCTCGGATCGATAAAAAATGTATTGTCAGGTAGTATTCCCTTTGCCGTTCAGGAACGAATTCACTTATTCAGTTCCGGATGATTTGAGAAGCGCGGTTCAAACAGGTGTACGCGTGGTAGTCCCTTTCGGCAAAAGAGTGCTGACCGGATTTGTATTAAGTACTTCTCAAACCACTGAGCTTAAAGAAAATATTAAACCCGTCCGCGATGTTCTGGATGACATGCCGATCTTCGATAAAAAGTCGCTAAAATTTTATGAATGGATCTCAGAATATTATATCAGCTCGCTTGGCGAGGCGCTTCGAAACAGCGTTCCGTACGGAACTGAAATCGAATCGAAAAGAAAAATAGTGTGTGATAAAGAATACTGCTTAAAATTATTAAATCAGGAAAGGCAAAAAAAATCGCTGAGGGCTAAGTTGTTAACCGCTTTCTCCCAGAAAGAAGTATATACAATTTCGCAGATTCAGAACGAGATAAAAAATAAAAATATTTATTCCCCGCTCCGTTCGTTCGAAAAAATAGGCGCAATTTCGATTCTGGATGAAATATCTGCCGCAAAAGTCAGAGTCAAAAAAATAAAACATGTCGAGCCCGCAAAACCTGCGGATGAAATTTATGAACTGATGCCCGAGCTTGAAAAAAAATCGCCTAAACAGGTTGTTGTGCTGATGGAACTGCTTGCGAATAAAGATTCGGTTCCGCTGAGCGAGCTAATAAAGAAAACCAGGGCTGCCGCTTCTACCGTCGAGTCGCTCTATAAAAAAAGTCTCGTACGGATATTTGATAAAGAAGTCGAGCGAAACTATTCCGAAACGTACAGCGAAGAGCTGAAAAAATTTGAACTTACTTTTCAGCAGAAAAATATTGTTGAACGCATCGAACACACTATTTCAAAAAAAACTTTTGAAACATTTCTGCTTCACGGCGTTACGGGAAGCGGAAAAACACAGATCTATATCGAACTTGCTAAACAAGTAATTGACGCAGGCAAGAGCGTAATAATACTTGTGCCCGAAATTTCACTCACACCTCAAATCACCAGCCGCTTTCTAAACTATTTCAAGGATCTAACTGCGGTTTTGCACAGCAGGATGTCGCTCGGAGAAAGATACGACTCGTGGCGGGGAATTGTAAACGGCAAATCGAAAGTGGTTATAGGTCCGCGCTCCGCACTTTTTGCCCCTTTGAAAAATATCGGAATGATTGTTGTTGACGAGGAACATGACTCAAGTTACAAACAGCAGGAGATAACGCCGAAGTATAACGCACGCGATGCGGCGGTAATACTCGGTAAGCTTAATGAATGCCCCGTAATTCTCGGCTCCGCAACCCCGTCGGTTGAAAGCATGTATAATGCACTTAACGGTAAATACAATCTTCTGGAATTGAAAGAAAGAGTGGACAATGCAAAACTTCCGGCGATAAAACTTGTAGATGTTACTATCGAAAAGAAAAAGAAAAAAATGGAGAGCATCTTCTCTCGCGAACTCCTCCACGAAATTAGACTCCGGCTGTCGAAAAAAGAGAATGTGATTGTGCTTCAGAACAGAAGGGGATTTGCCACACAGGTTTTCTGCAACGACTGCGGGGAAGTTATATTATGCGACGACTGTTCCGTTTCCATGGTTCATCATCTTTATAAAAATATTTTGCAGTGCCATTACTGTGGCACCGTTAAACCCGTCCCTAAAGCGTGCCCCACCTGCGGATCACTAGGTTTAAAGTTTTTCGGCACGGGAACTCAGCGGGTGGAAGACGAACTCGATTTTTATTTTCCTAACATAAAAATTGAAAGAGTTGATTCCGATACAATAAATAGAAAGGGGAGATTGGGAGAGATACTCAATAGTTTTAGAAAAGGAGAGATCGATATTTTAGTCGGCACTCAAATAGTGTCGAAAGGGCTGGATTTTGGAAATGTGACCTTGGTGGGCGTTGTTGCTGCCGAGACTTCTCTATGGATTCCGGATTTCAGGGCGGATGAAAGAACTTTCCAACTGCTTACGCAGGTCTCCGGGCGGTCCGGCAGAAGCGGCAAAGAGGGGGAGGTAATAATCCAGACTCAAAACCAGAAACATTTTGTGCTTCAAAAAGTTCTGATGAACGACTACAAGGGATTTTATGAAAACGAGATCGCATTAAGAGAACAGTATGAGTACCCGCCCTTTGTTAGATTAGGATTGATTGAACTGAAAGATGAGAATGAAGAAAGGGTCCGCGCGGCTTCAAAGGAATTTTATGATTATCTGATTAAATATGCCAAGGGATTAAAAATAGCTCCTCCAACAGAAGCAGTTATATATAAGATAAAAGGAAGCTACCGGTTTCAAATAATGATAAAAAGTCTGCGCAAAATTGATCCCTCGGGAAAACAATTGCGAAGTGCTGTGTTGAATTCTTACATAGAATTCAATCAGAAATCGCGCTTCAAAGATGTGAAGCTTATAATCGATATCGATCCGCAATCGGTTGTGTAGGGGAAACGGAAGACGTGAAACGTGAAATGAGAAACGGTAGATGTGAAACGGGAAAAGTGACGGAGTGTTGGGAATCTTTCAAATCGTGCCGTAGAGCCTTAGCGGCAAAATGATTTTGCTTGATATGATTACACAAAAAAAATATTACGTAATAAATAAACCGTACGGCGTTCTTTCTCAGTTCACAGATGATCAGAAGAGAAAAACACTCTCGTCTATTTTTAAATTTCCAAAAGATGTTTATCCCGTCGGGCGTTTGGATTACGACAGCGAAGGACTGCTTATCCTCACAAACGACAAATCTCTTACCGATTATCTGCTCAATCCCAAGAACCGGCACGAACGTGAATATTATGTGCAGGTGGAAAATATTCCGGCGGAGAGTGATCTGCAGAAACTGAGAGAAGGTGTCATGCTGCGAGACGGAAAAACTCTGCCGGCAAAAGCAGAACTGATTAAGGACCCGGGTTTTCCAACGCGGGTACCTCCTGTCCGCGAAAGAAAAAATATTCCTACTCAATGGATAAGTCTTACGCTCACAGAAGGGAAAAACAGGCAGGTCCGCAGAATGACGGCGGCAATAGGATTTCCTACTCTCCGGCTTGTGCGCGTGAGGATAAAAAAATTAAAGATGGAAATTCTGAATCGGGGCGGTGTAAAAGAGATTATTCAAAGCGAAGTTGAAAAATATTTGAAATAAAAAACCCGCCGTGCGGCGGGTCTTAAAAAATATTAAGCTGCTGTAAACCTTTCGAGGAACGGCACAAATTTTCCGAGCAAAAAGAAGATCAACCCGAAACCCAGCCATAAACTCACGATGAGAATGATATATTTTTTCGTATCAGTTGCCTTTGCCATTTTTGCAAAACCGATTCCCACTACCGCATAAAACCAGATTGAAAAGATATCCAGCTTTGAAAGTATGAAATAGAGAATGGATTTCTTGTCCAGATCAAGAAATGCCGCCACGCTGGTTGATCTGAAAATTTTTCCCATCGCAAGGGTTAAGATTAAACCAACAATTATCTGAATAATGATGATGTAATAAGGCAGCCCGTAAGCCACCATCGAATACTTGAATCCGGCGTCCCCCTTGAATATTAATTTTGCAAAGAGGTGAAAAACTCCTGCAACTATGAAGAAAAAGATAAACATCATTACTAAAGTGGAAATTGAAGTGGTCACATAGAATAGCGGTCCGCCCATAAATTTTTCTGTCATATCTATCTGCTGGTCTGCCTGTTCCTGGGTCATCCGTCCTTCTTCAACAAGCTTCTGAATCTGTTTTTCGTTTTCCGCCCGCATCTCCTGCTTAACAGCCGGATTGCTGAAACTGACTATGATTGACAGTATTGTTGCTGCTATTGTGATTAATAGAGGAACAACCCAATCGGAGTTTTTTGCCGGGAAGTTTGAAGTTTTTGCAAACATTGCTCCTGGTTCGGAAAATACTCCGACCAGTTTATCAGTATGGGAAAGTTCGTGTTCTTCTTGAGTATCATCAACTGAAGACATCTTTGGTGCATCCTGGTTTTGCATTTCGTCCATCTGATTTCTCCCTTTTAATTTGTTGATTTAAAGCTCTTTTACCTGGGCAATTTAATGAAATTATATTTTGAAAAGTAAGGGATTTATTAATTTATCTATTCCGCCAAAATTCTGATTATAAGTGAAAAGTTGGTGATGTGAATTTGAGCGGAATTCGTAATTTAGACTAAAGAAAAAAAATAACTCCTTATTCTAAGAGGAATCATGAAAACAATTATTGAACCGTTCAAAATTAAATCTGTAGAACCTATCAGATTCACTACAAAAGAGGAGAGAAAAAACATTCTCGAAACTGCCGGATATAATCCGTTTTTAATCAATGCGGAAGACGTGCTGATTGATCTGCTTACGGACAGCGGCACTTCTGCAATGAGTTCCGGTCAGTGGGCGGGCATAATGAGGGGAGATGAATCGTATGCCGGCGCAAGAAGCTTCTATGCCTTTGAATCCGCAGTAAGAAATATTACCGGTGACAAATTTATCATTCCCACCCACCAGGGCAGAGCAGCTGAAAAAATTATCTTCTCAACCCTCGGCGGCCCGGGAAAATATTTTGTGAGCAATACTTTTTTTGATACAACACGTGCCAATATAGAATTTTCCGGCTCGGAAGGGGTGGACCTTCTTGTTGAAGAGGGAAAACATCCGGAACAGCGGGCGCCTTTTAAAGGAAACATGGATGTTGCGGCGCTGGACTCTTTTATCCGGAAAACAGGCAAAGAAAATATTCCCTTCGTCATGATCACTATTACAAATAATTCCGGCGGCGGCCAGCCGGTGTCTATGCAGAATATAAGAGAAGTTAAAGAAGTTTGTAAAAAGTACGGACTGCCTCTCTTTCTTGACGCTTGCAGGTTCGCGGAAAACGCCTACTTCATCAAACAAAGAGAAAAAGGATTTGAAAATAAATCTATTATTGAAATCTGCCGCGAAATGTTCTCTTATGCAGACGGATCCACGATGAGCGCGAAGAAAGATGCGCTTGTTAATATAGGCGGCTGGCTTTCTCTGAATGATGAAGAACTGGCAATGAAATGCCGCAATCTTCTGATAGTTACGGAAGGTTTTCCAACCTACGGCGGTCTGGCCGGAAGAGATCTTGAAGCCATAGCGCTGGGTTTGGAGGAAATTGTGGACGAACATTATCTTCAGTACAGAATAAGAAGCGTGGAATATCTTGGTGAAAAAATTCTTGCCGCAGGCGTGCCTATAATTGAACCGCCGGGAGGACACGCAATCTATATAGACGCAAAAAGATTTCTGCCTCATATTTCCGCAGACCAGTATCCGGGTCAATCCATAGTATGCGAGTTGTATGTTGAAGGAGGAGTGCGCGCAGTCGAAATCGGAAGCGTTATGTTCGGAAAATACGATAAGAACGGAAAACTGATTCCTTCAGTGATGGAATTGGTGCGGCTCGCAATCCCGCGCCGCGTTTACACTCAAAGCCATATCGATTATGTGGCGGAAGTCGTTATTGAGGCTTATAAAAACCGGAACTATATGAAAGGTTATGAAATAACTTACGAAGCCCCGATGCTCAGACATTTTACTGCTAAATTTAAACCTATTTAAAAATCATAACTGGTTAAACTCCGCGGATTTTATTTCCCGCGGAGTCTTAAAAATTAAAAATGAATATTGAAAAATTATTCGGCTACAAATCTTCGGGACAAATATGGCGTCTGCTGATCTCGGAAGAAGATCATTTGGTTGTTGAAACAAGAGACCATCACACTAAAGAAGTTTCCTTTCACTGCTATAATTTAAATTTGGGAAAGGAAATATTTTCGGATCTCCAATTGGAAGAAAAAAACTGGCTGGGAATAGAAACATTCTATAAAAACATAATATTCTTTCACAAATTTCCTCAAAAAGATATGCCCGGTCACAAAGAGATTATTGCGTTCGATATTTTATCGCGCAAAATTTTGTGGGAAAACAGAAACGTCTCTTTCCTCTTTGCCCACAATAACATTATCTACGGCTTTAAGCAGGGATTCGAAGACCGCACTTTCTACTCGTTCGATTATCTTACCGGTGATCTGATACAGGAATTGGGAACCGACTACAAAACTATTAATTCGTTAAGGCAAAAAGCGGATCAGGAAAAGAACTGGAACGATTACATTTATCCGAAAATTTTTTCCGGGGAAGAGAGTCCCGAAATAAATAACGCCGTGAATGCCGCGATTCAAGATCTTGAAATTGAGGGAAATGTGGAGTATAATTTCACAGACGGTCTGCTCCTTTTCAGTTTTCACGGTAAAGTTTCGGACAAAATATTCAATAACAGATTTCTGGCTGTCGATTTGATTACCGGAGAGACTCTGATAGACGAGGTGCTCAATGCTTCCTCATCTTCTTTATATACAGATTCATTTTTCGTTTATAAAAAATTCCTCTTCCTTCTCCGCGAAAAAAATGAAGTACTGGTTTACAATTTAAAAACCAATGCTTAAAAAAATAGAATTGCGTTATGGAAATATCATCCGAAGAAAAAGAGATTCTTCTTGAAATTGCCAGAAAGTCTATCGTTGCGGAATTTACCGGCGAAAAAATTCCAGTGCCGGATTACGATAAGCACCCTATTCTAAAATCAAGATCCGGAGCGTTTGTTACGCTAACGGAAAACGGAATGCTGCGCGGCTGCATAGGATATATTCTTTCAGACCGGCCTCTGTTCGAAACAGTTCGCGAAGCCGCAGTTCAGGCAGCAATGAACGATCCAAGATTTCGTCCGGTTAAAGAATCCGAAGTGGAAAAAATATCACTTGAGATTTCAATCCTTTCGGAACCCTTTCCGCTCAAAAGCTATGATGAAATTGAAATTGGTAAACACGGATTGATTCTGGAAGAGAAGGGGAGACGCGGACTTCTGCTTCCCCAGGTGCCTGTTGAGCATCACATGAACAAAGACCAATATTTAGATGCCATCTGCCGCAAGAGCGGTTTTCCTGCCGATTACTGGAGAACAAAACAGATTAAACTGAGCGGATTTACTGCGACTGTTTTTTCCGAATCTTCAGAAGGAGAAGATAAAAATGAGAAGCGTGCGTGAACCGGCAGTGGCCGGAATGTTTTATCCGGATTCCCCCGCAAAACTAAAAAAAGATATACAGCTTCTTCTGGAAAACAATAAACCTTCCGAAAAGTATGATAATGTATTTGGTCTGGTTTCTCCGCATGCCGGATACATCTATTCGGGAATGACGGCTGCGTTTGCATACAATACATTAAAAGATAAAAAAATTAAAACGGCTGTTATAATCTCCCCGTCGCACAGAGAATATTTTCCGGGCATCTCCGTTTTTGAAGGGGATGCTTACAAAACCCCCCTGGGCATAGTGCCTGTTAATAAAGAAATGAGGTCGGCGTTGACCGCCGATGAAAATTTTATTTTCAACGGAATAAACGGGCACAAAAACGAGCACGCAGTAGAAGTACAGATCCCTTTTCTGCAGGTTGTTCTGGATGATTTTTTTATTGTGCCCGTTGTAATCGGAGATCAGAGAAAAATTTTTGTCGAAGGACTCGCCGAAAAATTGTCGCAGGTTGTGGATGAGGAGACTGTAATTGTGGCAAGTTCGGATCTCTCCCATTTTCATCCCAAAGAAAAAGCCGCCGCGCTCGATGCGATTGTTGAACGAAGAATAAAAGATTTTGATTATGAAAATCTTCAGAGCGATCTCGAGAATAACAGGTGCGAGGCCTGCGGCGGCGGCGGCATTGTGGCGCTCTTAAAAACAGCCGATATGATGCACAAAAAAAATGTTAAGATTCTCTCTCATACGGATTCGGGAGACGTAACAGGAGACGGATCTGAAGTGGTCGGTTATCTTAGCGCGGTTGTTTACGGTTGAGCGGAAAAATATATTTCTAAACTGAAAGGGGCAGAAGATATCTGCCCCTTTTTAATTTCATCTGTACCCGGCTTTCTCAAGGTCCTTTATCGACTTGAAAGGGGCCGGCGGATTTAAATATTCGGCAAGAAATTTATAAATCTTTAATCGTGTTTCCTTAGCCAGTTTGGTGTCTATTCTGTCAAAACTATGACCGCCGGGCGCGTCTTTGAAAATTTCGTAATCAAATTTTTTGCCCGCTGCTTTCAAAGCTTCGATCAGATGTTCAACTTCCAGGACATAAACATCATCGTCGTTTGTATTTGTGTGAATAAGAAGAGGAGTTTTCAGTTTGTCTACGTGAGATACGGGAGAACGTTTCCTGTACTCGTTCACATCCTGCGTAACAGTTTTTCCGATGTGAAATTTTGCCGAAAATTCGTCCGCGTAAGATTTATCATGGGAACCGAGGCGCTGAATTAAATCGCTCACCGGCACACCAGCAAACGCCACTTTATAATCGGAAGGGTGCTGGAATATGTCCATCAGAGTGATCAAGCCGCCGTGGCTCCAGCCGGCAATGCCGACCCTCTCTTTGTCGACGAAATCGTAATTCTCCGTTACCCACGCGCGGGCGGCGTTATTGTCTTCCACTTCGAGTCCGCCGTAATCAATTTTTTCATAAAAACTTTTTCCGTATCCGGTACTGCCCCTGTATTCGGGTGCAACTACAATATATCCCTGTGCCATCATCTCGCGTATTATGTGAGTGTGATAAGTCGTAAAATCGGCATGAACCCCTCCGTGCGGCAGAACTATAAGTGGATATTTTTTGGCTCTGTCTATCTTAAGCGGAATAAAAATATATGCCCAGAATTTAACGGGATTGTTCGCCCCCATGGCCGTAGGATTGGGGATTTTTGCCGGCGGCGGACCTACGATGAATACCTTTTCAATATTAGCTACATCGTCTACCTTGTTATACCAGAGAATATCATCTACCGATTTGGCAAGCATATCAAGCCTGTGATCGAGATCCTCAAATTTTTTGTTGATCAGGTCATTAGTGCTGTTCTCTTTTTCCTGCGCGAAATTCTGAATCTTCAGGAAAGAAAAAAGAGTAAGAATAAAGAACGAATACTTAATTGATTTCATAAAGCGTTCCCACTCCATTGGTTGTGATGGTGTAATTTAATTAGTAAACTAATCTGCTTCAATTTATTTTTGAAAGATTTCCAAAGTCTTTCTTAATTTTGAACATACTAATATTCTGATCGTTAAAGGGAAACTTATGCCAAACAGATTAAACGAAAAACAAATTACACTTTTTATTGCAGGACCCGGAAAAGTCGGCAGCGCATTTTTAAGATTGGTAGCCGAAAGAAAGGAATATCTTGCCGCCCGCTACAATGCGAAAGCTAAAATAGCTGGAATCATAAACAGCTCTAAAATGCTTTTCAAAAATGATGGATTTGATCTGCAGAACTGGAAAGAAAATCTGTCGGCTTCTGGCATAGTGTCGGATGTGGAAAAATTTATTGAGACGATCAAAGAAATGAATCTCCCAATTCCGATCCTCCTGGACTGCACAGCAAATGACAGCGTGGTGAAATTTTATAATAAAATTTTTGAATCGGGCATCTCAATAGTTACTCCGAATAAAATTGCCAATACGCAGAGTTACAGCGAGTATCTGCGGTTAAGGGAGACGGCAAAAAAGAACAATGTTCATTTTAAGTATGGAACAAATGTGGGCTCCGCGCTTCCATTTATAAGCACACTGCAGAATATTGTAGCTAATGGTGATGAGGTTATAAAAATAGAAGGAGTATTCTCCGGAACGCTGAGCTTTATGTTCAATACGCTTAAAGAAAAAGAAAGTTTCAGCGATGTAGTGAAGATTGCCAGAGACAGGGGGTATACAGAGCCCGACCCGCGAGATGATTTGAGAGGATTGGATATGGCGCGCAAATTATTAATCCTCATCAGGGAATCGGGTAAGGAATTTGAATTGAAGGATATAAGCATTGAAAAATTAATTTCAGATGAATCGGAAAATGCGGCGTCTGTCGAGGAATTTTTTGTTAAATTGAAAAATGACGACAAGAAAATAATTGAACGGAGAAGAAAAGCCGCGGAAAGCGGACGCGTGCTTTGTTATATCGCAAAATATGAGAACAACGAAGCTTCCCTTTCAATTCAGCAGATTTACAACCGCCATCCGTTTTTTAATTTAGTTGACGGCGAGAATATTGTTTCGTTTACTACAAAAAATTATTGGAAGAATCCTCTCACGATTAAAGGACAGGGCGCCGGCGCCGAATTTACATCGGTTGGAATCCTTTCTGATATTCTGCGCATTGTAAATAGGAATGAATTTAAGCTATGAAATCTATGAGCATAAAAGTTTCGGCATTCGCAACTGTTTCGAACGTCGGTCCCGGCTTCGATATCATGGGCTTCGCGGTTGATGTTGAAGCAGAGGAGATGATAGTTAACCTGAAAGAAAAACCGGGAATTAAAATTCTCAAATCACTCGGGAACAAAAATCAATATCCGCTTAATTTGGAAAAGAATACCGCTGCAGTCGCTGTTAAAAAGATGCTCTCTTTTCTCGGGCTGAATATCGGCGTTGAAGTAAGAATAAAGAAAAAAATTGTTCCGGGCAGCGGACTCGGTTCAAGCGCGGCAAGCGCGGTTGCCGCGCCATTCGCTTTGAATGAATTGCTCGGAAGACCCTTTACTAAAAAGGATCTGCTTTTATTTGCGCTGGAAGGAGAAGCCGCCGCTTCGGGCAGCTTCCACGCTGATAATGTGGCTCCTTGCCTCTTCGGCGGATTCGTTCTTATCCGTGAATATAATCCGCCCGATTTAATTAATCTGCCGGTTCCCAAGAATCTCTATTGTACTATTATCCATCCGCAGTTCTCCATTAAAACGAGCGAAGCCAGAAAGATTCTGAGAAAAGAATATTCTCTGAAAGATGTGACGGTTCAAAGCGGAAACAGCTCTGCATTGATTGCCGGAATAATGAAAAGAGATTTTGAATTGGTCAAACGCAGCATGAATGATCTGATCTCTGAACCAGCGCGTTCAAAATTGATTCCGGGTTTCTACGAAATAAAAGAAGCCGCCCTCAACGCGGGCGCATACGGATGCACCATCTCCGGATCAGGTCCCGCTATATTTGCACTCTCCGATTCAGAGCGGAATGCGCGCATAATTGGACACGCAATGAAAAAAGTATCCGATGCCTACAAGAGAAAAAATATAGTTTACGTTTCGAAAATAAATTTGAGCGGCCCGGTCGTTAAAGGCTAGAATGAAATATTACAGTACGCGGAACAAAAATATAAGTGTTGATTTTAAGACTGCGCTCATGCAAGGGCTTTCCAAAGAGGGCGGTTTGTTCATGCCCGAATCCATTCCAGCTTTACCAAAGCCGGTAATCTCTGAAATTGAAAAATATTCTTACAATGAACTGAATTACATAGCAGCAAAAGAATTTATAGGCAATGAGATTCCGTCTGAAAAATTGCAGGACATTGTAGAAGCATCCATAAATTTTCCCGCCCCATTAATAGAACTTGGCGATGAACTGAATATCCTTGAACTTTTTCACGGACCGACTCTTGCGTTCAAAGATTTCGGCGCGCGATTCATGTCTAAAACAATGGAGTACTTCAATGCAGGATCCGGGAAGGCGTTAAATATTTTGGTCGCTACATCGGGAGATACCGGCAGCGCGGTTGCAAACGGATTTTACGGCGCGGAAGGAATAAATGTTTTTATCCTCTATCCGAGCGGAAAGATCAGCGCAATTCAGGAAAAGCAGATTGCAACACTCGATAAAAATATTACCGCACTGGAAGTGGACGGAACATTCGACGACTGCCAGAATCTTGTTAAACAGGCGTTCGTACATAAAGAACTGAACGCAAAATTAAATCTGACATCCGCCAATTCAATTAATATCGCCCGGCTGATTCCGCAGATGTTTTATTACATCGGCGCGTATAAACAGCTTAAAGGGAAAAAAAGGAAGATTGTAGTTTCCGTTCCTTCGGGTAACCTGGGAAATATAACTGCCGGTATCTTTTCAAAGAAAATGGGAATACCCTTCTCAATTTTTATAGGCGCCTCTAATGTGAATGATTCCTTTACGGAATTTATGAACACACTCCGCTTCAAACCGAAAAAATCTGTGCAGACTTTATCCAACGCCATGGATGTCGGAAATCCAAGCAACCTTGAAAGATTGACTGAACTCTATTCAGGCGGAACAGAAAAGATAAGAGAAGATATAACTTCAAGCAGCTATAACGACGAGATGACGAAACTCGGCATTAAAGAACTGTATGAAAAATTCAATTATGTAATTGATCCTCACGGTTCGGTCGGTTACCTGGCTCTTAAAAATTATATGTCGAGACTTAGCGGTGAAAAAGTATCCGGAATTTTAATAGAGACTGCTCATCCCGCAAAATTTAAAGATGCCGTTGAAGGCGTGATTGGAAACAAGATTGACATCCCCGCGCGGCTGGCTGAATGCATTCTTAAAGAAAAAAAATCGGTAAAAATTTCGAATTCATTATCAGAATTAAAAGAGATTCTTCTGTAAAAACCCGTTTGCTTTCATTCAAAACTTCAAAGAAAATAGTTGAATTCACTCCCCATTTCAGATAAATTCTTTTCCGGAAAATTAATTGAATGGAATATAGATATGAACAAATCGGCAAAATTCTTTCTTCTTTCATTTTTCTTTTTTGTTTTAACTCTGGCCGCTCAGACGGTAGACACTTCTTTTTTCGGCGGAATAGAATACAGATCAATAGGACCTTACAGAGGAGGCCGGTCTTGCGCAGTAACGGGTGTTCCTTCTAATCCTTCACTTTTTTATTTCGGCTCCACGGGCGGCGGAGTATGGAAAAGCGAAAATGCCGGCACTACCTGGAAAAATGTATCGGATAAATTTTTCGGCGGATCTATCGGGTCCGTGGCGGTAAGCACGTGGGACCCGAATGTAATCTATGTCGGCACGGGCGAAGAAACAGTTAGAGGAAACGTTAGCAGCGGAAACGGAATGTGGAAAAGCGATGATGCCGGTAAAACCTGGAAACATATCGGACTCGAAGACAGCCGCCATATAACAAGAATAGTTATCGATCCTAAAAATCCGGATATAGTTTTAGCCGCATGCCTCGGACATCTTTACGCAAAAAATTCTATGAGAGGTGTTTACAGAACGGATGACGGAGGAAAGAATTGGCAAAAAGTTCTTTTCGTGAACGATGAAGCAGGCGGACTTGACCTGAATATGGATCCTGCCAATTCCAGAATTATTTTTGCTTCCACCTGGAAAGTAAAAAGAACTCCTTCGATTTTGGAAAGCGGAGGAGAGGGCTCGGCGTTATGGAAATCGACGGACGGCGGATTGACCTGGAAAAATATCTCAATCAATAAAGGAATGCCGAAGGGCATAATCGGAAAAATTGGAGTCTCCGTTTCAAAAGCAGATTCCAAGAGAATTTATGCTTTGATAGAAGCAGAAGAAGGAGGACTCTTCCGGTCGGATGACGGAGGAGATTCTTGGTTTAAAATTAACGATGACAGGAATATAAGACAGAGGGCTTGGTATTATACGCGGGTCTATGCCGATCCGAAAGACAAAGATAAAGTTTACGTTCTCAACGTGAATTTTTTCAGATCCAAGGATGGAGGAAAAACTTTTGAAAGCATCAGAACTCCCCACGGAGATCATCACGATTTATGGATCAATCCCGAAAATCCCGATTATATGATCATCGGAGACGATGGAGGTGCGCAGGTAACTTTGGACGGCGGCAAAAGCTGGAGCAGTATGAACAATCAGCCTACGGCACAGTTCTACCGCGTTACAACCGATAATAATTTTCCTTACAGAATTTACGGAGCTCAGCAGGATAACAGCACCGTAAGAATTTTTCACCGCACAGAAAGCGGAAGCATCGGAGATAAAGATTGGGAACCGACATCAGGCGCGGAAAGCGGCTGGCTTGCCGTGGATCCATTGGATAACGACATTGTCTACGGCGGAAACTATGCCGGACTTATAGGAATGATAAATCACAGATCAAATGAGAGAAGAACCGTAGATGTATGGCCCGACTCTCCGATGGGGCACGGAGCAAAAGATTGGAAGTACCGGTTCCAATGGAATTTTCCGATTCTCTTTTCCATTCACGATAAACACACACTGTATGCCGCCGGAAATGTTCTCTTTAAAACAACAAACGGCGGAGAAAATTGGGAAGCAATCAGCGGCGATCTCACCCGCAATGATACAACTAAACAAATCTCTTCCGGCGGACCAATAACAAAAGATAACACGGGCGTTGAATATTACTGCACAATTTTTACACTCGCGGAAAGTCCTCTCAAAGCTGGAATTATCTGGACAGGTTCCGATGACGGACTTATTCATGTTACAACCGACGGAGGGAAGAATTGGAAAAATGTAACGCCTCCGGCTGATCTGCTTCCTGAATGGGCCCAGATCAACAGCATTGAAGCCAATCCCTTCAATGAAGGAGGGCTTTATGTTGCAGCTACAAGATATAAGTCCGATGATTATAAACCTTACTTGTTAAAGACTGATGATTTTGGAAAGAGCTGGAAAAAAATCACAGCGGGAATTGATGAGAATCATTTTACTCGAGTTGTAAGAGCCGATACCAAAAGAAAAGGACTCCTCTTTGCAGGCACGGAAGAAGGAATGTACATTTCATTTAACGACGGAAACAACTGGCAGAAATTTCAGATGAATCTTCCTATTGTCCCTATCACCGATATAACAATAAAAAATGAAGATCTAATTGTAGCGACGCAGGGAAGATCATTCTGGATGATTGACGATATTACTTCGCTTCGAAAAGTTAATGCTGAGATTACAGCAAAGAATTTTTATCTCTTCAGTCCGCGCGGCTCTTACAGAATTGAAGGAAGCGGACGAAGCGACGGAATTACAAGCGGAAAAAATCTTCAGAGCGGCGTTATTCTCAACTATTATTTCAAAGAGATGCCCGACAGCAATTCAGTTGAGCTGAAAATTTATGACGGCAATAAAAAAATTATCCGTTCATTCAAACCGAAATCAAAAGAAAGGGGAGACCGCCTGCCGATTAAAAAAGGATTGCAGCAGTTTATTTGGGATATGAATTATCCCGGCGCGGAAAGATTTGACGGACTGATTCTTTGGAGCGGCGGGGGATTAAGAGGTCCTCTGGCTGTTCCCGGCAGCTACAGCGCAGTCCTGGTTTATGGAAAGGACAGCGTTGAAACGCCATTTACAATTCTGAAAGATCCACGCTCCTCGGCGAGTGAAAAAGATTTGCAGGATCAGTTCGATTTTGTTCTGTCTACGCGCGATAAATTGACGGAGATGCACAGAGCCGTTAAACAATTAAGAAATATCAGAAAACAGATCTCCGGGGTTAACGACAGGATTAAAAATTTTAAGAATGCCGATGATGCAAAAAAAGTGGGTGAATTTATAAATAAAAAGATTACGGCCGTGGAAGAGGCTTTATATCAGACTAAAAACAGAAGCGAACAGGATCCGTTAAACTTTCCTGTTAGATTAAACGATAAACTTGCTTCGCTCAATGGTTCTGTAGCCGATGGAAATTTTAAACCCACTCAACAGGCGTATGAAGTGCGCAAAGAATTAGTTGAAAAAATAGATTCCGAGTTGAAAAAACTTAAGGAAGTAATAGATAACGATATTCCGCAGTTCAATAAATTAGTTGGCGAAATAAAAATCCCCGCCGTTATTGTTGAACCGGAAAAAAATATGTAATTGATTTCAAAAAAATAAATTAAATTTTTCCGGCGGCATTCAAAAAACAATACATTTTTAATGCCGATCACAATTTTATACGGGAAATTTTACGGAGAAAAAGATGAAAATAAAAATAATATCATTAATCCTGATCGTTTCTTTCAGCCTGTCTGCGCAGATGAAAAAGGATTACCCGATTCACCCTGTGCCTTTCACAAAAGTTCAGATGACGGATGGGTTCTGGTTCAACAGAATGGAAATAAACAGAACAGTTACAATCCCGTATGCGCTGAAGTTGTTGGAAGAAACCGGGCGCATAAAGAATTTTGCAATCGCGGGAAAAAAAGAGACTGGTGATTTTTGCAGCAAATATTATTTTGATGATTCGGACGTTTACAAAGTTATCGAGGGCGCTTCCTATTCGCTTATGCTCAAAAAAGATAAACAGTTAAGCGATCAGTTAAACAGAATAATTTCTCTTATAGCGCTTGCGCAGGAAAAAGACGGCTACCTTTACACCGTGAGAACAATGGGTTCGAAGAAATTTGAAAGAGTAACCGGTCCTTCCAGATGGCTTAATGAAGAGGGAAGCCATGAGCTCTACAATCTTGGTCATTTATATGAAGCGGCGGTTGCCCACTATATGGCGACAGGCAAAAAATCTCTTCTCAATGTCGCACTGAAAAGCGCGAATCTTATTGTAAGCGTTTTCGGTCCAGGCAAATTGATGCTGCCGAGCGGTCATCAGGAAGTTGAAATAGGTCTCGCAAAATTGTACCGGGTAACCGGAGAGAAAAAATATTTAGATCTCGCAAAATTTTTTCTGGATATGCGCGGTAATTATGCAAACGGAAGAAAATCCTGGGGCGAGTATAATCAGGATCATAAACCGGTTATAGAACAGGATGAAGCCGTGGGCCATGCGGTGCGCGCTGGTTATATGTACTCCGGCATGGCAGACGTTGCCGCTCTGACCGGCAATGAAGATTACATTAAAGCATTGGATAAAATCTGGAATAACGTCGTCGGCAAGAAAATTTATCTGACGGGCGGATTGGGCGCATCTGGCTCGTGGGAAGGATTTGGAAAAAATTATGAACTACCTAACGCAAGCGCATATAACGAAACTTGCGCCTCAATCGCAAATGTGTTGTGGAACCACAGAATGTTCCTTCTAAAGGGAGAATCAAAATATATCGATGTGTTGGAAAGAACTCTTTACAATGCGCTCCTTTCAGGAATTTCTATGAGCGGAGATAAATTCTTTTACCCGAACGTGCTTGAATCGTTCGGCACACACGAACGCGCCGCCTGGTTCGATTGCGCCTGCTGCCCGACAAATGTAACGCGATTTATAGCATCAGTCGCAAATTATATCTATGCGTCCAAAGAAAATAATCTTTATATAAATCTGTTTACTAATAACCAGACTGAGATAAATCTGAAATCCGGTTCGGTAAAAATTAAGCAGGAAACAAATTATCCGTGGGACGGAAAAATTAAAATCGATGTGATCCCCCAAAAAGATTCCCAGGAATTTACGCTTGATATTAGAGTTCCCGGCTGGGCAAGAAATGAAGTGTTGCCAAGCGATCTTTACAGATTCTCCGATAATATAAAACCGGAAATTTCTGTAAGTGTGAACGGAAAAAAAATCGATCCGAATCTCGAAAAAGGATTTGCATCAATAAATAGAAAATGGACAAAGGGAGATGTTGTTGAACTCAATTTCCCGATGGATATAAGAAGAATTTCTGCCAACGAAAAAGTTGAAGCGGATAAAGGCAGAACTGCATTGCAAAGAGGTCCATTGGTTTATGCGGCAGAATGGAAAGATAATAAAGATGGATTTGTGCGGAACATTCTTCTTCCGGCAAATGCTCCTTTGAAAGCCGGGTTTAAAAAAGATCTTCTCAACGGAGTGGAGATAATCACGGGTGAAGCTTTTGGCTGCAGAGCGGACAGCAATAAAAAAATTGCCGAGACTGAACAGAAATTTACGGCTATTCCTTATTATTCCTGGGCTCATAGAGGCAAAGGAGAAATGAGCGTGTGGCTTGCAAGTGATGTGAGTGCGGTAAGACCATTGTACGGCGAATCTATTCTCTCAAAAGCGGCTCTATCCGCGTCTCACGGAAAAAATATCAATGCCGTGAAAGATCAAATGGATCCGTCAAGCTCCATAGATGAGTCTCTTCCGTATTTTCATTGGTGGCCCAATAAAGGGGAAAAGGAATTTGTACAGATTGATTTTAAAGAAGCGGAAGAAATTTCCAGCGTTTCAATCTACTGGTTCGACGATACCGGAATAGGCGAGTGCCGCGTTCCTCAATCGTGGAAAGTTTTTTATAAAGAAGGCAATGACTGGCGCGCTGTGTATCCGACAATTTCAAATCCATACGGTACGGAAAAAGACAAATACAATTCAGTTGAATTCGAAACGATAAAGACGCCCTCGCTCAAAATAGAAATTCAGTCTCAAAAAGATTTTGCGGGCGGCATTCACGAAATTAAATTAAAATAAGAAAGGAATTAAAATGATCAGATCTGTGAAGGATTTCTTAAACGACTATAAGTATCTGAGCGAAGGGACAATCAAAATTATGCGCGCGCTAACGGACGAATCCCTGAATCAGAAAGTTTACAGCGAAGGGCGCACACTCGGATTTTTAGCCTGGCACATTACTTCAACAATTCCCGAAATGTTTTCAAAAGCCGGTCTGCCCTTTAACTACGAAGAAGATTCACCCGTGCCCGCAACCGCATCATCAATCGTTTCGGAATATGAAAAATTATCCAACGAAGTAGCAAAAATTATTTCGCAGGAATGGAGCGACAGTATGCTTGACGATGATCTGAATATGTACGGCCAGGTGTGGAAGCGCGGAGATATGCTGCAGGGATTTATGGTTCACGAAATCCATCACCGCGGACAGATGACCGTTCTTATGAGGCAGGCGGGTTTAAAAGTGCCGGGCGTTTACGGTCCTGCGAAAGAGGAATGGGCATCATACGGAATGCCGGAACAAAAATAATTTTAATTCAGCCGCGGTAAATTTTTTGCTGCATGAACCCAGTAAAAATCCGCGGCATTTTTTTTCCAAATTTTATTCGCGAATGAAATGAAATCAAAATATTTATTTCTCTTTCTATTTATTGCGTTATCTATTTCTTCCGCGCAAATAAGCAATCCATTTAAATCATTTAATGAATTCAATACAAAATTAGATTCTGTCTGTTCAATACAGAACGAAATTCAGAGAAACGACGCAATTGAGAATTTATGGACTCTTCTTAAGAACAATAACAAAATACCTTTTACATTCGAAGATTCTGTAGCGTTTCTCTACAGAGGATCTGCAGAAAAAGTTGTATGGGCTGGCGATTTCAACGGATGGGATCCGTCGAAAGGAAATTTTAACGGTGTTAAATTAGGGCTCAGCAATGTCTGGCGCTGTATAAAAAAGTTTCCTTCAAATGCGCGACTTGATTATAAAATAATCGCGGGCGATAAGTGGATTACTGATCCGGACAATCCTTTCACTCAATTAAGCGGTGTGGGTTCTCTCAATTCCGAATTGAGAATGCCCGACTGGGTTTATCCCGCTGAAACAATCAGAGCCGGCTCTTCACTTACCGGAACGCTTTCCGGCTACTTTTCCATCGCAAGTTCAAATTTGTCTTACACGGTTTATTACAAAGTTTACACTCCCGCCGGCTATGAATCACTAAAAGATCTGCCGGTAATTTATGTAACAGACGGACATGAATATTCCGATGACCGGCTTGGAAGTATGATTACTGTTCTCGATAATCTGATTTTTGAAAAAAAAATTAAACCGGTGATTGCAGTTTTTATAGATCCCCGCACTTCGCCTGAGCCTGGTGCTTTCAACAGGCGCGCAAATGAATATCCGATCAATAAAAATTTTGCGGACTTTGTAGCGAATGAGCTTGTCCCGCGCATCGATTCAAATTATCACACGCGCAAATCTCCGGATGCGCGGCTTATTCTCGGAACATCGCTTGGCGGAATTAATTCCGCGTTCTTCGGCGTTTACCGCAACGACGTGTTTCATCTTATCGGTATCAATTCTCCTGCTTTCTGGTATAAACCGGAAATATTTTCTATGTATGAAAATTCGCAAAACCTAATCTTAAAAATTTTCATGAGCACAGGAACTATTAACGACACACAGCCCGGTGCGCAAAGAATGAAAAATATTTTTGATGCAAAAGGTTATCCCGCATTTTACATCGAAGTCCCGGAGGGGCATTCGTGGGGAAACTGGCGCGCCCTGCTGGACGAGATGCTCGCATATTTTTTTGAAGAGAAGATTTCTATAAAATAATATTTTTCATCTTCAGCATGTTTAATAAATCTCTCCGATAGTTTTGTCTGCAACTTTGTCCCTCCCACCATTAAAATTTAAATTTGGTATGAAATGATTAATTTATCGCCGAATTGAAGTGTATGCTCAAGTAAGCTCAAAAATGGGATTAAAATCAGATTTGAAATGATTCAAATTTGTAGCGATCTTATAAAACAATTAGTAATTAGCGGTCAAATTTTTTAAAATAGGCGCGTAGATTTTGACGGTTTAAGCAAAATCTGCCCATTCATCCGTCAGGATAAGAGGTCAAATCGAAATTTTGTTGTTATTTTTTTGTTCCGAGTTGATAAATGTGATTAAAAAATTTGAGTATAACAATCATTCAGGAGAGAGAAATGTTTAGAAAATTATTTAGTGCATTAATTGCAATGGCTGTTATCATATCTATTTCCGGATGCGGAAAAGGTAAAACATCTTTAACACTCGCCGGCTCTACGGCATTTCAGCCGTTTGCAGAAAAGCTTGCCGAAAAATATATGACTACCAATCCAAACGTTACTATTACCGTTCAGGGCGGCGGGTCGGCGGTTGGAATTCAATCTGCTAATTCCGGCGCGGCGCAAATCGGAATGGCGGATCTAGTTACTCTTCCCGAAGATGCAAAAGCATTGACGGCTACCGTTGTTGCTAAAGACGGAGTGGCGATTGTTGTTAATCCGGCGAATAAAATTATCAATCTCACAACAGATCAGATTCGAGATATCTTCAACGGTAAAATTACAAACTGGAAAGAAGTCGGCGGAGAGAATGCACCAATCACGGTAGTTTCCCGCGAAGCCGGCTCCGGAACAAGATCTTCTTTCGAGCAGATTGTCACAAACATAACTTTGAAAAAAGATGCGCTCATTCAGGATTCCAACGGAACAATACGCGAAACGGTTGCCAACGACGCAAATTCAATAGGGTATCTTTCTCACGGATTGTTGAATGAAAAGATAAAAGCCTTGAAAGTTGACGGGCAGGATTGTACCGTCGAATCGATTGTTTCCGGCAATTATAAACTGGTCCGCCCCATCTTTTTGCTCGTGAAAGGAAATCTTGAGGGCGAAATAAAAAATTTCATAGATTATATTCTTTCGGAAGAAGGGCAGAACACAATTAAAAAAGACGGTCTTCTGCCGGCAAAATAATCAGAGTAATAATGAAATTAATTGGAGAAAAAGGAGTAACAAAAGTATTGATGATCACCGCATTCTCGGCGATCTCAATATTGCTTTTGATAGCGCTCTTCATAATCAATGAAGGACTCCCTTTCATATTCAAATACGGAGCTGGCAATTTCCTTTTATCATCCGACTGGCAGCCCCATTTAAATAAGTTTGGAATTTATCCTATGATCGTTGCATCCATCTGGGTTACACTTGGAGCAATGATTGTAGGTGCCCCGTTAGGTGTAGCGGGTGCGCTTTTTTTAAGCGAATATGTTCCCAGGACCATAATGCGAATAGTTAAACCGACAATCGAATTGCTTGCGGCAATTCCGTCAGTTGTTTACGGATTCATCGGCGTTATGGTTCTGGCGCCGCTTATAAGAAAAAATTTCGGCGGTCCGGGCCTATCGCTTTTGGCTGCGTCAATTATTCTTGGCGTAATGATACTTCCTACGGTTATAAGCATCTCTATCGATTCGATTCTTGCGGTTCCTCAATCGTACAGAGAGGGTTCTCTGGCTCTCGGTGCAACCACCTGGCAGACAATCCATATGGTCACGATAAAGGCATCGAAGTCGGGAATTATCGCCAGCATAATTTTAGGATTGGGACGCGCTATAGGCGAAACTATGGCGGTAATAATGGTAGCGGGAAATTCCGTCAACATTCCGCATTCACCTCTCGATTCTGTGAGAACGTTAACCGCAAACATCGCTTTAGAAATGAGCTACGCCACCGGAATGCACCGTCAGGCGCTCTTTGCAACCGGAGTAGTTTTACTTATTGTGATTATAATTCTTAACTCAATTGCCAGCGTTGCAATAAGAAAAAGGATTTCAAAGAGATGAGGATTCCTCCCAAATATACTCAGAAAGGCGCAATAGCTCTTCTGGGCGGCGCCACTCTCCTTACGCTTGCAATTTTAATTTTTATAATCGTCTTTATTCTGGAGAAAGGACTTCCGGTTCTGAGTTTTAATTTTCTCTTTAAGAATCCTGAAGATATGGGTCGCGCCGGAGGAATCTTTCCAACTCTCATCGGCACAATTATTCTTCCTCTCCTTGCAATTATAATAGCAACTCCGCTCGGAATTTTCACTTCCGTTTATCTTTCAGAGTATACAAAAGAAACCAGAGCGACAAAAATTATCCGATTCGGCACCGACTGCCTTGCGGGAATTCCCTCAATCATTTTCGGATTGTTCGGATATATCTTCTTCGTCATCACTTTGGAAATGGGATGGTCCATTTTATCGGGAGGATTAACGCTTGCTGTTATGATTCTTCCTACAATAATAAGAACATCCGAAGAGGCGATAAGGGCCGTCCCCAAATCGTACCGCGAAGTTAGTTTCTCGCTCGGCGCGACGGGATGGCAGACGGTAAAAAAAGTTATTCTTCCAAACGCGCTGCCCGGAATTGTAACTGGAATTATGCTCAGCATAGGTAGAGCCATCGGCGAAACAGCGGCGGTTATTTTCACTGCAGGATCTTCGCTCCGTCTTCCAGGCTCCATATTGGACTCAACAAGAACAATGGCCGTCCATTTCTATATTCTTGCGAGAGAGGGAATATCCGCAGAGAATGCGTACGGCACCGCAGCAGCGCTTATTATTGCCGTTCTTTTTGTTAACCTATCGGCGTATTGGCTGATGCACCGCTTTATATCAAAAAGAAGTTAGCAACTATGAAAACAAAATTCCGGATAAATAACTTCAACTACTTTTTCGGCAAAGAAAAAGTTTTAAAGCAGATCAATTTCGAAATCGAAGCAAACCAGATACTCGGAATTATTGGACCGGCCGGTTCCGGCAAAACAACTTTTCTTAGAGCTCTGAACCGAATGAATGATTTGGAATACGACGGAACAATTGAAGGAACGATTCTGCTAGATGAAAAGGATATTTACAATCCCGATTATGATGTGGTTGAATTGAGAAAAAAAGTCGGAATGGTTTTCGCGATGCCCGTTCCGCTCCCTCTGAGTATTTATGAAAATGTTGTTTATGGTCCGAGATTGTCGGGAGTGAGCGGGAAAAACAGACTGGATGAATTAGTTGAAAAAAGTTTGACAGATTCATATTTGTGGGACGAAGTGAAGGACAGGCTTCATACTTCGGGAATGCGCCTTTCGGGAGGTCAGCAGCAGCGTCTTTGCCTTGCAAGAGTGCTTGCAATGGAACCCGAGGTAATTCTTCTGGATGAACCGTGTTCGGGCTTGGATCCTATTTCAACGGCCAAAATTGAAGACGCGTTGACGGTTCTGAAAAAAAATTATACGATTATTCTGGTAACCAACAACACAAAGCAGGCAGCCAGAGTCGCCGATAATACGGCGTTTTTTTTGATGGGAGAACTGATAGAAATTGATGCAACCGGAAAACTTTTTACCGCTCCCCTGAAAAAAGAAACCAATGATTATATAACCGGAAGATTTGGCTGATGATTATGACCGAAATCCTATCAAAAAATAAAATCGAGATTAACAACCTGAATC
>JAKAMT010000258.1 GCA_021812705.1 Bacteroidota bacterium | reverse complement strand
TTTGAATCACCGAGTGTTATGGAAGACGACGCTATATTCGTGGTGTCTTGCGATTTTTTAACGGAATCCAATTGCGCCAATTTTTGATCCGTAGAATCTTTCATTTGGGTTTGAGCGGGGGCCGGAGCCGGTTCTTCCGCTTTATTAACTTCTGCGGTATTTGCCTGTGCCGGAGAAAAATCGAACGCAAAAATGTTCTTGAAAATCGAATTCGCGTAAATCAATAATCCGGTCACAATTACAAATGCCAGCAGAAAAGAAACAGTATAAACTATTTTCTCTTTCACTTTTCTTCCCCGTAATAATTTCTTAATGCTATTTCATTCATGGCCTTTAATTCTTCTCTTCTCTCGTCAATCAAAAAATTATTCAACTGATTTTCTCTAATTGTTTCGAATGCTTTAA
Organism: Bacteroidota bacterium; assembly: GCA_021812705.1. Taxonomy (GTDB): domain Bacteria; phylum Bacteroidota; class Ignavibacteria; order Ignavibacteriales; family Melioribacteraceae; genus Fen-1258. Next base: position 2,427 of record JAKAMT010000258.1, on the reverse strand, counting down.
TTTCTTTTTTCTTTTCAGTCAACTCTCTCTGCTTTTCCTCTTTTTTCTTCTCCCATTGCTCAATCTTTTTGCCGATCACAACAATCTGTTTTTCAAGTATAGAATCATAAGTCTTAGCGCTTTGAAACTCCGCAACTTTCAATGAAGTTTCTATCATCTGTTGCTGAGTTTTTTTTCTCTTTTCCTCCATTTCTTTCAATTCTAAATTCAAATTCAAAATTTCTTTGTTAATTAAAGAGATCTCTTCTTTAATTTTCTTCTCAAGAATTTCTTTCATGTTGAGAAGCGAAGCAAAACGATATTTGAATTTTGCCACAGTTTTAACCCGCAGGCGATTCAATAATATTGTTCAATCGTTCAACGGAATCCGCGTATAAAGCTTTTTCAAAAATGTCCTGCTTGAGAAAATTTCTAAGCTGGCCAATTTTTGACAGCGCGTGATCGATCTGCGCATTGCTTCCCTTTACATAGGCTCCTATGTTTATCATATCTTCAGCTTCCTGATATGTAGCCATTATCTCATTGAATCTTTTTGCTTTCTGATAATGCTCGGAATCAATAATATCCGTCATCACTCTGCTTACGCTTTGAAGCGTATCTATTGCGGGATATTGACCTTTGTTTGCAATCTTTCTTGATAGAACAATGTGCCCGTCAAGAATAGAGCGCACGGCATCTGCGATTGGTTCCGTCATATCGTCACCGTCCACAAGCACCGTGTAAAGGCCGGTAATTGATCCCTTATCTGTGTTGCCTGCCCTTTCCAAAAGTTTTGGAAGGAGCGAAAAGACAGAGGGAGTATAGCCTTTGGTTGTCGGCGGTTCGCCTATGGTAAGACCAATCTCTCTTTGCGCCATTGCAAATCTTGTAACGGAATCCATCATTAAAAGAACATCCATTCCAAGGTCCCGGAAATATTCTGCTATAGTTGTTCCGATGTATGCGCCTTTCATTCTTATGAGCGGTGATTTATCGCTGGTGGCAACAACAACTACGGATTTTTTTAATCCTTCTTCTCCAAGGTCTCTCTCAATAAATTCTCTAACTTCTCTTCCACGTTCGCCCACCAGAGTAATTACGTTAACATCCGCGCTTGTATTACGCGCTATCATTCCCATCAAAACGCTCTTGCCCACTCCGCTTCCCGCAAAAATGCCAGCGCGCTGTCCTTTTCCTGTGGTCAAAAGCCCGTCTATAGTTCTTATTCCCGTTTGTATGGGAGAAGCGATTCTTTTTCTTTCCAGCGGATTGGGCGGTTCTCTGTAGCATTCCCTGAACGATGAATAATCGATCTCCCCCTTGCCGTCTATCGGATTTCCGAGTCCGTCTATAACTCTTCCCAGCAGCGCTTTACCCACTCCTACGGAAAAACTTTTACCCGATGCTTTTATTTCGCAAGCAGGAGAAATGCTGTGCACTTCACCTATTGCAATTGAAAGCACTTTGCCGTTTTTAAAGCCTACGACTTCCGACTTGCAAACTTCGCTACCGCTCTGATCCACAATTGAACAGATTTCTCCCATCACCGCATTAGGCCCTATAGAAACTATAACAAGGCCGATCACGTCCACTACTCTGCCGTTGACTCTTAAAGTCTCCGCCTTTTTAATCAGCGTTTTATATTTGTCCAAAAGATGTTCAGAGATATCCATATCAGTTCTTTTTAATCAAATTGTCTTCAAGCAGTTTTTGTATTTCATTCAGCTGGGTCGATATTCTGGCGTCCACACTTCCAATCTCGGTTTCAATAAGGCAGCCGCCCTGTTCAATTCTTTCATCCGGTTCAATTTTAATTTTATTAAAAGAATTACCGTTAAGAAGATTTTTGCTTTCTGTATTCAATTCATCAATATCGGAGGGATGTAATTTGAGCCGCACTTCATTTGCGCCCATAACCTTTACCACAGCGCTTTTAACATTTTCGTTTATTACCGTTTGCTCACCAAGCTCTCTTTGAATTATTTTTTTTGCCACCTCGAATGCGGTGCTTATCACTAATTTTTCGAATGATATTTCATAATCCGCAAAGCTCTCATCGAACTGCTGCAGTATCCTGTGCATTTCTTCGTACTTGCGAAAAAGTTTATCACTCAGTTCCCGCTCCGCATCCTTTTTTGCTTTTTCGTAACCTTCTTTAAATCCCCTCTCGTAATATTCTTCAAGCAGTTTTTTCGCAGACTCGGTCTCAGATTGAATATCCGCGCTGCTTCCTATTGCGGCAATTTTTACGCCCGTCTTTTGAGTGCGTGGATTTAATTTTATTACATCAGACATAAATTTCTTCCGGACCGCCGCGCAGGTTGAGAGATATTTCTCCCTGTTCTTCAAGCCGTTTTATTACATCAATAATTCTTGCCTGAGCCGCTTCAACTTCTTTCAGTTTAACCATGCCCATATACTGCAATTCTTCCTTCAGGAGGTCTGCGG
>JAKAMT010000078.1 GCA_021812705.1 Bacteroidota bacterium | reverse complement strand
CATCATCATCACAATGCAGACAACATATCAGAAACAGAAATTTTTAATCAGGACCCAGGCGCCGGTCCGGAAAAAGTTGTACTCGTAGGCAATCCGAACGTCGGAAAATCGTGCTTCTTCAATTATATGAGCGGGATGTACGTTGATGTTTCCAATTTTCCCGGCACTACTGTCTCCATTACCAAGAGCATTTATAAAGGGTACGATCTTTTTGATACTCCCGGCATATACGGTGTAGGGTCATTTAATGATGAGGAGAGGGTTGCAAGGGATATTATACTCTCTGCCGATAAAATTATAAATGTAGTTAATTCTCTTCATCTGGACAGAGACCTTTTTCTTACTCTTCAATTGATTGATATGGGGAAAAAAGTTTCTGTTCTTTTGAATTTCAGCGACGAACTGAAAAAAAGAAAAATAAAGATCGACACAAATATGCTTTCAGGGCTTCTTGGTGTAGAAGTTTTTGAGACATCTGCAGTAGATAAAACGGGCTTCGACAGAATAGAAGAAGCAATAGAAAAAGCAAGAACCGGTAACCAAGATCCGGAACTTTCTAAAATGCTGGACCATTTCAAGCAGAATACTGTTAATAAAGCAGATTGCATGCTGATTTTAGAAGGAGACGAGTCTATTGCTAAAAGAAACGGCTTCGAATTCGGGACTGCGAATGACAGGGAAAAAATTTACATCGGAAGAAGAAACAGAGTTAGTGAAATAATTGATTCGGTGGAGCATGAAGACTCGAAACGTGGAGAAATATTCAGCCGATTCGGCAGGTACTCGCTCAATCCCGCGACCGGCATCCCTATTCTATTGATAATGCTGACGCTGATCTATTTTTTCATCGGCGATCTGTTCTCACAGAGGATTGTCAATTTTACAGAGAACACAATAGGGAAAGAATTATTTGAGTACAATGTAAAATCTTTCGTCTCAAACTACACCGGAGTAAATGTTGATGTAACTGTCACCGGAAAAGAGGGCATTCAAACCGACGCAAAAAATTTCAGCTTTCCCGGCGGATTGGAAAATGATCCGGCATTAAGGAAAGATTTCCGGAATTTTTCATCCCAACCGGGCGCGCAATCCGATTTTCATTTCAGCAATCCTTTAGTAAGGCTCCTCTTTGGCGAATTTGGAATTGTGACGATGACTGTCACATATCTGTTATTTCTTCTGCTTCCATTAGTGATCGGATTTTATTTTATAATGGCGCTACTGGAAGACAGCGGTTATCTGCCTAGGTTAGCAACAATGCTGGACAGATCCTTCAACAAGATCGGATTGAACGGACGAGCTGTTATTCCAATTATGCTGGGATTCGGCTGTATTACTATGGCGAATATCACCACGCGTTTACTTGGAACTGAAAGAGAAAAATCCATCGTGACGGCCATTCTTCAGTTTGTAATTCCATGCTCTGCTCAGCTGGCGGTAATAGCGGCATTATTGAGCGGAGCCGGATTAGGCCCGATGCTTCTCTACATCTCGGTTATATTCACAGTGCTTATTGTTTTGTCAACAACATTGAACAGAATGCTTCCCGGAGAAAGCTCTCCCCTGCTTATCGATCTGCCGATGATCGGAATTCCGAGAATGAATAATGTTCTTAAAAAAACTTTTTTCAGATCAGTAGGATTTATGAAAGAAGCCAGTTTCTGGTTTTTCATCGGCGCGCTGGCGGTTGGCATTATGGAAATAACAGGCCTTCTGCAGATATGGCAAAATATTTTGGCACCTTTTACCACGGGCTGGCTCAAGCTTCCCAAAGAAGCCGCAGACGCATTTGTAATGGGAATGGTAAGAAGAGATTTCGGCGCAGCCGGTCTATTTCATATGAGCCTGACTGTTATGCAGAAAACGGTCGCCATTATAACCATCACTCTTTTTGTGCCGTGTATAGCTGCGTTTGTTGTTATGCTTAAAGAGAGAGGATGGAAAGAAGGAATTTTAATTTGGATCGGGACATGGATCACAGCTTTTTTAATCGGCGGAATTGTTGCACAAATAGTTATTTAAAATATTATGAACAAAAATGAACGTCAAAAATATCCGCTCGTCTGGCAGAAAGACGATCTTTTCATAAAAATTTACTCTTCGATTCCCAATATCGCCACCGGAATTTTAATAACTACAAATAGCACAACTTTTGTCGTGGATCCGGGGGACGGGATACTGCGCGATCTTAATAAAGATGCCGGCGCAGATACAATTCTAAAAATCTCTGATATATTCATAACACACGGCCATCACGACCATATTGGCGGGGTCTGGTCTCTGCTTACTTATCTCTCCGTGATGCGCAAAATAAGCCCGTTAAACATTTTTTATCCCAAAGGGTGCAAAGAGATTGAAAGCATTTATAAGGCGTTCAATACAGTTTATAAGAGCGAGCTTTCCTACAAAATTAAACTGATTCCCATTGACGGCTCTAAAACAATTTCACGGAATTCAGTTAAAATAAAATCATTCAAAGTTGATCACAAAGAATATTCCGAGTCAGGGGATAATCCCTCTCCCGTCCCCTCGCTCGGCTATAAATTTTTCTACGAGGGCAAATCGATCTGTTACGGCGGGGATTCGGCGTATTGCGAATCTCTTGTTAAGCATGCAGCAGGGAGCGATCTGGCCATAATTGAAGCGGGCGCAGAAAATAGCGATCAAACGGAACTTCACATGACTCTTTCTCAAGCCGCCGGAATAGGCAGAACCGCATCTGAATATTTTTTGGTTCACATCCCCGAATAATTTAATTTAGCTTAACAAATAAAGTTAAAGAGGAAATAATGAAAAGACTTTTTCTCCTTGCGGCAATACTTTTATTCAGTTCAATCACAGCGCAAAACAAAATCCACAATCCGGAGATCACCTCTCAGGAGATTAAGGCAGATCTTTCCTATCTGGCATCGGATGCGATGAAAGGTAGATTTACCGGAAGCAAAGAAGAGCGTCTAGCCGGTGATTATATAAGAGATGAATTTAAATTATACGGCTTGGAGCCCGCATTCAACGGAAGCTGGTTCCAGGAATTCCCTTTTATTGAAAAAGTTGAAATGACTAAAGCGAATTCACTCTCCATCAGTCTTAACAATAAGTCTGTTAAACTGACTGCCGGAAAGGATTTTGTAACGCTCTCCTACTCGGGCAAAGGGAAAGCAGCGGGAGAAATTGTTTTTGCCGGTTACGGCATATCCGCACCGAAATTGAATTATGACGACTACGCCGGAATAGATGTAAAGGGAAAAATTGTACTCATCATGAAAAACCATCCGGAACACGACAGCTCAAAATCGGAATTCGACAAATACGCTTCATTCAGAAATAAGGCGACTGTCGCAAAAGAGAAAGGAGCAGCCGCAATTATACTCGTGAACGGATTTGCGCCGAAGAATGATGACGATCCGCTTGCAGAACTGCGTTACGACGGGGCGCCGGCGATGAAAGAGATCTGCGTTCAGCAGGTGAAAAGAAATTTCGTAGCGGATCTTTTCAGAACAGAAGGAAAAGACTTCTCTTCATTGCAGAGCGAAATAGACCGCAGCAAAAAGCCTTCCTCATTTATTTTTACAAAAAGCAAAGCCAGCCTCTCGACCGAGATCAAAGAGATAGAAAAGAAAGGAAGAAATGTAGCCGGAATGCTGACGGGCTCCGATCCGGTATTAAAAAATGAATATATCGTTATAGGCGCGCATTACGATCACCTTGGTATAGATCAGTTGAAAGAATCATCTATGTATAAAGGGAAAGACAACCAGATTCACAACGGCGCAGATGATAACGCGAGCGGCACATCCGGACTGCTTGAAGTTGCCGAAAAACTGGCGTCAATGAAGGGGCTATTGAAACGTTCGGTCATCTTTGCTGCATTCTCCGGCGAAGAGCTCGGAATTCTGGGTTCTACTTATATGACAAACAATTTTCCATTCGATATCAAAAATGTTACCTGCATGCTGAATATGGATATGATTGGAAGATTGAATGATGAAAACAGTTTGACAATTATCGGAAGCGGCACGGCGGCTGAATGGAAAGAAATTTTAAACAAGAAAAACAGTTACGGATTTAAGCTTGGAATGAGCGACGGCGGGTCGGGAGGCAGCGATCATCAGGCGTTCTCAAATAAAAATATCCCGGTCCTCTTCTTCTTTACCGGAACTCATTCTGATTACCACAAACCGACGGACGATGCAGATAAAATAAATTATGACGGCGAGGCTAAAGTAGTCAATTATGTTTTTGATATTGCACTTGAGTTGGAGAATCTGAGCAAGCGGCTTCAATATGTGAAGGTTGAAGAACCGGTCGCGAGAGCTGCCGGCGGAAGAGCTCGTGTAACCGTTGGAACAGTGCCGGAATTCGGTTATAACGGAAACGGCTATAAACTTTCAGGAACTACTGAAGGAAGCCCCGCCGCTAAAGCGGGATTAAAAGCGGGAGATATAATCGTCAAATTCGGACCGAAAGCTGTCGGCAACATTTACGATTTCATGTATGCAATGCAGGATTACAAAGCAGGCGATAAAGTTGATGTTGTGGTTCTTCGCGACGGCAAAGAGATCACTTTCAATGTTGAGTTGGTAGCCAAATAAGATTCTGAACTAAGCCAGATTTCAGCTACAATTATTTTTCAAAAAGGCGAAGCATCCGTTTCGCCTTTTCTTTTGGTATCATAATATTGTTGATAAACCCGCTCTTACGACAAAAATATTATTAGAATTGTAAGAAAAAATGATTGAGCCGAAGCCAAGAATTTTTCCAAAGCTGATATAACTTTCCCAATATATCTTGTCCAATGAATGATTACCGGGATACTCCTTTTCACTCCACATTTTAAGGGCGCTGAATCCGGTCATGAAATCAAAATTCAGATTGGTCAGAAAATCCAGCCCGAGCGCCTGATATGGTATTGTCCGCCAATTATGTTCAACGTGAACGGCTATTAATCTATCTCCAACATATTCGTACGGCGCAATTCCTTTGAAAGTTGTGAACGGAGAATAGATATTCAGTGCCGATGCAGGAGTAATTGTGTGCTGAGGTCCGTAACTTCCAAGCAGTGCCGCCCCCTCGAGACCCAGGACAAGATAGGGAGAAGAGAATAACTCTTTATATATTGTATTTATTGAGTACTGCAGGAGAATTCTTCCGCGTTTGTAATTGAAATTGCTCCCCAGTGCCGGGTTTGAAAAATCAATCTGTGCAATAATTCCATCATTCAGCATCGGCTGGTATTCCTGCGGACTTTTTCCTGCAGCAAATCCGATAGAGATTTTGGAATCGTTCCCTTCCATAATTTCAGGATTCGGTCTAACATTCCGGTTAGCTGCAAAAAAGCTCTGATATTTCAGCGCAGGAATTGATTGCTGTTTCTCATAGCAGAAAGCCGCTGAGATTGAAAATTTATGACTGTAATTATTTTTAAATCCAACATTGAATCCTCCGGCATCGTAATAATTGAACTGATCACCAAAACCGATAAGCACATTTGCGCTGTTCAGCCAATCCGGAAAAGGATTAAGAATTTGCCACTGTCTCGCCTCGCTGTATAATGCAAGATCAATTCTGTCTATAAATCCGCGGTTAAAATTAATTGATAATGAGAAATTTGCCTCCACTTTCTTTTTTGCGAAAGCATAGCCGGCCTTGAGAGTCGTGCTGAAAGATTTGTCAAAAAATGAATCACTATATTTGCCTCCAAGAAGAATTCCATCAACTCGGTTGTCTCTGAAATTAAGATACCTGAACACCTCTCCGGCAAAATTGAAAAAGCCAAAATCTGATTTGTCATTCTGATCATTTTTTATGGCATCGGATGCATATCCTCCCAACACTCCGGTGATCTTTAACTGCGTTACGACTGTTTTAGAACTGTCAAGCTCATTGTATGCTTTAATTTCTGCCTGGGTAAGAGGGATAGGTCTGAGTGAATCTATTTGCGCCCGGCTGAGTTCTGCGGCTTTGACAAATTTTATTTTAGGATTTTTACTCGAATCCGGGGCAATTGTTGATACAATGTTATAGACTGAATCCGGTATGTGAGGATTGATTTTATAATTTGTAAACATGCTCACCTGATTCATCGAAACAGTATTAAGCCCAATCAATCCCTGAAAATTCATTTTCAAACTTGATTCTACCTTGAAATATGTCGGGAGCCAATATTTGTCGAACCGGTCGCAGTTCTGAATAAAAGAAATATTCAGATCATTCACGTAAGGGAATCTGATTCCATCATTGTTTTTCAGATCAATATTTTTCATTGAATAGCTGGAGTCTTCAATAACTATTTTCCCCTTAAGAAGCGGTTGTATTTGCGATTTCGGAATTACCTGAATATAGCACTCGTGCACGGAGCCCGCCTGTTTAACTTCAATCATCTTATAATCGTACCAGTCGAACGCGTTTTTTGCAAGCGGGAGAAAAACTTTGTTGCCTATAATTGTAAGCGAATCCTGAGTGAAATCCACATATATCTTATCAAGAATATTCCTGTCGAATTTAAGCGCGTTTTTCTTTTCGTTCTCTGTAATGTGCACGGAATGAGTAATTATTTTTTCTTTTTTATTATTCTGATAGTATCCGGTAGAAAATTTTTCCGAGACCATTGCAACTTCACCCGATGAAAGGAAGATGTCTTTCGAAAAAAAATCATATTCCAGAGAATTCAGCCCGGCTCTATTCTGTTCTTTTCTCTTGATCGCCTCTCTCACGACTCTATAAGCCGGATCTTCATCGGTTCCGACGACGATTTCCATAAATTGAATCGGGTCCGGCACCAATCCGATTTTTATTTCATTTTTGAGATTATCGGCGTTTATTTCTTTTCTCTTGAATCCGACGATTGTGAAGATCAATTTTGATTTTGAGTCGTTAAGCGTGAGCAAAAATTTCCCTTCCAGGTTCGACGATGTGCCTTGCGATGTTCCGGCAATTCGGATATTTACAAAAGGTATCGGTTCTTTAGTTTCTTCATTATAAACCGATCCGGAAAGCTTATAGCTTTGAGCGAAGATTGCAGATCCTATTAAAAGATTCAAAAGAAAAGCTTTTATCATATCGAATCCATTTTGTGTATCATAAGACGGATAAAAGAGGCAAAAGATTTCTGACAAAATAAAAAAAAAACGGATCGAGATGATCCGTTTTTTCATTTTAATAAATGATAGAAACCGAGAGAACAAAATTCCTGGGCATACCGGGCTCAAGAAAAACAGGATCCCCGTTTACTATATCGGGGTTAATAAATGTGGAAGATGCATATTTGGAATCAAAAAGATTATTGACAGTTAAGAATCCACGTATCTTTAATTTATTTGTCAGCACTACCGGTTTGCTCATTCCTATAGTTCCGCTCAACACCCGGAACGAATTGACTTCGAGAGTATTGGCATCGTCGCAAAAATATTTACCAATGCTGTTCAGATTCAAGGAAATGAACGCGCCTCCTAATCCTTCAGGCAGATAAGTGAGGCCGATATTGTAAAAATAATCCGGAATGCCGGCAACTTTATTTCCGCCGTAATCCGCATATCTTCCTGCTTTCTTAAGATCATAATGAACAGAATCGACCAAATATTCTTTATATTTATTGTCAGTCAGCGTAAAAGAGCAAATCAGAGATAGATTGTTCCTGAACTGGAGAGAAGCTGCAAACTCTGCCCCTTTTCTTTCGGTCTTACCAGCTGTAAAATAAAATCTTCCGCCTCTGTAGGGAACAATATCATTCTTTACGGATATGTAATAGAGCGCCAGTTCGTAAGAGAGAGATTTAATGAAATTATCCTCCGCGAAATCTGTTTTGAACTGCTTGGTTCCGATTTCGAAAGTGTTGGAGATTATCGGTTCAAGGAGAGGATTAATAAGATAAATTTGATCCTGTCCGTAAGTTCCGGCCGGATCAGTTTCATTACCCGCAGGCACTTCGATGCCTCCGCCGTAATTTGCGTAGAGGCTGTGTGAATCAGAAAGATGATAAGTAATTCCGGCTTTAGGAGTAACTCGCTCGAAGGTTTTAGTCTGCAGGCCGTAGCCGGAAGAGATAAAACTCTCGCTGTAGTATTTGATATTATCGTATCTGGCACCTGCAATGAAACTAAATTTATCTTTAATAAGAATTTCATTCTGAAGAAAAGCGCCAAAATTTTCGGCCCCTTCTCTCTTATTGTCTTTAAGTTCATTCCCCCGCCCGTTTGTAGGAGATAGATTGTAAAATAAAATTGCTCCGTCTTGGTAAGCAAAGTCAGTACCTACAACTAATTTATTTTTTAATTCCCGGCTGAACGAGGAATGGTTTGCATAAATCAGATTGCCTCCAGTGTGGTAACGAGTGAAATCCCTGAATGTTCCCCTTTCGGAGCGCTGCAAATATTTTGGATTCAGAAATAACATCCCGGACACGCTGTTAGTTTCATCAAATTCACGATTAAGCGTTACGCCTATCTTGCCCAGTCGATTGAAGCGCCTTTCGTCTCTCTGTTCATAAACCGGATTAGAGCGGGACGGATCTGCATCGAATTGCTTTTGAGTAAGCGGGCCGGGAATATGAAACATGTTTGATGTCCCGGAAATAAATACTCCAAGACGGGTAAGGTCATCGAGATTAGACAGGAATCCAGTATTAAAAAGTGTGCGGTAACTTGAGGAATGATCTCTCCATCCTTCAAAATTCGTATTCGAAAGAGAGGAAAACATTTTTCCGTTTTTAAAATTATTCAGCGAGCTCAACTGAATATCATTGTATCCATAACTTCCTGCCGAAGAACGGAAGGAAAGATAAGCCTCGGAACTCTCCGGTACGGTTGAAAGATTCACCACGCCGCCCGCGCCATTGCCCCATACTGCCGAAGCGTTTGAACGGATAATCTCAATCTTATCCGCAATGCTCAGATCTATCTGATCGAATGAAGTGCGTCCGTCCGGTTCAGTTTCAGGTATGCCGTCAATCATAACTCTAATTCCCCTGGAAGTGCCGGAATTGGAGCGGTCTCCGGCTCCGCGCGCTCCGAATCCTCTAATAACCAGACGCACATCCTGATTGCCGGCACGGTTCTGAACCAAAACTCCGGGAACAGTATTAAGAATTTCATCCAGTCCGTATCCGCGCAGATTTTTAAGTTTATTCCCCTGTATCACGGAAACTGCGTATGGAATTTCAAGCACTTGCTCTGCATATCGAGTTGCCGTGACGGTTATCTGTTTCATCTTTACTTCGAGAGTGTCTTTCTGTTCCCCTTTCTGCTGAGCCTGAATAACCGGAACAGAGATCAGCAACAGAATGAATAATTTTTTCATTTTTATTCCTTCAATAATTAGTAAACGGAATTTCATCCGCGGCGTTGAGGAGACGATAAATCGTGTCCGCATAATTTTTCCGGCGGATAAATAAATGCTGACGTTAACAGAATAAATTATTCTTTGGAGGGGGTGACGGCGTTTTTGAATATTTCAGAGAACAGCAATTTTGATCATTCTCCTGAAATATCTCATATAGACTTAAAGCAGAATTTAGAGAACTGTTTTTTATTAAATAGACTAACGGATTAATCTGATATTTGAATTTCGGACCATTTGATATACCGCTGCTGTTCTTACTCACATTTTCCGAAAAATATTTGTCCATCAATTCTTCTTTTTCATCACGGATGCAATAAAATATGATAACGCCGCCAATCTTTTCTTTCCTTAAAACATCATACATTTTTCCGCCAATCCGAATCTCTTTATCGTCCAGCACATCAACTTTTATTGCCGACTTTATATCATCAATGGATAAATAGAGTTTCTCTACCCGTTGCTCATTAGAAACAGATCCTATTTCTTTAAAAATGTTTTCTTTATGAATATTTTTTTGAAACAGATACGGAAGAATAAATCCGGAAGAATTATAGAGGACAGCAAAAATAAAAATGATATAAATATTTTTATTGAATTTCAGGATCAAGTTGTTTCCCGATTAACCTCAATAAAAATACGAAAGAGAAAACAAAGAATCGTCTACCGGATTTTCAAAAATTATCAGAAGGTCAGATGGGGAGATCGAGCGCGGGGCGGATATCATCATTGAAAAGATGATCCCACTGGTCAAATTTTTCGGAGCCGTAAGATTCGCTGATATCTGCGGTCAATTCGCTTTTGTCGTAGCAAAAGGCATTGGCTATAAAGAGGGTTTCTTTCAATGACACGTTTTTTCCTTTCAGGATTCGAGAATCATGATGGGAAGCAACCGCTTCAATAATTTCATCCTGAAATCCCCACAGCTTCAGGATATAAATTCCCACCTGCACGTGAGAGATTCCGTACGATGCATTTTCAAATTCAAATGAACTGAATCCGTGAATGTTAGAAGCATAGTTCGGGTTTTTAACATGCTCGTTGAACTGAAGGAGCACAATTTTGCCTATATCATGAAGCAGGCCCGTGATGTATGCAAGTTCAATTGCTTTTTTGTCTTTTGTTTCTTTTTCCATAATCGCTTTGGAATTCTTAGCCACGTTCATGGAATGGATTTTTACTTCTTTCAGAACTGCCTGCGTTTGGGGAGAAACATTGTTAAGCGAAAATATTTTCACATAAAGCACAAGCGTTTTGATAATGTCCATACCTAAAAAATTCAGGGCCTGCAGCAAATTTGTAACGCCGGCCGGAATATTGTAATAGGATGAGTGGGCTATATGCAAAATTCGGGCAACCATCAAGGGATCAGTCTGAATTATTTCCGCTATCCGGTTCATAGAAAAACTGGGTCTGCTTAGTTCATTCTGGATTCGTAGATAAATTTCTGGCAGCACTGGAACCGGTCCCAGGCTGTTGATTTTTTCGACAAGTACAGCATCAAGATTGTGGTTGAAAAGCTTAACCAGATCGCGCAGCGTTCTGGAAAGTTCTTTATGATTCAAGGGAAATTTTATAGATCTGTGGAATTTTTTTGCCAGCAGTAAGGTTTTTTCTCTTTCGTAAGGAGATGTGAGGCATAATCTGAAAACATTCGGAAAATTATGCTGAAGCAGATCCAGAAAATCACGGGTGTCAAATTTTGAGTATCTTAAATCCGCGACTATCCCAATTACCCTATCTTCAGAAACTATCTGCAGAGCTTCGGAACGGTCCTTTGTGAAGAGGAATTTAATATCCTTCCCTATCTCTTCAGATTCCATTCTCCTCAATTCATTTACAGTTTCAGGAGACTCAGTAATAAATAGTATTTTATAAATCATTCACAAATCCCGACTCTAACTACTCACATTTCAGCGAAGTTAATTCCCAGACGGCTTGCTGGGGTTCCATTTTCCATATTATTATCGGAAAAAATTAAAATTTGTTAACCGTTTGACTCTTTTAAAATATAAAAGTTGGATTACCGCTTAAATCTAATTGAAAACTGCTTTCAGGGATGAAATTCCGGAAGAAATGGATTTATTTTTAATAAAACGAAGTATTTATCCTAATAATTTTCAATTTAAATTTGTAACTTATTTTTTTATATCACCCAGCGGGATAGCCGAATTCCTGAGCGAGTGAACTTTATTTGAAACAGGTATAGATACATTGTGTCCGACATATTTTTCAAATTCATCGCGGAAACGTGCTATCATAAATTTTACCGGCCATGCGGCAGCATCGCCAAGAGCGCAGATTGTATTACCTTCAATATTGTTAGCTACACTAATAAGGAGATCTAAATCTGCCGATGTTCCGTGCCCTTCATCGATCCTGTGAAGAATTTTTTCCATCCAACCGGTGCCTTCACGGCAGGGGGTGCATTGCCCGCAGCTTTCATGATGATAAAAATGTGAAATCCTTAAAAGTACTTTAAGAAGATTTGTATCTTCGTCCATCACCATTATTCCGCCGGTGCCGATTGCAGAGCCGACTTCTTTCAATGATTCGGCATCCATCTTAACGCCTTCCAACTGATCTCCGCGCAAAGGAGGCATCGATGATCCGCCCGGAATGACGCATTTGATTTTTTTGTTTCCGGGAACTCCGCCTGCAACATTGTAAATGAGATCGGTAAGAAGAACTCCGGAAGGATATTCATAAACGCCCGGTTTATTGACGTGGCCGCTTATTCCGAATAATATCGTTCCCGGATGTTTAGGTGCGCCAATTTTAGAGAACCATTCCCATCCGTTCTGAATTATTTTTGGAATGTTTGTAACAGTCTCCACATTATTGATCGTCGTCGGATATCCCCAGAGACCACGCTGCGCCGGGAAAGGCGGTTTAACTCTCGGATAGCCTCTCAAACCTTCAATCGAATTCATCAGAGAAGATTCTTCGCCGCAGATGTAAGCTCCGGCACCTTTGTGCACAAAGAGATCGCAAGTAAAATCTTTTCCGAAAGTTTCCTTCATCTTCTCGCCCAGAAAACCTTTTTCATAAGCTTCGCTTACGGCTTTCTGCATTAATTTCACCCACTTATGATATTCCCCGCGGATATATAGGTATGCTACTTTTGCGCCTATTGCATAGCAAGTAATAATAGCGCCTTCTATAAGTTGAAACGGATTT
>JAKAMT010000257.1 GCA_021812705.1 Bacteroidota bacterium | reverse complement strand
ACACCAAACATGAGCGCAGACGTAGCGGCAACAGTAACAGCTACATCGGTAACGTTGGTGGGTGTTGGAACCGAAAACGGAAATGACGGGGCTACAAAAGTTAAAGTAACAATGGTCGTAGGCGCGGACGCTATTACCTCAACTACAATCAATAATTAATTTTTTAGCTAAAAATTTCTTAAATTAAAAGCCGGTAGAACTAGTTTCTATCGGCTTTTTTTAATAATAAGAACTACTTCCATGATTGAGCTAAGATTCACTGCACAAAAGTCGAATGGACAATTGATTAACGGTACAGTGAGCGAACCCACTTTCCGTGAAGGAAAGAAAAAGATTCAGAATCTTACCGAAAAAAATCAGCTCAAAATTTTAAAGATAGAAAAAAAATCCGCCTACCTTTACAAAATCAGAAAAGGCAGGGAAAAACCGATCAGAGGAGAGCAGCGCGCCTATTCCAAAGCTGAAGTTGAAAATGCTTTGAGAAAATTAGGGTATGAAGTTCTTTCGGTAAATAAAGTTTTATTGGAATTAAATTTTAAACCTCCACAGCAGGAAGTGGTTTCATTTGTGAAAATCAGTGCTGAACTGCTGGAACAAAAACTTCCTTACAGCGAAGTTCTTACCTTACTGATAAATGATATCAACAACAAAACTCTTAAAGAAACATTAAGACAGATAAATAACGAGCTCAAAAAAGGCGCAGACAGCGAAACTACTTTCCTGCGCTATCAAACGGTGTTTGGAAAGTTTACCGCTTATATGTTAGGACTGGCATCCAAGAGCGGCAACATGGCAGAAATTTACAGAGCTACCGCAAAATTTTTGGAAAGACAGCAGGAGTTCAAAAAAAATCTCCGCAGTGCGCTCATAACACCGTTGGTAACTCTATTTGTTCTTTTCCTCGCAGTACTGTTTTATGTAGGATATATTTTTCCCGAGACTGCAAAATTATTTGTGAAGTTCGACATACCTCTGCCGCCGATGACAGCCGCAACGTTAAAGTTGAGCGACTTCCTGCTTAATAATGCTTTACTGGTTGCTTTAGCGACAGTCGGGCCTCCTATAGTTTTATGGAGATTTTCCAAAACTAAAAAGGGAAAACTTTTTTTCGACCGGTATATGATGAAACTTCCGATTATGGGGTCTCTAATTCATAAAACTAATATTGAAGTTTTTTGCCGTGTGTTCTACACTCTCTACAGCGGTTCTGCGGAAAGCATTGAACCGATAAGAATTGCGGCCGAAGCAACCGGTAATTCATATTTTGAACAGCAAATTAAAAATGTTGCAATACCATTGATGATTAAAAAAGGTGTGGGGATCACAGAATCATTTGAAGCAAGCGGCATATTCACAGAAACCGCTCTTTCCCGCTTCCACTCGGGCGAAGAGACCGGAACTATCAAAAATACGGCGTATCAGCTTGCAAATTATTACGAAAGCGAAACAGTATTCAGATTAAAAAATATAATTGAATTGATTCAAGTAGGAATTGCAATGGTGATAATGGTAGTTATGATTGGACTTACATTAGTATCCGCAGAAACGGCTACCATAAGTCCAAAAGCTCCAACCATGAAATAGAAGAAGAGGAAAATCGAAATGATAGACGCACAGCTCGAAATGACGGATAAGATCGGCTATCTGCTGCTTAAAAAGGGAATTATAGATCACAAAATTTTAGAGCAGTCCCTTAAAATTAAAGATGCGGATCAGACAAAACTTAAAAGAAATCTTGCACAGATCCTGGTTGAAGAATTCAAGTTCGATCACGACATAGTTTTTAGAGAAGTGGCTGTCCTTTATGCGTTCAAAGAATTGAATATTCATCCGGAAGAATTGTCGGATGAAAGAATTGCCGATATAAAAAATCTGATGACACGCCAGGGTGACGAAGTAAAGCAGATGTTACTCTCTCACAGAGTAATTCCATTCAAGTTTGACGATAAGATAAAAGATAAATTGATACTTGCCGCAGTAGACCCGACCGATAGAAATCTTGCAAAAGTCGCCTATACCCTCAACGTTAAGAAGTATGAGATAAATTACCTGCGGAAAAAAGATTACGAAAAGCTCGTCGCCATCCTCGCGCCCACAGAGAATGAATACTTGAAAATGATTCAGGAAGCGGGGGAGGAAATTCAGGTCGTTCAGGATGAAGCGTCTGTGAACGAAGAAGAACTCGACGCCGAAATAAATAAAAGTTCCTTAATTAATCTGATCGAAGCAGCACTGGTGGAAGGTACCAGAAAGGGAGTTAGCGATATTCACCTTATTCCCAAAAGCGCCAACAAAACTGAAATTCATTTCAGACTCGACGGAAAATTAATGCTCTGGCATACACAGGAAGGAACTCTTCCGGAAGCTGTTATGGCAGTTGTAAAAGACAGATCGAAAGGATTGGACCGTTTTGAAAGAGAGAAAGCACAGGACGGATTTATTCAGCGCGAAATTGACGGGCACATAATCAGATTCAGAGTTTCCGTGCTTCCAACGGTCGGTACCGAGCTGAAAAACAAATTTGAAAGCATCGTTATAAGAATCCTTGATGACAGAAAAGTAATCCGCGATTTAGGAAAGTTAGGTCTCACCGGATATTCCAACACGGCGTTTGTGAAAGCAATAAGCCAGCCGCAGGGGATGATTATTCTTACAGGCCCAACCGGAAGCGGAAAATCTACGACTTTGATCGCCGCTCTATATCAGGTTATTAATCCGACTAAAAATGTTTTAACCGTGGAAGATCCTGTTGAATATGTTATAGAAGGTGCCCGCCAGTTGAAGATCGGCTACAAGATGAATTTTGAACAGGCAATTAGAGCAATACTGCGTCACGATCCGGATATTGTGCTCGTCGGTGAGATGCGCGACAAAGAGACGGCTGAAACAGCTATTAAACTGGCAAATACGGGAC
>JAKAMT010000077.1 GCA_021812705.1 Bacteroidota bacterium | reverse complement strand
TTCAAAAATTATACGAAAAATATTCATCCTATGGATTTACGGTACTGGGCTTCCCGTGCAACCAGTTTGCCGGCCAGGATCCCGGAACCGACGAAGAGATAAAATCTTTCTGCAGTTTGAATTACGGAGTCACCTTTCCCGTATTCTCCAGAATTGAAGTCAACGGAACAAATGAACACCCGCTCTACAAATTTCTGAAAAGCAAAGCTTCGGGATTTTTTTCCAGAAAAATAAAATGGAACTTCACAAAATTCCTGGTTGATAAGAACGGCAATATTATTAAAAGATTCAGTCCGGCTACCAAACCGGAGGAACTTGAAAAATATATAAAAGAACTTTTGTAGGAATCAATTATGATATCTATAATTATTGCCTCTGCAGTCTCTGTATTTATATACATGACTTCAGTTTTTGTTTTGGCTCAATTTATAAAGAACAATTCGATAGTAGATATCGCATGGGGACCTGGATTTTTTATTATCGCTTTGGTGCAGCTTATTCTAAAGCCTAATCCGAATATTAACGATTCAATCATTTCATTAATTGTATTTATCTGGGCACTCAGACTTTCCGTACATATTTACTTCAGGTCAAGGGGGAAGCAGGAAGATTTTCGCTATGCACAATGGCGGAAAGAATGGGGAGATAAGGCAATGATAAACGCATTCGTTCGTGTTTTTATGCTCCAAGGTTTAATAATGCTTGTTGTTGCACTCCCAATAATGCTGACATTTTACAATTCTCACGGGTCGCATATACTATTTAGTTTTGCCGGACTTCTGATTTATGTTTTAGGGCTTTCGTTTGAAAGCATTGGCGATTATCAATTATACAAGTTCAAAAAGAATAAAGATAATAAAGGCAAAATTATTCAATCCGGTTTATGGAAATTCACGCGTCATCCTAACTATTTCGGAGAAGCGGTTCTATGGTGGGGTATCGGCATCTACGCGATAGGAACAGGTTCCACAATTGCAGCTTTGACAGGGCCCTTAGTCATAAATCTTCTTCTAGTTTATGTTTCTGGTATTCCTCTTTTGGAGAAAAAATATGAGGGGAACACGGAATGGGGAGAATACAAAATCAATACTCCGGCATTTATTCCCTTAATAGGCAAAAAAGGTTGATCAATGAAAATTTATAAGCTTGAGGCGAAACAAATTCTGCCAATAGGCAAAACTGAATGCTGGAAATTTTTCTCCGATCCGAAGAATCTTCAGTCAATTACTCCACCCGATATGAATTTTGAAATAAAATCTGATTTGCCCGAAAAAGTATATCCGGGACAAATAATAATTTACCGGATTAAAATATTTCCCGGGATAAAAATATCCTGGATTACTGAAATAACCGAGGTGATTGAGGAAGATTTTTTTATTGATGAACAAAGATTCGGTCCCTATAAATTCTGGCATCATCAGCACCGCTTTAGAGAGATACCCGGCGGCATTGAGGTGCACGATCTGGTGCATTATGCGGTTCCTTTCGGCAAAATAGGCAGGATAATACACAGAATGATAATAAGCGAAAAGCTTAGTCGTATTTTTCAATACCGGAGAAAAATACTGGATACTAAATTTGGGTAGTAATCAAATCGCCTAAATCCGTAAAATATGACAAAATAATTAAGAAATCCCTTCTTATTTCAAATTATAAATCATCAATTCATATTTCGTGTATAGAGCAAATAAAATATTCTAATTGATCTTCAAGAACTAAATGTTCCGTCGTTTTGTTTTGGAATTTTTTATCGAATCATTTTAAGAAATAGAATCTGTCCAAATCTTGATAAGGTGTTGAGAAGAACGTATCAACAGTTTGGTTAACGATTTCGGGTTTCTCAAAAAGGACTAAATGTGACGTCCCCGGTAGTATTAATAATTGAGAATGTGGGATGCTTTGATATAATTTAAGTGTGTGCTCTTCACGAATCAGATCATGGTCACCAGCCAGTATCAAGGCGGGGACATTTATTTTGGAAATTTCTGTAGTGGAATAGTCCGGATATTTAATCATCAGATTCATTAATTTTTTAAATACTATCGGAGCTCTATCCGGCTGGGGTGACAAAGCGGTATATGCTCTTTTCAATAAATCCGGAAGCTTTTCGAACGGTATTGTTTTAAGGTTCTGAAATGTCATTAATACTTCAGGATACAATGCTGTGGAGTCAGTATTGAAGTTAGTCCCTGCAAGCACCATCTTCTTTACTTTAGAGGGATAATTCATTGCGAGATCCAATGCAATGATGCCGCCATCGCTCCAGCCCATAATGTAAATGCTGTCCAGATTAAGCTTGTTAAGCAAAGCATTATAATCGGATGCCATCAGAGAGTAGGTAATCTCCTTGTCTGAATCATAGGATCTCCCCTGCGCTCTGCTGTCGGCTATGAATACTTTATACTTCTTCGACAGGGAGGGAATTTGATTGCTCCATGAGCTTATTGATCCGCTGTTGCCGTGAATAAGCAAAAGCGGATGCCCCTCGCCGTAAACTTCATAATACATTTTAATATCGTTAACCTGTTCATACTTCCCAATCTCTTTATTTGAGCCGTACTGAATTTGTGTCTGAGCGGATAAAAGCGTAAACCCGGCACAAAATGAGAAAACAATAATCATAATTGCTCTTTTCATTTTTATCCTCCGATAATTTTATTTTATAACTGCTAATATTTTAACCAGCGGGGATACAAATCAGAATAAATTGAAAATACTACAACCGCTTTGGCGTATTTTTAAAGAACATAGATCTTTTAAAACTGCGAGGTTTCATTATTCTAATGTGGTATTATGGTAATGGTGCTCCTAAATCTCCGACAAAAATCTATTTAGCAAGACTTTTATTCATTTCATTAGGGCTAAGAGGAAGTTTAGTGTAATCACGATAAAAATTTAAAAAATTATTCTATTAAAATCATTTTCATCGTGAATGTTGCTTACGCCCGCTTGATTTCCGAGTCCAAACAATTATTATAGAAAGGTTATACCAATAATCATATTTCACAGATAGCAGATTCATATTCGTTTATCGACACTTTATTTATTCCAAGTATTCCAGAAAATAAATTAGCCCGGCGATCAAAACAAAAAAGTGTTTAATGTATAATGCGGTTCATTTTTATATATTTTTTTATACCAGTCAGAATATTTATTTTTTTCATATTTGTCTATGGCCAAATATAAAATCTCTTCAAGACTCCGCGAGTTAAATTCTTCAATTTGTTTATATTTCCAATTATTGAAGTTGTTGGCAAACGGGAGCAAATAGTCAAGAGCTTTCTGTATAGATCCTCCACGGGGCGAGCTGTAATTCCACAAATCAATTCCAATTTTTTCTCCAAGAAGCGCCAGATGAAAAAATGCGGACAGATTCATGCAACTGTAATTCCATGATTTTGTCCTTGCCAGTTCCAAAGGCTGTTTCCCTACGGAGTCAATTTGGGAATCAATTCTTTTTAGCTTTGCGTTTTCTAGAATTTTTTTGGCATCATCGATTCTATTTAAGAATAGTGCAATCGAAACGGCCTGCACATCGTACCAGGTTCCATGATTATTCTTTTCATTTGATTCATCCAAGCCGTATTGATGCGATGTAATCCACTTATAGTAGTCTGCCAGCCAAACCTTAAACTTAGAATCGTCATTATCACTCCATCTACGGGAAATCCTTAAGATGGCCACTGCGTCAAGCACTTTAAATATTTCCCTGGTTTCGATCAAACCAATGCCTCTTCCGGCATTTATTCCCGGAATAAACTGCGCATGCTTCATATTCGGATTCATTTTTGTTTTTTCATTCAGGAACCATACTCGAATTTTTTGAACTGCCTTTTCTGCATAGCTTGCTTTGCCGGTTACATAAAATGCCAGTGCGAGCAACTGCGATTCGTTTACAGTTCTGGTAAAATATTCCTGATCGGTTATTTTATAGTACTCCGGATTTCTTTCTCCATCGCGGCGTATATATGGCAGCCCATCTTTTTTTGAAGGATCCGGCCACCAATAAGGGCCCATGCTCATAAAATCTCTTTTATCACCGCCCGGAGGAGTTACAGATTTATCTACCACCGAGAGGGGTTTTTCTTTCAATAAATTATCCGAGGTCTCTAACAGACTTATAATTATATCATCCGTTCTGTTCTTATACTTCCCATACTTTTCTTTCAACTCAACAAGGAGATCTTTTCTTAAAATCAGTGTCTTCGGTTCGCTCCCTTGCGAATAAATATTGAGTGTGGTAAAAAAAAGGATCGATATAATGGCCGGGATTATGGTTGTACTCTTCATATGCATCATTATAGATTTTCTAGCCCTGTTACTTTGAAATTTTATATTTGAATACGACTACCTGTGGTTTTGATTCCAAAATATCCATCCCCCAAAGGTTTCTTCTCTAATAACCGGTTTAGCATCACCAAAATATTTTTTGAAACGTATAGTTGTATTGTTATTCCCGCCGACATAAAATTCTCTGCGCGATATTAGTCGGGAATGAACCGTAAGGCGAGACAAATTCTATCTTATCTAATCCTCATGTAGTAAAGGCTAATATATTTTCAATTCCTCTCCTCTTAACTGTTTATCATCCTATAACACCGGTTCAATTAGTTCTTCACTTGCGACTTGAGGAATTTCTGCATTTTTGCCCGCAGGTCTCCGGCAATTGAAGAATATTTTTTATCATTAATTACACTTACCGTTTCGAGCGGATCTTTTTTGTAATCGTACAATTCCTCCGCAGATACCCAATCTTTATTGAAGGGCTGTGTGCTTCTGAAATTATTCCCCATCCAAATTGTATATCTGTATCTCTCCGTTCTTATCGAATAGCCCATATATTTTCCCGTATCCCAACCTAATCTTGCATTCGCTTCTCCGCTTCTGGGATATTGGCTCACAGCATAATCTTTGATTTTTGTTTTTGGGTTTCTCATTGCGGGGACCAATGATTTTCCGTCCAGATTTTTGGGGATTGAAATGCCGGAGAGATCGCAAAGAGTCGGAAATACATCAACAAATTCCGCAAGTGAATTTGAAACAGAGGGTTTTATCCATGCTGCTGAAAATATTAAAGGGGCATGTGTAGCCTGCTCGAAGTTTGTATGTTTGCACCACAAATCATGATCTCCCAAATGCCAGCCATGATCTCCCCATAACACTATAATAGTATTTTTTGACAAACCGAGTGAATCAATAGCATCCAGAAGAATTCCAATTTGCGCATCCGAATAAGATACCGAAGCATAATAACCGTGTATCAATTCCTTTTGTTTATCGATAGGCAGATTAATTCCAACCGACTGATCCGTAAAGCTGGTCAATGGTGGAATATCTGTATATCGCCGGAGTTCACTTGAATTATGATATGCTATATTCGGACTATTGAGCGCCGCTTTCTGATAAGAGGCAATAGGCATCTCATCACGTTTATACATATCCCAATATTTTTTAGGCGCTACAAAGGGAAGATGCGGTTTATGAAAACCAACCGCCAGGAAAAAAGGTCCTTCTTTCTTTCCAAGTTGAGATAATAAATCTTTGGCTTTCAGCGCATTTGCACCGTCTTCATAAGCGTTATCAGGAACGTCTATGCATTCCACCGATGGACTTATTCTTGCGCGGATATAATCTTCCAGTTTCGCTTTAGTTAATCCTTTATCTTCACCTTCCTTTTGATATTTATCAACAAGCGCTTTCGTCTCCGGCTTTTGATAATACAAAGATGGTTTTCCTGTCACTTTTGAATAGTAACTATCCGCTTCTTTATAAAACGGGACGCTCCAGGAAGGTCTATCGAGATTTTCATCAACATCTCTGGGATCAAATATCTTTCCAAGTCCTTGGGTGGAATATCCTTTACTGATCAAGTATTCAGGGAATGTAAGTGTTTTAGGATTTACTTCTCTCATCTGGGTTTTTAGATCCCATACTTTTGTAACATCGGGTCTGGTGCCGGTGAGTAAACTTGCGCGAGTTGGACCGCATACGGCCTGCTGGCAATAACTCATTGTGAATAGAGTACCTTTTTTTGCCAGACGATCGATGTTCGGAGTCTTAATAATTTTACCTCCATTACAGCCGAGAACCGGCTTCAAATCATCGACGGCAATAAATAAAATATTCGGCCTTTCAGGTTTTGGCGGCAATTTTTGACCGAGCATTGGAATTGCAGCCAAACCGAAAATTGCGAGACTCAGTTTTGCATTTAGAGTAATCTTAGGGGACATAAATTTTCTCCGAACTTATATTTGATTTCTATAGAATCGGCCGATCATTTTAACTAATTATATTCATTTTGGAAATGATGCCTGCCCGAAAAATTCGACTAAGAAATAATAAAAAATTATTTCCTTATTGATCCGAGTCGTCTTCGGATTTAGGCTGATTCTTTTTTTTCTTCCCTTTTACTTTTGCCTTATCCGCATGTCTTCCGGTTCCGTCGCCGTCATCAAGAATGCCTCCTCCGGGATTCAGTTTATCGAGAACGGCCTGAAGACGTTTACGAGCCTCAATTGCTTCATTATCTTTAGTGTCTTCAGAAATTAATTTTTCTTCAAAAGGCGATCCGCTCATATCATAGAGTTTGCCGGAGCCGTAGAGTTTCCATTTCTGATCCCGCACATACCATTGGTTTCCAAGTTCAATAAACACCCAGTCTCTTTCGGTTCCATTTCCTCCCTTCAATTGTGAGACAAAACTTTTGCCGTCCAGAATATTTTTTGAAGGAAGTTTAGCACCTGCAATTTCTGCCAGCGTGGGAATAAAATCTGTTGAATCGATCAGTTGAGGTGTAACTTTTCCCGCAGGCGTCTTACCCGGCCAATGAATAATTAAAGGAACGAGTGCGCCGCCTTCAAGCATTGAACCTTTCTGGCCTGATAATCTTCTGCCGCCGATAGTTGCCTTATCGGCATACTTTCCGCCCGTTCCATTATCGCCGAAAAATATCAGCAGAGTATTATCGCGTAATTTATGCCGCTCCAGCTCATCAATCAATTTTCCAATTAATTTATCCATATAAGAGATATTATCAGCATACAAATCTTTTGAATCAGGTTTGCTATCCGGAGTACGGAGAATTTCCGCATGGACATGGGAGAGTGAATAATAGAGATAGAATGGGGTGTTACGATTTTTTGTAATGAAATCAACCACATGATTATGCATCAGATCAGGCATATATTCATTATCCTTCAACTCAACTTTAGTTCCGTTGACCGTGTATTTCTTAGCTTTCTCCTGAGTATTCCAGTAGACGCCGCTACCCGAAAATGTGAGGTATTCTTCAAAACCGAAATCAGAGGGCGTTAGCGGAAGTTGACCCCATTTACCGATCATTGCAGTTTTATAACCGGCGGTCTTAAGAATTTCAGGCATCATTATTTCAACCGACGGTTTCATCTGTCCCGTCATATCCTGATTAACCGCACCTGTTCTGAACGCATATCTGCCCGTAAGAATTAGCGCACGCGACGGGCCGCATAAAGGAGCGGTATAGGCATGCGTAAAACGCACTCCCTGTTTTGCCAGATTGTCTATGTTAGGCGTCTTATAATTATCCGCACCATAGCACCCCACATCACCTATGCCAAGATCATCGGCAAGAATAAATATAATATTCGGCTTCTTTCCTTGCGACTGAATTTTTTCGAGAATCGATTTTCCGTAACTTTTATTGCCCACCGCGAACAATCCCGCCGTCAGGCCGGCCGCCTTCAAAAATTTTCTCCTGTCCATGATTAACTCCTTTGATTTTCCTTCCACTCATCTGCGAGTGCAATTAATCTTTTATCTGAGTATTCAAAAAACATCTTATATGAAGTGCAAAAATGATTTGATCCTTTATCCATCGGATCACGTATTCTATCTTTGGTACAGCCTCCCCTGCATTTTTTAAGCCACTGGCAGGTTACACACTCCGAAGGCAGTTCTGCTTTCAGATTTCCGAATTCTTCCTGGCGAGATGAATTTAACATTCCATCCATTTTATGAGTCAACACATTTCCGAGTTTCCAATTATCCTCTACAAAAAAGTCGCACGAATAGACGTCACCGTTATGTTCCACAACCAGATATGTGCCGCATGCATTTGCAAGTGTGCATTCCGGCGCTTCGAGTCCGACATAAGCATGAAAAACAGAATCAAAATATCTGACTGAAGTAGTTGCAACTCCGTCATGAATATCTGCGTGCCACAAGTCGAATATCTTTTTAAGGAACTCTCCGTATTTCTCCGCACCGACAGAAAAATCAGCTGCTTTCATATTGTTATTTTGATCTGTTTCAACACAGGGAATAAACTGCATATAGTTCAATCCCAATTCTTTATGGTAGCTGTAAATTTCTTCAGGAAAATTTACAGAATAATCATTGACTACTGTTAAGGCGTTTGTTGCGACACCGGAATCTAAAAGCAGCCTTGCTCTATCGTTGACTTTTTTCCAGGTACCTTTTCTGTTTTTTGCAAATCTGTAGTGATCATGAATATGTTCGGGTCCGTCCAAAGAAAGACCTACTAAAAAATTGAATTGCCTTAGAAAATTTGCCCACTCCTGATCGATCAATATGCCATTAGTTTGCAATCCGTTACCGACGGATTTTCCTTCTCCATATTTTTCCTGGTATTCTACTGCCTTTCTGAAAAAGGAGAGTCCCATCAAAGTCGGTTCTCCGCCTTGCCATCCGAACGACACCTGATATGGGCCCTGCTGTAGAACCTGCTTGACCATTTCTTCCAGCACTTTTAAAGACATTCTATGCTTGTCGCCCGAAAAATAATCGGCTTTATCCAAATAGAAGCAATAATCGCAATCCAGGTTGCAATCCGGTCCTGCAGGTTTAATCAGTAACGAGCTTAATATTTTTTTCATCAGGATTCTTTCTTAATTATGAGGCGCATTGAATTCAACTACAATATTAAACAATGGAATATCGCTTAAATTTTTCACTTCATGAATAACCGGCTCTGCAAATTTTAAAGTATTCGGCACTTGAATTCCCGTTCCCGATTTTGCAGTTTGATGGATACGAGGATCGGTCAGTTGTACTAAATTCAGTCTCACAACCAACCTTTGTGAATGGCTGTGAAGCGGTCTTTGATCATTGGGCGCGAGCCGTTCTCGTCAAGGAATACTTGTGTCGGGATTAATTTTATGCCATACTTTTCTGCGAATGGCTTTCCACCAGCAGTCCATACATCATAAAATATTACCTTTACAATCCCTTTGTATTTTGATTCAATAGACTTCATCACCGGCTGCATCTGTTTACATGGGATGCAATTGACATAACCTAATTCAACGAACGTTATTTTGGATTTAACTGTTCCGGTCTTTTTATCATTTGGTTTTTGTGCTAATAGATTTATACAAATCATAAATGTTAATAATACTAATGCCGCCAATCTTTTCATGTTAGTTCCCCTTTTTTAACCATTCAAGTAATTTAACATTAGATGGTACTGTTCCATAGCTTACAACTTTTTCATCTATAATTAATGCAGGTGTTGAAAGTATTCCGTATTTAATAAATTCCTGTATATCTGTTACTTTTTCAACTACAGCATCAATCTGATTTTCATTGATTACTTTTTTAACGTTCTCTTCAAGCGTTGAACACTTTTTACACCCGGCACCTAATACTTTTACAATCATTTTTATTCCTCTAATAAATAAGATTGAATAAATAACCCACTATTATTATCCCTACGGCAACAATTCCGACAAAAATAAAAATCAGCCTTAATTTCAGGACTTTTCTTAAGATAATTGTTTCCGGTAGTGATAGTCCGATAACACCCATCATAAATGCTAACACAGTACCAAGCGAAGCTCCTTTCTCCAACAATGCCTGAACAATTGGTATTATTCCTGCAGCATTTGAGTACATGGGAACACCTAATAAAACAGCGGCTGGAACAGACCACCAGGCACTTTTTCCCATAAACGAGGCCATAAAATTTTCCGGTACATAACCATGTATACCGGCGCCTACAGCAATTCCAACTACGATATAAATCCATACTTTATTTACTATTTCTATTACCGCATCGATGCCGGCATTTATCCTATTAGTAAAAGATATTTTTTCTTTATCCGATTCAAGATGCCCGGCTTTTACTTCATATACCCACGATTCTACATATCGTTCCAGTTTTAATTTTCCGATCACATACCCTGAGATAATAGCAATTAATAACCCGGTTGACATGTAAAGTAACGCCGTTTTCCATCCGAACAATCCAAATAAAAGAACAAGTGCAACTTCATTTATCATTGGCGCGGCTATTAAAAATGAGAATGTTACTCCGAGCGGGACACCGCTTTCTATAAATCCAAGGAATAATGGGATTGCAGAGCAAGAGCAAAATGGGGTTACAATTCCAAGCATACTTGCAAGAATATTACCGGCAAACAGTTTTTTACCTCCAAGTATTTTTCTTGTTCTTTCCGGCGAGAAATAACTTCGAATTATTCCAACTACAAACACAATCACAGTTAGCAGTAAGAGTACTTTCGGCACTTCAAAAACAAAGAACCATATCGCCGAAGTTAAAGGTGTTTTAGGAGTAAGGCCAATCAAGGAATAGATTAATAGATCGGTAATCTTTTCTAAATTTAAGTAGAGTAAAATCCCTACGGGGAATAATAAAATCGGAATCAGGACTTTTAATTTTTCTTTATTCAATGATACATTTGAATTCATCTGGATACCAATTGTTATTAATAAATATTAGCAGCTTTTATGGCATAGCCATCACGATTTGACAGTTCCTTTTTCTTCATTCTTAAAATATTTTTTCTGAGACAGCAGTGCAGTGTAAACCAACTAATAAGAGCTGGCACTTCTATAGGCACACCAATCGCCGCGGCAAATACCCCAACGCTGTTTATTACGAACACGGCTACCGCAGCAGCTACTGTTAATTCATAATTATTGCTTAGGGCAGTAAAGGAAAATGTTGCCGTCTTTTAGCAATTGAACTTACTGCTCTTCTCATTTATTAATTAATGCTTTTTTTTCTCATTACACATAGACATGATCCGCTAAGCATTTCGTTATTATTTACTTTTAGCGGCAATCCATCTCGATCCCATTCAAACATTCCTCCAACAAGATTGGCCACATTTGTGAACCCTTTACCAACCAGAAATTCTACAATCTCTCTACTTCGCAATCCGGCATTATCCGCGATTATAACCGGAATATCTTTAGGTATATCTTCATAATGTTCTCTTACATATTCTGGTCTGCTGTATACAACATTAGGAACGTCGAATTGTTTATACAGGTATTCATTTTCTCTACGCAGATCAACCATCAAAGCACCATTTTTACATTCTTCCAGCACTTCTCTAGGAGAAAAATGAATGATGCTTTTAATAATATTTCCTTTATTTACGAACATTTCTGTTAATAATGCGTTTACTGTTTTGATAATTCACTCATCAGCCAATGGGTTAATGTTGATTTAGTTGGCAGCTTACCGCTGTGAATCACCATCCCATTTACAACTAATCCCGGTGTTGTCATAATTCCATAACTCATTATGTCTTTATAATCAGTCACCTTTTCTATTTCTGCTTCGATTCCATTTTCAGAAACAACTTCATGGCATAATTTTTCCAAGTTAATACAATTAGCGCATCCTGATCCAAGAACTTTTATGTTTAGCATTCTTTCAACCTCCTACATTATTTTATAAAATTTGTATAAGTCATTTTTGATTTGATCTCTTATTCTTCTGAACTCAGAAAGAATCTCTTCTTCCGTGCCGGTCGCCACTGCCGGATCTTCAAAACCTATATGCAACTGTTTTCCGACCTTACCGATAAAAACCGGGCAAGTATCTTTAGCGTTATCGCATACAGTAATTACAAAATCGAACGGCTCGTCAAGAAATACATCAACTTTCTTGGGATAATTATTCGAAATGTTAATTCCGACTTCTTGCATTACTTGAATTGCTTTTGGATGAACCTGATTAGACGGGTTAGTTCCTGCAGAATAAACTGTCAAATTATTATCAAACGATTTTATAAATCCTTCGGCCATCTGACTTCGGCATGAATTGCCCGTGCACAGAATTAAGATTCTCATAATTATTATGTCTCTTCCATTAATTCGTCATTCGCCGAATTGTTTAAACAAAAAAAATAATCACCGGCTGCATACTTCAACTCGATCAACAACTGCAACTTTCTTTTTATCCTTTTCAATCACTTTATCATTACCAATCCAGAAATCAAGGGTAGATAAAAAAGCAGATATGCGCGGATCGGCCGGGTGTTTGTTTATAAGATAATTAACCCATTTGCCGTCTCTTTTTTCGTAAATAAATCCCTCCTTTTTCAAAACTCTTAAGTGTTCTGAAACCGTAGAAGTCGCAAGATCTAACACTTCGGTGATCTCACACACGCATAGAGGTTTCATCTGAAGCATCTTAAGAATTCTAAGACGATTCGGATCTGATAATGCTTTGAATATGGTTGCCTTATCTTTCATAAGCTCATTTCGTTATTAACCGAAATATAATTTAATGGTTGCTCAATGACAAAATACATAAATGATTATTTAATAATATTTTCTTCTTGACAATATCCTCCCACTCTTCAAAATTAATTATTTTGTCCAGTGGTTTGATAATACTTTATAAGAGCTACGGCTAAAAGACACTGATTTTTAAATACAATGCTGAAAGTTAAAATTATTATCTCATGTAACTGTCTGTAAGTCCACACAATAAGTAAAATGTAAAAGTGTTATTTCATTCAAACGAACCATTTCTAAATCTGTACCCCCGGATCGGCTTAGATAAATTTTTGAGAGATGCTTTTAAAAAAGAAAAAGCTTACCATTTTAGATAAGCTTTTAATGGCGGATTTATCCGCCGAAGGCGGAGAG
>JAKAMT010000256.1 GCA_021812705.1 Bacteroidota bacterium | reverse complement strand
GTTTATTTTTCCTTTAATTAGTTTGGAAGGAATGGCGTTCTGGAAATTAAAATCATCGCCGGTAAAATCATCACAAATTCTTGTGAACAGAGTTATCCCCTTTTCTGCGATGATACTGCTAGTGGGTACGGGTCTCAGTTTTTTTTCTAATAATAATCTTGGAAGCGAGCTTACAATTTTTGCAGTCACAATAACATTATTCGCATCTGCGGCAATAATTTCAATGAATCTGGGGATGGGCGGGATCTATTCGAATTTCAAGGAGAAGAACGCAATACGGCTGGCTTCATCGCAGGGAGCTTCTCTCTCTTTTCTCATAAATATTGTTTTCATGCTTTCCCTTGTAATCATTCTCTTCAAGCCGATGAGCAGGATGTTTCTTTCAATAATGGTAAAAAAGCCAATCGGCATTGCCGGCATTTACCAGACAATAGTCCCGGTGATTATTATCTCGTCCACATTAGTTTTTGTTTTTTTAAGAATTGCCGTCAACTCCTTCAAAAAAGATTTTTAGCCGGTAATTTCTTCATGTGAAATATTTTTTGCGGATAGTACCTGCTATTCTCACGGTAAATTTTCTGGTCATAATCCGGGGCATGGCAGAGATAATTTTATTCATAGCACCGTCAACCACGCTCATTTTTTTTCCAAGATGCTTCATGGCAGTATCAACCACCTGGGATACGTTTCTCGGCGCAGGACCTGCCGAAGTACCTGCAATTTTCTGAAATTCAGTTGAAGTTCCTCCCGGATTTAATACCAGCACATCAATATTGTGTCTCCGGAGTTCGTACCAGAGTGCTTCACCCATAAATAGGTTGAATGCTTTTGTTGAAGAATACACTGTTGTGAAAGGAGTGGGCTGATAGCCTACAAGGCTTCCCAGAAAAATGACCGCGCCATTTTTCCGCTCAATCATTCCTTTAAGAAAATGATGCGTCAAAACTACCGGAGCTATACAGTTCACTTTAATAATATCTGTTTGATTGCGGAGATCCGAATTTACGAATTCACCGTTATAACCAAATCCGGCATTGTTTACCAGAATTGAAATCTCTTTTTCAAAGGTGATATTAGTGATTCCTGTTAAAAATTTTTCATCGGCCAAATCTGCCTGCACGGTAACAATCTCAACGCCGTGTTTCGATTTCAAATCTGCGGCTAATTTATCCAGCCTCTCCTTTCTTCTGGCTATAAGAACGAGATTCATTTTTTCCGACGCGAATCTTTTTGCAAACTCTTCACCTATTCCGGCAGATGCTCCGGTTATCAAAGCCCACCCGCCGTATTTTTCTTTTAATGTCATTTTTCCCTCGCTCTCATTTTTTGGCTCTGAAGCTGAGAATGATTCCGGCAACGTTGATAAATTAAAAAATCATTCTCATATTGAAATTAAAATAGGAAGGAGTTATGAAAAAGAAAAACATCATTGTTACTTTTTCCATTATCGGGGCAATATTCTTTTTTCTTCAGAATCCCTATTACGCACAATTAAAAACAGTATCTACGGATAAAGCTCCTGCGGCAATAGGTCCGTATTCTCAGGCGGTAAAAACCGGTAATCTTCTTTTTCTATCCGGTCAGATTTCCCTGGATGGGGCAACTATGAATATTATAGGTAATGATATTGAGTCTCAGACGGGACAAATATTTAAGAACATAAGAGCGGTTCTACTATCGGAAAATCTAACGCTTGAAAACATTGTTAAGTGCACAGTGTTTATGAAAAATCTTGATGATTTCGGAAAGATGAATGAGATTTATGCTAAAGAATTCGGAGCGCACAAACCGGCAAGATCCACTGTGCAGGTTGCGCGCCTGCCCAAAGATGTGCTGATTGAAATTGAATGTGTTGCGGTTTACGAGAAATAAAATTGTTAAATCATCTCGCTTAAAAGTTCAGGCCTCGGCTGCGGTATTACAATTTTATTCACAAGCAGTCCCTTATCTGCAATTAACTTGGCGCCAGATTCAACCGCGCTTGTAACAGCTGCAACTTCGCCTGTAATAGTGCAGAATGCTTTTCCTCCCAATGCCATGGCAAGACGGATCTCGATAATTCTGACGGTTGCGGATTTCACTGCGGCATCCGCGCCCTCTATAAGAGAGGCTACAGAGAAAGATTCGATGATTCCGAGTGCCTCAAGGAGAGAAACATCAGAGTGACCGGATAGTGCCGGAAAAATATCGGGATGCACATTCGGAATTACAAAAGTATCAATCACCGCAAAATCGATTTGGGATGCGGCGGCATCAACTGCAGATTGAACGGCCGCAACATCACCGCCCACCAAAACAATATATTTTCCCGAACAGATGGTTCTCGAGAGAATCAATTCAACTTCTGAGGTTTTCAGCATTATATCAGCAGCCTGCATTCCGGCCGCAATGCTTGTCATTTCTATTAGACCAAGTGAATTCATTTCCATAATTTTACCTTTAATCCTGCATTACAAAATTTATTCTGATTAAAATCCTATTTTTCTATTTTTACAAAATCATCCGAGACATGAGATATTTTTCCGCTTATTGAGGCATGAATCTTAGCGCCGAGATTACCGCTTTCGATATCGGCAATTAGTTCACCCTCACTTACCTGTTGACCCAGTTTCACGATACTTTTTGCAGATGCGCCCACATGCTGCTTGAGCATTATTTTAACATTGGCAACATCAGGAATATTTTTTGTGAAAGGCGTATGAGCGTCGAACTGAAGTATATTTAATTTTTTCATCAGCTGTTTAAGAGGAACTCTTCTTCCCTCTTTAATAGGATGGACTTTAACCGGTTTCTGCTGCTGATATCGCGTTCCCATTTTTTTATTGGATGCTTTCCCCTGATCGCACGCCTCGCGCGGGTAAAGATCTTCGGGGCAGGAATAGAGGGTGCATAATCCGCATGAGCAGCAGAGATCCGCATACTGGTTCCAGAGAGCTTCGCCGGAAGATGTAAATC
>JAKAMT010000255.1 GCA_021812705.1 Bacteroidota bacterium | reverse complement strand
CTAATAAGTAATTTCGGATTTTGTGATTTGGCATATTTGATAACATCCGTAATCTGCTTGATTGCGGAATCCAAATCTTTTTTAAATACGGAAGAGAGCCGTTCATCAGAAACGCAGTAAAATATTCCAAGAAAATTCACGCCGCATTCAAGAGCCAGATCAACATCACTTTGAAGAGAGCGAGAATGAGCACCGACCACGGATTTAAATCCTTTTTGCGCAATTGCTTTTACGGCAGCATGAATTTCAGCTGTTACCATCGGATGGCCGGCTTCAATTATATCAATTCCGATTTCGTCTAAGATACCTGCAATTGCAAGTTTGATGTGCTTATCGAAATAGACTCCGGGTGTCTGTTCTCCCTCACGCAGTGTCGAGTCTAAAACCCAGACCAAATTATTCACCCCAGTCTTCCTCTTCCTGCGGGGCTTCTTGAACTTTAGGAGGATTTACAGAAACAACTTCCAGTTCAGTTCCGCAATCAGGACATTCAATTAATTCTCCCTGCACAGAATCTTTTGCGAGTTCTATTTCAGCTCCGCATACGGGGCATTCAGTTTTCATTTTATATTTCTCCGCTATTAAAGTGATGCAAAATTATGAAACAATTTTTTTTGACGCAATGCGGATGACCGTAAATTAAGAAAAATTAATTTCTATCCGATTTCAGATTTTTATGAGATTTATTTATCTGAATAATTATTCATTACAATGCAAAATCATTCAAATATTTTTTTTGTCAGTTTTCGAATACGGACATGGCGGGCAGCTAGCCTTTCATCAAGGATAATTTTTCCAGCCATAGTTTCTTCACGGATTCAAATTCGTCTCTGTTCTTTTTGCTGACCGGACCCGAGGATTGATATTTTTCTTTTAAAGGGTTCACCTGTTTTCCGTTCTTCCAGAATCTGAAACAAACATGTGGACCCGTGGCCAGGCCGGTGCTTCCGACATAGCCAATAATCTGTCCCTGTGTTACAAAAGCGCCGCGCCGAATTCCTTTAGCAATATGGCTCATATGTAGATATTGCGTTGTGTAAGTGGCATTATGCTTCACTTTAACGTAATTGCCGTTACCGCCGCTGTATCCCGCTTCCACCACAGTTCCGCTTCCAACAGTCATAATGGGTGTGCCTTCCGGTGCGGCGTAATCAGTTCCAAGATGCGCTTTCACTCTATGAAGAACCGGATGATATCTGCTTAAAGAAAATTTAGAAGAGATTCTGCTGAATTTAAGCGGGGCTTTCAAAAACAGCCTCTTTAAACTATTTCCTTTATCGTCAAAGTATTGTTCCCCTTTTTCTCTATCGAAATAAATTGCGTAATGATCTTCCTTGCCCGAATAGAAATTGGATGAAAGAATTTTTCCAACCCCGCTTGGAACGCCTTCGACACTCAACTGCTCGTAAATGACTTTAAAACTATCCGTCGGCTGCAGTTTGAAAAAATCGATCTGCCATGCATAAATATCTTCCAGCCGCTCACTCAATGCATCCGGAATATTTTTTTCCTGAAGCGTTTCGAAGAGAGAATTTTTTATTTTTCCCGAAACAGCAACCTCATTTATTTCCACGGATTTCGACTTTTTATAAACTTTTACCGAATCCCTTAAATCGAAAACAACATAGTTAACGGGATCATTCCTAAAAGTGTAGACCATGTATTTCACTGTCTCTACAGAATCCCACGACGCATAAATATGCAGTTGATCCCCCGCCCTGAAATTTCTGAGAGGGAAAACCCGTACAGCCGCTTTTTCAATTTCATTTATTCTTTTAGATGAAACTTGATGAGGGAAAAGCAGATCAGACAGCGTCTGATTCGAATCAATGGTATCATTTACCTCAATAAGATTATCCGCCGAAAGCCCGAACTGATTCGGTTTTATATTTTTCTTTATCTGAGCCGGTTCATCTTTTTTGGAACAGCTTAAATTCAGTAGTGACAAAATTGTTATTAAAATAAGGAGAGAAATTTTTGGCGAGTGTATTTTTGTTGTCATAGGCGGCGGTAATTTTGATAATGATTAAAAATTTAAAGGAGCTTTAATTAATCGTTACATTAATTTTTTGATGATATCTACGGATGTAATTCCTTCTGCTTCAGCCGAAAAATTCGGAATAATTCTATGACGCAGAACCGGCAGTAAAAAATTCGACACATCTTCTATCGAAGGAGTAAATCTTCCTTCCATTACAGCTTTGGTTTTTGCTGCAAGCACTAAATACTGAGAAGCGCGCGGGCCTGCGCCCCATGCAACCCGCTCTTTAATAAACTGATTTGGATTATTAGCAGGACGGGTTGAATCTACAAATTTAACGGCGTAGTTAATCACATTTTCCGCAACGGGCACCCGTTTTATCAAATTTTGGAATTTGATAAGCTCATTTGAAGAGAGAACAATTTTCAGATCCGCGTTATAATCGCTCGTTGTTGATTTGATTATCTCCACTTCCTCGTTAAATGCTGGATAATCGAGCCAGAGATTGAACATAAATCTGTCTAGCTGCGCTTCCGGCAACGGATATGTTCCTTCCTGTTCAATTGGATTTTGCGTGGCAAGCACAAAAAACGGTCCAGTCAGTTCATGCGTTATTCCGGCTGCAGTAACTTTATGCTCCTGCATGGCTTCAAGCAGCGCGCTCTGCGTTTTGGGAGGAGTGCGGTTGATTTCATCAGCCAGTATAATATTTGCAAAAACGGGTCCTTTTACAAATCGGAAAATCCTCTTTTTAGAAACGGGATCGTCGTCAATTATCTCCGTGCCGGTAATATCACCCGGCATAAGGTCAGGTGTGAATTGGATTCTGCTGAATTTAAGATCTAACACAGAGGCAAGGGTTTTAATAAGAAGAGTCTTGGCTAAGCCCGGAACTCCCACCAGAAGACAGTGTCCTCTCGCAAAAAGACTTACCAGGAGATCATTAATTATTTTATCCTGCCCGACAATTACTTTTGCGATCTCTTTT
>JAKAMT010000254.1 GCA_021812705.1 Bacteroidota bacterium | reverse complement strand
GATTCATCCCGTCGCCGAATCCGATTATTTCTTTGATTAGATTATTTCTTGTGCCCGATTTTTCTTCGTCGAAGAACTGTGCGATTTTACCAGTCGAAAAAAACTGATCGGTCAGCCTCTGGAACTCTTCGTATGTCTCGACAAGAGGAGATCCTTTATAAAGCGAATCCCGGTTAAAATTTTTGTCGGGATTTATAAAAATTGTCTGCTTTCCCATCAGCCAGCTTTCCAGGGCGGATGTGGATTCGAAGCAGGTCCACAGATCGGATACGCTTATAAGATCGTGAATAGATTCCTCGCCGCACAAATAGCGTACATTCTCATAATGTGCCAGCTCGCTCATCTCGTTTATCACCGGCTCGCTTCGTTCGGGAGAATTCTCCTGCGGATGCTGTTTAAGGATGAAAAGCGTAGAAGGATTTTTTTCTATTGCCTCTTTTAGAATATCGCGTATTAATTTTCTCTGCTCCTCTATCCAGGCTAATCTGCTTCTATCGCCTTTTGCCCAAATCAGAAGTTCATTCACTCCCCTCGGATGGCATAACTTTCCGAAGGCCCAGCCCGCATAGCCGATTATCCTCTCATATTTTTCTGCGTTGTATTTTTTCAGGAAATCTTTTTTAGATAAAAATTTGTAAATAGTGTAGCGGTCGAATCCCACTCCGCCGGTAACAACAATTTTATCTTTGTAAAGCGGAACTTCTTTTTTCAAAAACTCGGCAGTCCTGCCGCTCCAGCAGCAGATATATTCCTGAAAGAATTTTTTGTCGCGGTTGTATCCCCAGTAATCAAAGGACCCGTCCGTTCTGAAATTTCCTTCGGAGATGAGGGCAAAGAGAGGAATATTCTGGTCGTGTGCAATTTTGGATATTTGAAAATAAAGATTCGAACCTATTGTGTTCGCCTGGAGAATTAGATCAGGACGAATACGGTAAATTTCATGAATGTCTATGTTGAGAGCATGATAAAACTCGCAGTCGAGAAAACGCTCTGCAAAGTAGCGGATCGGAAGCATCATCTCGACATCGCGCCCCGAGGCGTCATCGGTAAAACAGAGCACTTTGATTTTTCTGTTCATTCTTCGTTTGCTGCTTAAATTATTTATTGGAAACCATTCCGTCTAAAAAACCGGCCAACTTTTTTGTCAGGTTTTTATTTGAATAAATTGAAATTTCGGAACTGTTTTTGTGGAGCGAACCGGCTTTATATTTTTTGTAAAGCTCTCTTACATGCGAAACAGTATTATCCAAATCGTTAAACCCGCAAGCGGTGCCGGCGTTTACGCCAGCAACTATCTTTGCCGCGTCGCTATCCTCGGGACCGACTACAATAATCGGCCGTCTTGAAGCGAGATATTCAAAAAGTTTTCCCGGAAGACGCCCGTTCACATTCGGCATATCGTTCAGAATAAGCAATAAAACCGGGGCTGCGCACATTCTCGCCAGAGTTTCGCTTCTCGGAATGTGTTCAGATACTTTGAGATTTTCAGAAAGCCCTAACGAATTTATCTCATCCAAAATTGAATGACCGATAAAACCGACAAGCTCAATTTCTAAATCTTTTGAAAAGCTTTCGCTCTCGTGTTTCAAAATAGATAACGCCTTCCACAACGTTCTGGCGTTCCGGTCGGGCCCCAAGCTCCCAAAATGACTGAGTGTAAATTTTGGAGACGGGGAATCGGAGATATTTTTAAAATCATCTTCGTCATAGCCCCAAACTATCACATCAACATCGCGTGCGCCTATCGATTCAAGATCTTTCTTCCAGGTATCGCTGCAGATAGTAATTTTATCTGCATTCTTAAACACACGCTGCTCCATAGCTTCATGAATTTTTCTTGACAGAGGGTTAAGCATCAGCTGCGGAAAATAATCCACCTGTGTCCACGGATCCTGGAAATCGGCGTGCCACGGAATTCCAAGCTCTTTCTTTATGCCGTATGCTATCATATGATTCGAATGAGGCGGACCGTTTGTGAATATTGCGTCGACAGGATTATCATTTAAATATTTCAGTAAAAAATTTACAGAGGGTCTTATCCAGAACTTGCGGGCATCCGGTATAAAAATATTCCCGCGTATCCAGATTCCAATCTTATGAAACGCCCCGTGCTTTTCTTCTTCAAGAAATACGTTGTGAATCCGGTCTTCTTTTTTCTTGCCGGTGAAGAATTTAAAAATATTGTACGGTTCCCAAATCTTCGACTTCAAAATAACGGCGCCGTCAGGCACGTCTTTATAATTCCCTTCGTCAAGAACGGGATACTCCGGATTATCGGCCGTAAATATCACCGGCTCCCAACCGAATTCGCGAAGATATTTTGCGAACTTAAGGCATCTATGAACCCCTATTCCCCCTGCGGGGGGCCAGTAATATGAAATAATCAAAACTTTTTTCATTGAAGAATTTCTCCCCGGGTTGCTTCATCCTTCGCCGCGCCTTTAAATGTATCCTTGACGAAAAAGTACATCTTAGACGGGCTTAGTAAAATTTCCAGTTCGGCTTTTTCGTAAAAATGAAAAACGTAAAGTATGAAAGGGAATAGGAGAGTAATGAAAAGTTTTATAATTATTCCGGTGAACAGATTAATCTCAGGGAAGAAATAAATCATTGCCGACATCAAAGAACCGGCCGCAACCATCAGGGCCAGTTTATAGTTTTCGTAAGGGATCGAATAATATTTATCGGATAATTTTTGTGTGATTATATAAAAGATAACAAATGAAACAAGCGTGCTCGCGGCGGCGGCGGCAATTCCCAGGCGCGGTATGAATATTAAATTAAGCACAATGTTTAATGCGGCTGCGCTCATAGTTATCCACGCCACATGTTTTGTGTTTTTTGTTAACATCATTCCGAGCGATGCAGTCAAACGCATGCCGCTGAAAACGTATGCAAGAAGAATCATCGGCACTAAAAAATGCGCGTTCTGATATCCTTCTCTCCCCGCAAAGATCTGCACTATCTCTTTACTGAAGAGAGAAA
>JAKAMT010000253.1 GCA_021812705.1 Bacteroidota bacterium | reverse complement strand
ATGTAGGCAAAGTTGTTTCTGACGTAACAATAAAAGAGTCACCGGAATGGCTTAAGAAAAGATTGAAGAGCATAGGAGCAAGACCCATTAATAATGTTGTTGATGTAACCAATTTTATTCTTCATGAAGTCGGTCAGCCCCTGCACGCATTCGACCTGGATAAACTAAACGGTAAAAAAATTGTAGTTCGTCAGGCGGGCAGCAATAACAAATTTACAACTCTCGATTCCAAAGAAAGAAATCTTAATCAGAATGATCTGATGATCTGTGATGAAAAAATTCCTGTCGCCGTTGCAGGCGTTATGGGAGGAGAAAATTCGGAGGTAACCGAGTCCACAAAGAATATTCTGATTGAGAGTGCGTTTTTCAATCCTTCTTCGATTAGAAAAACAGCAAAACTGCTCGGACTGTCCACCGATGCTTCATACAGATTTGAAAGGGGAACGGACCCGGAAATTACTGTCTGGGCTGCAAAAAGGGCTGCTCAGCTGATTCAAGAAACTGCCGGAGGAGAAATTGCGGCAGGCGAGATAGACGCTTATCCGGAAAAAATGTTTAAACGCGCTGCAAATCTCCGCTTTGCAAGGCTTGAAAAAATTCTCGGCTATCATATCGATTCTTCAGAAGTCGTAAAAATTCTAGAGAGACTCGGTTTCGGAATTAAATCCGATTTAGGCGAAGAACTGAGCGTGGAAATACCTACCTGGCGGCATGATGTGGAACGGGAGATCGACTTGATTGAAGAAGTGGCAAGAATCTATGGCTATAATAAAATTCCTGAAGTCCATAAAATTTCTGTTACACTCGAAGAGAAAGTGGATCATTCGGCATTTGTTGATAAAGTAAGAGTGATTCTGAATTCATTGGGATTCTATGAAATAATTACGAACTCACTATTAAGTGATGAAACCGCAAACCGTTTCGGCACACCGGTTAATGTTCTTAATCCGCAAAGCAGCGAAATGTCTCATTTGCGTCCCACTTTGCTTCCGGGAATGCTGAATGCAGTTTCAAATAATTTGAAAGTGAATGAAAAAGATCTGCTCCTCTTCGAGATCGGTAAAATATTTTCGAAGAGAGCGCCCGGCAAGATAGAAAGTTTTGATGATTTCACTGAAACAGAGCAGTTATTAGTTTGTATCTCCGGAAACGAGGTAAGGACTGAATGGTACGGCCAGGACAGGCAATCAGATCTTTACGATATGAAAGGTGTTGCTTCCGCGTTCTTCAACGTATTGCTCCCGGGAGTTGATTTCACTTTTGAAGAAACTAAATCGGATCAAAAATTTGTCGATTCGTCTCTATCGGTTATTTCAGATGAAAAGGAAATTGCTGTCATAGGTAGAGTTAAAAAAGATTATGCATCCTTGTATGATATAAATCAGGATCTGTTTGTGATGGAAGCAGATCTCACCGGATTGAAGCAAATAACGGTTCCCAAACGGAATTTTAAGGAATTGCTCAAATTTCCAAAGGTGTACAGAGATTGCGCATTCATTTTAGATTCAGATACCCCTGCCGGTGCAGTTATGGAAGTCATAAAGGAAAAAGGTTCTAACTTGTTGCATAATGTAAAGTTATTTGATATCTTTCAAAGTGAAAGCTTAGGTTCAGGTAAAAAGAGTCTTGCTTTTCAATTAGAGTATTACGATCAGAATAAGACTTTAACTGAAGAGGAGATAGAAAAAGTTTTTGTTAAAACAATTAAGTCGGTTGAAGAAAAATTCAATGCACAATTAAGAGGAGTGTAATTGTCTGAAACTTCGAAATATGATTTGTTCAATGAAGAGTTAACCGCTCTTGAAAAACAAATTTATTATTTCCTTCAGAAGGAAAATGATATACTCGAAGCTAACCAGGCGTTGAATAATAGAATTACATTGCTTGAAAGAGAGAATGATTCTCTGAAGAAGAAAATTGTGGAGATTGAATCGAAAGTGAGCAAATCATTATTCAACGGAGAAAATATTTTTGGAGGGGAAAATTTTAATTTAGAGGAGAAAGAAGCGCTTAAGAACAAAATAAACGAGCTGATAGCCAAAATAGACTATCACTTGCGTTCTTAAATTAGTTTTAAGATGGAACGAGATAAAATGAACGAGAAAAAGAAGCTGAAAGTAAAAATTTTTGATAAAGAATATTCGCTCCTGGTAGAAAATCAGGAGATAGCCGCAGAATTAGCTGAATATGTTAACAC
The DNA here is from genome assembly GCA_021812705.1 of Bacteroidota bacterium. Lineage (GTDB taxonomy): Bacteria > Bacteroidota > Ignavibacteria > Ignavibacteriales > Melioribacteraceae > Fen-1258. The sequence continues at coordinate 796 of JAKAMT010000253.1, read as the reverse complement.
AATGATGGAAGAAACGAAAGAAGAATTGCCGGATCAGACTAAAGATACAATCGCCATCATTGCTGCTTTAAATATTGCGTACGATTTATTTGTAGAAAAAAATAAATACCGCGAATTCAGTATACAGGCTACGGATAAAATTAAAAAGATAAAGCTTCTCTTGAACGACTCCAAGTTTATCTCCAATCCATCATAACTTTTCCGCGCTGCCGTGTCACTTATAAAAAAGAACTAATATTAAACTATAAGGGTTATCAGCTCGCGGCGTGTATTACAGGCCTCATCCCGCTTTGGGCGGGATCCCGTTAGTTCGGGACCAGTGGAAGTAAAAAGCGTCGGGTGGTTTCCCGCACTGTGTAGTTAAAAAAAGAGGTTCTTTATCTATATTTGTTCCGGCAGCTGCGGTTTAAATAAATCGTCACAATGGAGGATATATGCAGGTTGATCTGTTAATAGTTATTGGAGTGACCTTAGTTGCTGCTGGACTGGCGTTCGTTCTGGGTTGGGCTATCAATTCGAAGATAGGAAAAAATAGTATCCAGATTGCGAAAGAAAAGGCAGACCGTATAATCGATGAAGCGGATAAAGAAGCTAAAAATATCAAGAGAGAAAAATTACTTGAAGTAAAAGATGAATGGCTGAAGAAGAAACAGGAGTTTGATTCTGAAGTAAATAACAAACGGCAAAAATTACAGAATCATGAGAAACAGCTCAGCTCAAGGGAAGAAAGCCTAGAAAAAAAATATGATCTAGTTACTCAGAAAGAGAAAGCTAATAAAGAAGCTGAAAAAGCTAA
>JAKAMT010000252.1 GCA_021812705.1 Bacteroidota bacterium | reverse complement strand
ACATCCGTTTGCGTTAAGGAGATCAGTTCATTCTTTGGCTTGGGAATAGATTCTGACTGGTATCCCGAAAATGTTCCCTCTCCGGAATCCGGAAAATATTTGGAATTCAACTGTGCCGGCAAATCGCTCCAGGAAATTCTGAAGGAAATTATCTGTGCCACATATGAGATCTTGAAAGATGATTCTAATCTCAGAACATCTGTGGAAACTTTTGAGAAGCAGCGTAACACTTATCCCGTACGGAGAGAATTCTCATTCTACTCTGTTAAATTGCTGAACAGCAATTCTGAAATTGATTTGAAAGTAAGCAGACTTGGCTTTAACCTTATTAAATAAATTTTGCAACAGATAAATAATATATACTCATAAAGGATAAAAAAGATGCAGAATAACGAGATGAAAAATGACATTACAAAATTGGCTTCGAACACGATCAGGATTTTAGCGGCGGAAGGTGTGCAGAAAGCAAATTCCGGTCACCCGGGAATGCCGATGGGAATGGCGGATGTTGCGGCAATTCTTTACAGCGAATTCATTAATCACAATCCGGATAATCCGAAATGGGGAAACAGGGACCGTTTTGTTCTTTCTGCAGGCCACGGTTCTATGCTTCTCTATTCGCTTCTTCACATTAGCGGGTATGATGTTACGATGGCTGATTTAAAATCTTTCCGGCAGTGGGGAAGCAGAACTGCTGGGCATCCGGAATACGGTCATCTGCCCGGCGTGGAAACAACTACGGGACCGCTTGGACAGGGCTTTGCAAACGGTGTCGGGATGGCCATTGCAGCAAAGATGACAGCCGCACGATTCAACGATGAAAAAAATCAGCTGCTCGGAAATCATTTCATATACGGAATTGTAAGCGACGGCGATCTGATGGAAGGTATTTCGCATGAAGCGGCCTCTATCGCGGGCCATCTGAAATTAGGAAACATAATTTATTTCTACGATGACAATAATATTACAATCGAAGGAAACACTTCCATCACTTTTACGGAGAACACCGCAAAACGGTTTGAAGCTTACGGATGGCAAGTGCTTGAAACCTCGGCCTATGACCACGACGCAATCAGGAAGGCATTGAAAAGTGCTCAGGCGGAAAAAGAAAAACCGACTATTATTATTACAAAATCCCATATCGGTTTCGGAAGTCCGCACAAAGTGGATACATCCGAAGTGCACGGCTCTCCGCTTGGAAAGGAAGAACTCATAGAAACAAAAAAGAATTTGGGATTTCCAACTGACAAGGAATTTTATATTCCGGAAGAAGTGAAAGCATTATTCGAAGCGAGAAAAAAATCACTGTTGGAAAATTATAAGAAATGGGAAAATGAATTTTCCGTGTGGAAGAAAGAAAATGCCGCTAAAGCGGATTTGTATGAGAAGGGAATGAGCGGATGGCTTCCGGAAAATATTTTTGAAGAACTTCTGAAAGCTGCGGGGACGGAAGCGAATGCAACCCGTTCTATATCGAGTAAAGTGATTCAAAAAATCGCAGAGCTTGTACCGAATATTATCGGCGGATCGGCAGACCTCTCGCCGTCGACAAATACTTATATGAAAGCTTTTGCGCCCGTCGCACCCGATCAATTTGAAGGAAGAAATTTCCATTTCGGAATACGCGAACACGCAATGGGTTCTTTGATGAACGGCATGATCCTCTACGGCGGATTTAAAGTTTTCGGTTCGACTTTTCTTGTGTTCTCGGATTACATGCGTCCCGTAGTCCGTCTTGCATCATTAATGAAACTGCCGGCAATTTATGTCTTCACTCACGACAGCATCTTTGTCGGCGAAGACGGACCGACTCATCAGCCTATCGAACATGTTCCGGTGCTTAGAGCAATTCCGAATGTTACGGTAATCCGTCCGGCTGACGCAATAGAAACAGCGGCCGCATGGAATTATGCGCTGCTTCAGAAAGAGGGACCGGTTGCAATAATTCTTACGCGCCAGAAGATCGATTTCATAGATCACGGTCCTGATTTTAATCCGGCTTTGGCAATGAATGGCGGATATGTTGTGTCGAAAGAAGCAAAAGATAAATTGGATCTAGTAATTGTTGCAAGCGGATCCGAAGTTCCGGTCGCGATCTCTGCACAGAAAATTCTGCAGGACAAATATTCTGTGAGAGTCGTATCGATGCCTTCACGGGAGATTTATGAAAAACAGAGTGACGATTACAAGAAGAGCGTTGTTCCGGAAAATATTCCTGTTGCGGTAGTTGAAGCGGCTACAATGACCGGATGGGGCGATCTCTTCAGAAGCAAATTGCTGAGATTAGGAATGACCGGATTCGGAGCTTCGGCGCCGTATCAGACTCTTGCGGAAAAATTCGGATTCACTGGCGGGCAGGTTGCAGGAAGAATTAAGAACTGGCTCTGATCTATTCTATAGTTAATAAAAACCCGAACGGAATAAATCCGGCCGGGTTTTTTTATGTCAATCGAAAATTATAAAGCGCGGAGATACTGATTAGGTTTTTTAATTTCGGCCCCTAATTTTTTTGCGGCTTGATAGATCCAGTACGGATTGCGCAAAAGTTCTCTGCCCAGTGAAATTGCGTCTGCATCGCCAGATTCAAGAATGCTTTCCGCCTGTTCCGGTTGTGTAATTAAGCCCACTCCGCCGGTAAGCATGCCGGTTTCTTTTCCTATTCGTGACGAAAAAGGAATCTGATAGCCGGGAGAAAAAGGGATCTTGGCGCTTATGACATTTCCGCCGGACGAACAATCAACAAAATCCACACCGTGTTCTTTCAGTTTTAAAACTAATTTAACCGCATCGTCAAGATCCCATCCGCCTTCGGTCCACTCCGTTGCCGAGATTCTTACAAAGAGCGGAAGCTCATCCGGTAAAACATTTCTTACCGCATCCGTAATCTCAAGCGCGAGCCGGCATCGGTTTTCAAATGAACCGCCGTATTCATCTTCTCTTTTATTTGAAAGGGGTGAGAGAAATTCATGAACCAAATATCCGTGAGCAAAATGAAGTTC
>JAKAMT010000076.1 GCA_021812705.1 Bacteroidota bacterium | reverse complement strand
ATCATAATCGTTAGCATTTCATTATCGAAGCGATACAAACGAGGCGGATGAGCTTGCCCGGCTATGACGGGCTGGATTCCCGCCTTAAATGCGGCGGGTAAACTTGTCCGCCTCTGGCGGACTGGATTCCCGCCTTAAATGCGGCGGGTAAACTTGTCCGCCTATGGCGGACTGGATACTTGATACTTGATGATGGTTGAGGATTGAGGAGTGAATTATTTGACTCGTCAGAGAATTTATCGCTTCTCGTCTCTTGCTTCTCGCCCCTCGCGTCTCCCGCCTGCCGGTTCACTCAAGTGCCGAGCGAAGTCGAGGCATTTCCCGTTTCCCGTTTCACATTTTTATAATTTATCATTTATAATTTATAATTTTTTTTCTCGTTTCTTACCTCTTACCTCTCGCCTTCCTAAGCCAGACTTCCCGGTCAACTGATAAATCTAAAAAAAAATGACTTAGATATGACCGCCGTTTGACCGGATACCTTTATTTTCAGCGGCATCCAGCAGGAAGCAGCGAAGCTAAATTCTCATTAAAATTCACTATTTGCCATGCCAGACAATTGTCTTTTGTGGATACTGATTTGATGTACTGCTTAGTATGAAAATTTCCTTCCCATCCGTCCACACATCTGAAACATATAAATCTCCGTCAGCAGTATAAAATTTTTCTATTTGTTTCCATTGTGAACCGTCATAAAACCACACCATTCCATATACACCGACGGCTATTTTATAGTTTTCATTCAGCTCATAAATGTTCAGCATAGTGTAATTTATTGGGATGGTTCGTTCCCAGACTTCATTTTTATAAATCCATAGTCCCCAGTCACCATACGAATAAATGTTACCATTCTTCCCTAAAGTTAAACCCCGGTTACCCCATTTAATTACCGAATCCGGATTTTTTTGTTCCATCGAATCCAATACCGTCCAATTGTTCATTGTACCTTTAACAAAATAAAATAGATATCTATGACCTACTACATCGTGAACAGCAACGTTTGAATAAATAGTATTCTCTTTTGAGACGATCCCATTTATAAAATATTCTGAGCCCTTAGGGATGCTTAATTTTAGCTTGTCCCTCTCCCATTTAACTCCGTTGTAGTGTAACACAATGGCGCTATCGCAGCCCACCCAGACATCGTGGAAATTATTGACAAATAAACTTATAGGCCGTACCTGTAAATTTTGGTTGTGTTCAATCCACTTTGACCCATCCCAATTTATTATTAAATCTTTCCTGGTATAACCCCTTCTATCGCCAATCATCCAAACATTATGATAATCAAGCCCCATAACTTTAGTTAATGAATACGAACTTATTGGAATTTCGCCAAACGGATAAACTTCTTTCCAGTCAGCGCCATTGTAACGATAAATTTTACCACGCATAATCTCATTATGTCCTGCAATCCAAACATCAGTTGGCGAACTAGCCCACATTGATATCATTAGAGTTTGAAAACTTCCCTGATAAGCAATTGTATCCGCTGTCCATTTCATATTTCTTGGATCTTTTAGCTCTCCGTTCACCGGATCAGTCCCTTTGTCGTTGCAGGAAACTGATATGATGAAGAGGAAAGCAAGTATTATTAGTTTTGAAACGGTTCTCAATTCAACCCCATTAAAGATTTATATGGCTGAAATAAAATAATTCTTGTTGCATAGTCAAGGCATCAGAAATCCCGCCAATTTAACTGCTGTTGGATAATGAAGGTGGATACCCCGATTTTTTTATTAGAAATTAACATTTGAATTTAATGAAATCGGTGCAATAAATAATGCATTATTCTTAAAAATTAAGAGTCCTTAAATCCGGCCCCACTTCTCTGGTATAAGTAAGTATATCCCACCAACTAACCACAAGAGGAATCACTATGCCTTATCGTCCATTCTATGAGGACATCTTGGATATCGTGGAAGTACTTGTAAAAGTATTGAAAGGAGGCCGTTATGAACGAGCCTAATTTTATTGACGAAATTCTCCCTCATATAGAACCGTGTATCTATTAAATAAAATAAAGCTCGAAGATGAGCTGTATTGTCATAATCGAGCTTTATTTTTTGAGTGCGGAGAGAGAGCCCGCCAAAAGGATGGCGGGTAAAATTCCTCCGAAGGAGTCCCGTCGGGAGAATCCCGCCGATGGCGGGACTTCACAATAAATTCTTGCGAATTTATTGCTCAGCTCTCAAGAAAGTTTAATCAAGCTCCCATCTCTATTTAAAAAACAAAGAGGCTGTATCAAAAGTGTCAAAATTGAATGAGTTGGGTTTAACTTCATTTAAAAATCGCAACTTTATTACGGTAAAAATTACTTTTGATACAGCCTCTTGTTTTTTAGCGGAGAGAGAGAGATTCGAACTCTCGGTAGCAGCCTGCCTACCGCAGGCAGGTTTACCCACTACGACGGCCCGCCTGTGGCGGGTAAATTTAGCACCCGGCTCTGCCGGGTCAGCCACTCTTTAAAATAAATAAGATCTCAGATGATTGAGAACTTAAAGTGCGTAGAAAGAGAACAAACTCACTTTTCGATTTCGAATAATTTTAAAAGGATAACATCAAATTTGGCCTTCTCTTGACTTCCCTATTTCATTAGTATCATCTTTTTTACCATGCTATATCCATTAGATTGAATTTTATAAAAATAAATTCCACTTCTCAGAGAGCTAGCGTCAAAATTAATTTCATAATGACCAGATTCTAAATATTTATTCAACAATAATTTAATTTCCTCTCCAATAGGGTCAAATATCGATATTCGGGTAAATGAACCAGCAGGTATATCGAAAGTTATCATTGTAGATGGATTAAATGGATTGGGATAATTTTGATATAACTGAAAGCCAGAAGGAGTTTTAAAATGGTTATTTTCAACTCCGGTTATTATTGTGACCGACATTGTGTTTGAATTAGGGCTTGTACCGCTAATATTAAAAGCTCTTATTCGATAATAGTACGTAAAATTGGTCGTAAGATTTGTTAAAGTATAATTTGTTACATTCCCAACATTCAAATTGTTATAGATCGATAATATATTTGTAAAATTTGGGTCAATTGATAAATCGAGATAATAACCATCTGCTCCTTGAGAAGAAATCCAATTTGCCTTAAAACTATTAGGACCTAGATCGGATGCAACTTTTGCTGTTGGTGCCAATGGAGCATTGGGAAGTGTTGTTGCTGAAATTATGTTAGAATTATTAGAAATACCTGCTTTATTATAAGCCCTTACGCGATAATAAAAAGTATTTGCGGCAGTGAGTCCAGTAACGATGTATGAAGTAATATTACCGACATCTTTCACATTATAAGAAGATAATATATTGCTGAATAAATTATCAATTGCAACGTCAAGATAATAACCAATAGCGCTTATTGAAGCATTCCAGTTCGCCTTAAAACTTGTTGAAGAAATTGATGTCGCTGCAAGAGACAATGGTGGACTTGGTGGAGCTAAAAAATTCGCAGTTAAAGATTTATTCACGTTGACAACAAATGTATAATTTGAATCTGGTGATACTATTACACCATTCTCCGTCCAGTATTGGAAACTATAACCAGCATTTGAGATAGCTTTTACCGTGAGTGAAACACCATAATTGTAAACGCCATTCCCAGTGGTTGTCCCTCCTTGTTGAGGAGATGATGTTAAATTTATTGTGAACTGCTTGAGTTTAAAGTTAGCCAAAATCGATCTATCTGTTATCAAAGAGAAAGAATATGTTTGATTTGATGATATTACGTTTCCATTTTCTGTCCAATTAATAAATTCGTATCCAGTATTAGGTACTGCAGAAATACTTACCAAAGAACCAAGGTTGTATGATCCCTGTCCATTTACTGATCCACCAATAGCTGGATTTGAAGATAGTGAGACTAAATATTGAGGAGTAAAATTTGCTACTAATGTTCTATTTTTATTTATGACAAATATGTAATGGGAATTATAAGAAATAACATTCCCTGCTTCAGACCAATTCGTAAAAGCAAACCCTGAGTTAGGAGTTGCAGTCAAACTAACTGAACTGCCATAGTTGTAATACCCGGCGCCAGTCACAGTCCCAGAATTCAATGGACTAATTGAGACAGAAACTGTGTCTTGAATTTCTTGAAAATTTGCAACTAAAACTCTGTTGGAAGTTGCACTGAATATATAATTCTTTGAAGTGGAAACTATGGTTCCGTTTTCGGTCCATGATTTGAACGTGTAGCCCTGATTCTCAACTGCGATTACGGTTACTTGAGAACCATATACATAGGCTCCTCCACCAGAAACGATCCCGCCGAGTGAAGGGCTACTGCTTACATTTATTTGATATGTAGGAGTTGGAGTATCATACTTCATTACCGTTGCTTTGTATGACTTTTGGTAATCTTGATAAGCAACGTAAGGCGTATTTCCATTAATAGCTAAGAAATTGTAATAGGTTTTTCCTGTAGAGAATGCTGCAGTTCCTACAGTTTCCCAATAATTCCCGTTAAGTTTCATAACTGTAGCGGAGGATCCATTGTTCCCGTCCCAAAACCCTACGTAAGGAATACTCCCGTTAAAAACGAGCGTTAAAAAACAAGAATAGCCTGCTGAAAATCCTGGATTTCCTACATATACCCAGTTATTACCATCAAACTTCATAACACTGGCTTTAGTTGTATAAGCATAATCTTCAAAAGCCAAATAAGGTGTTGATCCATAGAATGCGATGCTAAGATAATCAGCTTCCGATCCGGTAAAACCAGGTGTACCTACACTTACCCAATTCGTCCCATCGAATTTCATCACTGTAGCTTTACTAGCATTTGCAAAATCTCTATAAGCGACGTATGGTGTGCCATTATATAAAGCAATAGGAGTATAATAAGCCTTCCCGGCAGAAAAACCTGGAGAGCCAACATAAACCCAATTCTGGCCATTATATTTCATTACTGTTGCTTTCGAAGAATGATCAACATCCATAAAAGAAACATATGGCGTTGTTCCATCAAATGCTAAAGATGTGTAATAAGCCGGACTCGATGAAAATCCAGGTATTCCAACATACTCCCAGCTTTGTCCATTATATTTCATTAAACTTGCGCTGCCATCATATTGCCAGTCCTGAAATACAACATATGGTGTCGTACCATTTACAACTAAGGAAATATAGTCTGCTTTTAATGCTGAAAAACCTGGTGAACCGACGTAAACCCAATTAGTCCCATCATATTTCATTACTGAGGCTGCGTAGTTATGAGAGCCATCAGAGAATGCTAAATGTGCCGTAGATCCGATGAATGCCAATGATGGATAATCAGCAGTACCAGGGGTTAACCCGGCAATACCTAAAGTATTCCAAGTCTGAGCGTTTAAGGTTAGATTGATTAAAAATAAGGAAATTGTTAATAAACGTTTCATAATTGTCCCCCATAGGAATTGTATTGAGATTGTAAAAAAATCCTATATTTACATCCATTAAAATAGAATAATACTTGATCATATAATATCAAAAATAACATTCATTGTATTTGATTTTGTATTAAAAATAAAATAGAAAATATAGCTGTCCGGAAAATTCGAATAATTATATCCTTAATTTACGCTTAGTATACTAAATAAACTTATTTTAAATTGCAATTGATAAATATTACCTCAAATTACTTGTGCCGTTCGAAAATTTATTTGAGTTGATCATTTATCGATTTTTAAAAAATATTTTATAAAGATTGAGAGAACAATGGATTACGAAATCGAGATTAAATATCCCTTAATTAATTTGAATCTTATTAAAAAAATAACCGATAAACGTCAAAATTCTCATCCCGAAAAAAATAATTGGGATAATTTCCAAAAATGTATAGATCAGGGGATAGCAAAGTTGGGCGTATGTTATTATCCTCCAGCTTTTTTCGATCTGATAAACAATGTCTCTACAAAAATGAATCACTTAAGCAAATTGTCACATTATTTTAAAATTCTTGGCAATATGAAGGGTGTAATCAATTATACACGCAAGCATGGCAAATCCACGCTTTCAAGGTATATTGAAGAGTATGAGGGAATTAATATTTTGCTTTCTAAACAAATGTTAAAAATTAATGGAAGAATAGTTTGGGGTTTGAATGCTTGGCCAAGGATCGAATTAGTAGATCATATTAAAGACCTTTGCAATGGAATTCCTAATCCAAAAATTCTGGAGGCCGGTTGTGGTTCTGGGCTAAACATGTTTATGTTAAATAGGAGCTTAAAAAGTTCAAAAATCGATGGATTTGAATATACTCATGCTAGGCTTGCGACAAGTATTATCAATCTTGTTTTTGAACCCAATATTGGAAATTTGTTCCTTGGAGATATAACGAAGATTGATTTACCCGATAACTATTATGATGTTGTTTTCACAAATCATGTGATTGAACAATTAGGTCAGAAATTAGCTCCGATTGCTATTAGAGAAGTTCTAAGAGTATCAAAAAAAGGTGTAGTATTAGTTGAGCCTACTTTACACAATGCAAACTACTATGAGAGATGGAGACTAACCAAACTTGGATATTGTGAAGATCTTCTTAGCATTGCTAATTCCATTCCAGGATGCAGAGTAAAAATGTATAAAGAAGATACTATAAGAAATTACCCTAATACCAGCAATACCTTAGTTCTTGAAAAAAACAGTTGAAATGAATTTAATCAAGCATAAGTATAAAACCGATGTTTACTTAGGAATTGCTTTACTAGCATTATCTATCATTATCATGTTTTTCATCCCAAAGTGGGTAGTTGATGATGCGTTTATTAATTTTAGATATCGAAACAACTTTTTGGCCGGTCACGGTTTGGTTTTTAATGACGGTATAAAAGTAGAAGGTTTTACTAGTCTTTTACAAATTTTAATTCTAATAATTTCACCATTCAATCCGACATTAACATCACATATTATATCTATATTTTTCTTTTTTTTGAGTTTCTATTACATATTCAAATTGTTGGGCAATAAGTTTCTCATGATAGGATATATACTTGCCCCTATAACTTATGTGCATATTTTTAGCGGGTTAGAAACTATAATGTTCGTTTCACTCACAATCCTTGTTTATTATCTTTTAAAAACTAACTCAAACAAACTGTTATATGGCCTGATCCTGATAAGTCTTTGCAGGCCCGAGGGGATATTATTCTCTTTGATAATAATTTTGACAAATAAATCAATTAGAACTAAATATTTCATATCTCTAATTGTCTCATTGCTGTTAAGATACTGGTATTATGACGATTTATTCCCAAATCCATTCTATGCTAAATTCGCCACCCAGGGATTCAAACAAAATATAGTCGCTGTGCTTGAGTTTACCTTTTATTACCTGCTACCGTATGTTTTGATATTTCTATTGTACAGAAAGAAAAAACAAAATTATTCTAATGCTGTGAAAGCAAGTCTCGTCTTTATTGCTATTACAATCATTTATTATTTGGGGACAAATCTTGTAATGAACTATTCTTATCGTTTCTATTTTCACTTATTCCCTTTATTGATACTTACATGTGATGAATTGATACAAACTAACAATAAAATGAGAATATCTATTATTATTTCTGTTCAGTTGGCTGTTTACTTGTTTTTGTTCCCAAATGAATATGCTTTTGTAAGAAATTATAAAAATCTAATTGATAATGTACATACAAAGGCTGGTTTGTATATTAATTCCAAGGTAAAGACGAATGACTGGATCATTTCAGATTTTGATGCAGGAGCTATACCATATTTTGCAAATTGTAAATGTGTTGATCTAGGTGGTCTAAATGATAAAGTAATTGCAAAAGGAAATCTAAACATAACCCAAACAACAGATTACGTGTTTAGCTATAATCCAAAAATATTTGTAATTACTAGTTATAAATGGGATTATCTCAAGCATAATGAGAGAACGTCTTTAATAACACAGGACCCCAGATTTAATGAATTCTTCCTTGACAAAAAGTTTGGAATACCCGGTACAAATTACTTCCAATTTGTTTATAAAAGAAGAAATTAAAATATTCCCCTCAAAATCCTTAGTGTATTTTTCAAAACTTTATGATTATAATAATTATTGATTCCGAATTGATATCGCTATTTCTATACTTCCTAAAATCAAAATATTAAAATTCAAGATGGTCAAATCTTTTCTCGTTATAATCTCAAATTAGTTTCAAACTATAGCTCAGTTGCAACTGGAAATAATCTTTCTACGAAAACGCCTGAGATTCTAACCAGAAATCCAAAGAAAGTTCGAATTACATCAAATCCGAAACTGTAATCCGTTGGGCATCGAAAGAAATTTTATCAGCGTCTTTTACTGAAAAAGTGAAAGCATCCAGACCGGTCCTGAGTTTCTAAAGAAATCATTGAACACATTAAAAGAATCGCTAACGAGAACCCTATGTGGGGAATTCCAAAATCAGTCAATTATTACTCAAATTATAGGATACTTATTTATGAATGACACACGATTTTATAGTGTAGTTGAAGAAGAGCTAAAAAATCAGAAAATGCATGAAGGGCTCTGGTTAAAATCTTTAACTGAGTCGAATGGGAATAATGAAGCCGCCAAAGTGTTGTATGTGAAATACCGAATTGAACAACTTCGGAAAGATGCGAAGATGACGCTTGGCATGGAGAATAAGAAGAAGGAACTGCAAAGAATCGAGTACCTCAGGAAAGAGGGGGAAAGGAAACAATTTTAAAGAAAAGATCATTTCGTTTATTGCTAATTGTAATTAGCATAATTGTTTATATTATTGCGATGATAGCAATAAGTTCATTAAAAGGTTAGATACCGAATATTGCTTACTGATTCAATCTAAAAATGCTGAGTTGATAACAGAAGTAGCAGTTAGATATGAATAAAACTGAATGTGGGGGAAAATTCCCACTAAACTCTGATATTCATAGTTCTGATTAGCACGATTTAGATGTATGGAAGTATCACGCAAAAAAAAATTAAACCGTCAATATAATATGTTCATTGAGTTTGTGGAGTCGATATTCGAAAGTGATTACTAATTGATTACTTTAAATTGTTTTCTTGTGAGTAGCCTGCATCTAATCGGAAATCACACTCGATTTGCGAAAACAAAAAAGGCTTGAAATCGTTTCGAAATCATGCCTTTTAGTTTTAGCGGAGAGAGAGAGATTCGAACTCTCGGTAGCAGTTTACCCACTACGACGGTTTAGCAAACCGTTGGTTTCAGCCACTCACCCATCTCTCCATGCTGAAATATGTATGTAAAAAAATAAAAAGAACTAGGACGGCCCGGCTGCGCCGGGTAAATTTAGCAAACCGTTGGTTTTCCCGCCTTTGGCGGGACCTCGCCGGAGGCGACGGCAGCCACTTAATATTATTTCATCTCTGAAATATCAATCAATTTTTTGAAAGCTTCTCCGCTTTTGTAACTTTTAATCTTCATTTCTCGAGAGAATGCTTCAGATTTACTTTCGAATTTTTCTAAATGAACAATATCCCAAGGTGCAAAAGCTTTTGTGGATCTTACTCTGAAAGAATTATGCTCTTGCAATCTTTTAGAATAATCTGCACAATGCCCAACGTAAAATCTACCACAAGATTTACTTTTCAATATATAAACCCAGTAACTCACTTCTGCTACCGTTGGTTTTCCCGCCTTTGGCGGGACCTCGCCGGAGGCGATGGCAGCCACTTTTATCCCGCCACCGGCGGGACACCCATCTCTCCATGCTGAAATCATTTTTACTTCGGGGACAAATATAAGCAAGCGCACCTTAAAATAAAAATTTATAACTCAATTCTATATTCCTGCCGGGCATATATGCAAATTCCTTTAAGGCCGAAAGATGCTCTCTGTAGGGCTGATTTAAAAGATTGTCAACTTTTAAATTGATCATGTGTATTATGCTTCCTGTCAGAAATTTAATTCCTGCGTAAAAATCAATTAATCCGTACCCTTTTGTAGTTGTTTCATTCGGCCCCGTAAGATTCTGAGCGGCTGTTAATTTTAAGATTAATCCGGTCCAGAAATAATCCGTTGAATAACGCGGTTCCAAAGAGAAACGGAATGGGGGCATCTGAGGAAGATTTTCATCGGATGATTTCTGTTTGCCGCGTGTGTAATCAAAAATCAAGGTTGTACTGAATGATCTGTTAAAATCGTATACTGCTTTCGATTCAAATCCGTATATAACCGCTCCCGTCTGTGAATAAACATGCACAGGAATTCCGTTTGAATTATTAAACTTACTGCCTGACGCTTCTGCGTCATAAAAAAGATTTATCGGCTTCCGGTAAATGTAATTTTCTATACTATTATAGTATCCGCTCAATTCAATTTGGTTATCCGGCTCACGCAGCCTGAAACCGAAATCGATGCCGAGATTCTTTTCGCTTGCTAAATTTCTGTCCCCTATATCAAAAGAGCCTGTGGCTTCATGAACCGCATATGAAGAAAGCTCCTCTATGGTCGGAGCTCTGAACGCATTTGCAGCATTGGAGTAAAAAGAAATATAGTCGCTTAAATTGTAAACTATTCCAACCGAACCGCTCAAGGTGTTGTAATTTTTTTCATCCGCTGAAAAATAAACTCCTGAAATCTGCGAGGATGGAATATTGATCCGGTTCAATTCAAATCTTCCGCCGAACTGAATATTGACATTCTTAATTTTGATCCCTTCAAAAATATATGCGGCGAAACTTGAATAATCCGCATTGGGAGTAAAAGCTTCATCGCCGGTTATCCGGTAGTTCTGATTCATTCCCCATAATCCGAACACACCGTGAAGAACGGAATCTTTCAGTTCATGACTGAATGAAAGATCGGAACTGAATGAATTCAAAGCGAATGCTGTGCCGGTCTCTCCGTTAGTTCTTGAAATTTCTTTGTGATCATAATTCTGTAATGCGCCCTTCAAACTGAAGCTTTTTATGAATGAACCGAGATCGCTGCTCTCAGCCACAAAGCGCACCTCTCTTTTATGCATGTCGATTTCGACCGGTACAGGTGCGGTTTCGTGAGGATTAAGAGGAAGTCCGTAGTTGTCGGAAAAATAACTGTAGCTCAAGCCTGCTCTTCCCCAATTTGGAATAAAGGAGATGCCGAACTGGTATCCGTTCGAACTCTGGTCCGAATTAGAAACAAGATTTCCGTTGCCGTCTTTATAGTCGCTGCTTCTTCTGGAGAAAAAATTTCCGTGCATTGCTATCTTGCCGGTTCCAAAGTGGAGATCGGCCGAAGAGCTTAACGCATTATTAACCGCTCCGCGTGTTAAGTCTGCGTCCCCGTTCAAGCCGTTTGGAATATAATTCGGAATTGCCTCCGTTATAATATTTATAACGCCGCCAATTGCTGAACTGCCGTAAAGAAGACTGGCGGGCCCTCGTAGGATCTCAATTTTTTCGGGCGCGCTGCCGTCAGACGATACTCCGTGATCATCAGACGAACCGGAGAGATCTCCCATCCTCAATCCGTTTTCCAAAATTAAAATTCTGCTGTTGCTGAATCCTCTTATAACCGGACGCGCGGCAGCCGAACCGTTTGAACGCATCGAAATGCCCGGCTGAAAATTCAGCGTCTCGCCTACATTTGAGCTCCTTTTGATCTGCAGATCGAGTGAAGATACGATCATTGCGCTTTGCGCAGATTCTTTCGGATCATTGCCGATCGGATTCCCCGTTACAACTACCTCATTTATATCTACGGAACCTTCCTGCATCTTGATAATTATCTCCTGATCGGATGAAATAACAATTTTCTTTACGGATGTCCGGTGTCCTATGTAAGTCGCTCTGATTGTGTAAGTCCCGGGAGATATATTATTGAATGCGAATACACCGTTCTCATCCGTCGATGTTCCGGTTTTCAATTCTTCCACTAAAATGCTCACACCCATTAACGGCTCAAGATCAGCCTCATCTATTACTTTGCCTTTTATCTTGAATCCCTGCGCATAAATTGATGCATGAAACAGGAGAATTACCGCCGCGAAAAATATTTTTGATCTCATAAATTTTCCTCAAAAAATGAAATAAAAAACTGCATGAAAAATTATGAGAAATATGGGGGAGCTCTTAAACCGGATCTAATTAAATTTTGCGTTTCATAATTATTTTTTGAATTGTAATTCCGGTTGCCTGACTCGCAGACGGAAAGGAGGGCGAGCGGATTGGATTTTGGAATTAAAAAATTACTGCTGCTGAAGAGAAGGAGCTGACAGTTCGAATCAGCGTCGAGGAACGGATCAATATTTTTATTGCTTTCCGTCCTGAACTCGAATTTTACTGAGTTCCCGTAATTAAGTTGATGATTAAGTGAATGAAGTGACGCGAAAATTAAGAAAAAGGAATAAAAGACCAGAAATAATGATCCTGTAAGCCTGCGGTATTTGTCTTTTATTCTCATTAAAACTTTATGGTAACTATTTTATTTAGATAAGCCTGTCTTAAAGATTTCATTTCTTATCCTTTTGTACAATCATCCCGGCTTAAAAGTTGCGCTGGAAATATTATTATTGCTTTTCTTTCATCGCCAATGTAATTTCTTATCCAAACAAAGGTTAAATATAAATCAACAAATTTTTCGGAGTTATTATGCCTAACAATAATTTAAGCGGAGAAGTTTACTATCCTTCAAAAGAAATTTTAGATAAAGCGCACGTTAAAGACTGGAACACACTCAATGCAGAAGCAACAAAAGATTATGCCGGCTTCTGGGAAAGGATGGCCCTAGAACTTCACTGGTTCACAAAGTGGAATAAGGTAATAGATGACTCCGCAAAACCATTCTATAAATGGTTTACCGGTGCCAAGACAAATATCGTTTACAACTGTCTGGACGTTCACGTAAAAACTTACCGCCGTAATAAATTGGCGCTTATATGGGAAGGGGAGAACGGTGAAGTAAAAACATATTCCTATTTCGCGCTTCACAGAGAGACGTGCAAGTTCTCAAATATTTTAAAAAGTCTCGGCGTTAAAAAAGGGGACCGCGTTACAATTTATATGGGACGTACTCCGGAAATTATGATAGCAATGTTGGCATGCGCAAGAATAGGCGCTGTCCACTCCGTCGTTTACGGAGGATTTTCAGTTGAATCACTTTCCGAAAGAATAGAAGACAGTAATTCCAAAGTCCTGATAGTTTCAGACGGCGCATATCAGCGCGGTAAAATTGTTCCACTTAAAAAAATCGCCGATGAAGCGCTTCAAAGATGCGGCACCGTGGAACATTGTCTGGTTGTGAAGAGAACCGGTGAAGAAGTTAATATGGAACAGGGGCGCGACATGTGGCTTCATGAATTGATGAATCTTCCTATCGCAACCCAGAATTGTGCGCTCGAAGTTTTAGAT
>JAKAMT010000075.1 GCA_021812705.1 Bacteroidota bacterium | reverse complement strand
CTGCTTCAGTTCGGCGGAATAGGACACACAATGGCAATTCATTCGAACGACAAAGAAATTATAATGAAATTCGCTTTGGAAAAACCGGCGTTCAGAATTGTCGTGAATACGCCTTCATCAGTCGGCGCAGTGGGCTACACAACCGGATTAATGCCGTCCATGACATTAGGACCGGGCACGTGGGGCGGTTCAATTATTTCTGAAAATGTTTCTGCGAAGCATCTGATGAATATTAAAACGCTCGCGTTCGAAATAAATCCGGTGAATCCGGGTAACTGCGTTTCATCATTCGATCTTCCATCTTCATACGTCTCAAAGACGACTCAGCAGGAAGGAAATTTTACAAAGCAGATTGAAGAAAGACTAAGGGCACGCGCCGGAAATCCGGGAGCAATTTTTAACGGAATTAAAAATCAGACAGCAAACAAACCAGCCGAAAAAATAAAATTGGGGAGCGGAATTACAGAAGAGGAGATTCAGAAAATCATCCGCGAGTTCAACAAATAATTTTTAACTTTAGGATTATTAAAAGATAACGACCGGCATGGTTGAACGTACCGGTTGTCAAATTCCTTTTATGAGAAAGACATCTGAGATTATGAGCAAGCCGGGCAATGAACACAATTATTACAAATGGTCAATTGGCAAGGGGGATTATAAGCGGGACGAAGAGTCTACCTACTCCTTTGTGAAAAAAAGAGCTGTAAAAAAGCGGATAAAACTGTTTATGATGATAGCTCTTTATTTGTCTTTTGTAGTAGTCGTATCTTATCTGATCTTCGGCAGATTTTAGGAATAGCGGTCCAGCTTAAATTTCTCGCCGAGATACAATTTTCTAACATCCGTATCTTCGGCAAGATCATGTGCAGTACCGTCTTTGAATATTTGTCCGCTTATCAAAATGTAAGCACGGTCTACGATGCTTAAAGTTTCGTGAACATTATGGTCGGTTATTAAAATGCCGATCCCTTTATTCTTCAGGTTGGCAACTATCTGCATAATATCTTCCACAGCGATAGGATCCACACCGGCGAACGGTTCATCGAGCAGAATAAATTTAGGATCTGTGGCAAGAGCTCTTGCAATTTCGCAGCGCCTTCTTTCTCCACCGCTTAATTGAAATCCCAAACTTTTTCTAACATGAACAATTCCAAGCTCATTGAGCAGTTTTTCCTGTCTCTCTTTTCTCTCATCGTTTGTCAGGTTCATCATCTGAAGGACAGCCATTATATTGTCTTCCACACTTAATCTTCTGAAAACGGATGCTTCCTGCGGCAGATAACCGACTCCCATCTTCGCTCTTTTGTACATCGGCTCTTCGGTAATTTCTTTATTTTCGAGAAAAACTTTTCCTTCATTCGGCTTAATCATTCCGACGATCATATAAAATGTTGTAGTTTTTCCGGCACCGTTCGGACCGAGCAGACCAACAACTTCCCCCTGCTGCACCTGCACGGAAACATTATTAACCACTGTTCTTTTTTTATAAACCTTTTTAAGATTTTCACTTCTTAGAATCAGGTTTTCCGCCATAAAATTCTGAGTCCTTTGTTAAATATAAAAGCAGATCCTTTCTTCCCGAAAGAAGATTAATTTTAGTTGGTCTGCCCGAAAATAATCTAAAAGTTGGAATGGTAAAATCTTTTTCTTTTCCTTTCACCATATTTTCCGGATGAAATTCCGTTACCGGCTTTCCGTAGAAGCGGACATCTGAAACTTTCTTTTTTTCAAAAAGAATTTTAGCTTTCTCTGAGCTGGATTTAAGCAGTCCGTTAGGTTCTTTATCCTCATACTGGTAATAGATGCTGAGTGCATTACCGTCAATTTCTGTTTTTTCAAGTCCCTCTTTTCCGAATGTCATTCTAATTTTTTTACCGGACATCTGATCATACCGGTTCACAGAATCCCGGTCTGTAGTAATCAACGCTGCATTTGAATTCAGGTCGATACGGTTTAATCGGTTCTCTTTCAGGATCAAGTAGATTGAGTCCGCGGACATTTGCGTATTTTCGTTCCACATCACGGGCGGAAAAAGATCCGCTTCCCTTTTGAAAGTTTCTATTTTATCGCCGTTCTTAAAATAATAAGTCAGGTTATTCAATGATGCAAAAGCACCTCTGACAATTTTAACAGAATCTGTTGCAATCAGTTTTTTTGTGCTGTCGTCGTACGATTCAAGAGTTTTAGCAGATATCATCAGCGTATCCAACGCACCGGTATCCGTGGTATCAATCCTGACTAAAAAAGGCATTTCGGAAATTTTAGAATAATTTTTCTTTCCATAATCTTCCAATTTATTACCGAAAATTGCCATCCTGTTGGAGGGGTTATAGATTCTTATATTTTTGAATGCGAATGATTCATCTGTATTTCTGAAATGAATAAGGCTGTCTGCAAAAATTGTAGAGGCGGTGTCGCTCACCTGCACATTTCCGGAGGCGACCGCTTTGTCGTCATCGTCGAAATAAGTAAGTTTTTCTGTTTTCATTTTCGACAGGTTATCAAACAGAAAGACCTGCCCATAAAAAAAAGAACGCTTCTCGTCGAAGTAGTAGTATCCGTTAGCTGCCTCCAACTGAACGTGACCGTCGGTTAATTTTACTCCGGAATTTGAGAATGCCACTTTTTTATTACCCCAGTAATGCCCGCGGTCAGTTTTAATTATAATGCTGTCCTGCGTAACCACCACTTTCCCTATCAGTTCAGCTTCATTGCTTTCCACATACTGAATTGCGCGTTCACAGGTTATTCTAACAGCACCTTGAACGATGACCACATCACCTTCGAACTCGCGGACAGAAGAGCCGTTAACCAACTTTCCGCTGAAAGTTTTGCCGTTTATCTGGAGCGGTTCATTTTCCTGAGCAAAAAGTGAAAGCGGGAAGAGAATAAGTCCTATTAAAAGTGCGCGCATCATTTTTTCGTTTCAGTTCTGTTTTTTGTGTATGTGACGTTGAATATTTTATAATTCTCCAGATGCTGGTCGGATTCCAATCCGTATCCCTGAATAATTTCTTTTGGAGAGGTAATAGTAACAAATTTATCCGTCACTATTTTCTGATCGGTGTTGCGCCACATCAGTTCCGTTGTCTTCAATACCGTACCGCTGTCATTCTCTGCAACAACGTTATCTATTGCATACATATCTTTGGTCACATCATTTACCTTTCCCCTGTCGGAAGTAAGCCATGATGTATTCTTCTGTTCACTGTTGTAAAAATTTATTTTCACTCCGTCTAACAGAGTAATTTTCTGAACATCGTACATCTTAAAATGATTTGAGAACAGAACTGCTTTTGTCTTGCCGTCCTCCGTAAAAAGAATTTTAGAATTCCAGCTTTCGTTGGAGGGTATTTCCCCCTGCACCGAATTTTTTTCTATCTGCGGATTAATTTTTTCTTCCGAGCAGGAGAAAGCAGCCGCAAGAATCACGACAAGAAAGAATAAATTTTTCATCTTGACTGCAAGCCGAGCTTTACAAGATCGTGAAGATGTATAATTCCTTCCGGGCGATTTTTTTCATCCGCAACAATCAGAGCAGTGATATTGAATTTTTCCATCTGCTGAATAGCAAACGATGCAAGAAATTCTTTGCTAATGGTTTTGGGATTTTTAGTCATTACATCAAGCGCAGTCAGATTTTTAATCTCAAGATTTTTTTCGAGCAGTCTTCTTAGATCACCGTCGGTTATAATTCCGCAAAGAATTCCTTGTGAATCAACCACGCATGTAACGCCGAGGCGTTTAGAAGTTATTTCGAGGATTGAATCTTTAAGAGAGGCGCTCTGATTGACCACCGGCACATCCTTGCCTTTGATCATGATCTCGGAAATTTTGAGAGAGAGCCGTTTGCCCAAGCTTCCTCCCGGATGAAGAAGCGCAAAATCTTCCTTTGTGAATCCGCGCATTTCGAGAAGGGCGATTGCCAGTGCGTCTCCCATAACGAGCGCGGCAGTAGTTGAGGCAGTAGGCGCCAGGTCATGGGGGCATGCCTCCTCTTTAACGCTGACATTAAGTACAATATTACAATCCCTGCCAATCTTAGAATCGGGTTCGCCCAGCATTCCAATAACCGTAACGCCTATTCTTTTGAGCATCGGTATGAGCTGATGAAGTTCTTCCGTGTGTCCGCTTTTGGAAATAAGTATCACAGTATCTTCCCTCCGCACCATTCCAAGATCGCCGTGAAGTGCATCCGTAGGGTGCATAAAGATTGCGGCTGTTCCCGTGGAGTTCATTGTTGCGACAATCTTGCGGGCTATAATGCCGGATTTGCCCATACCGGTGAAGACCACTCTTCCCTTCGAGTTAAAAATCTGATTAACGGTCTTTGCAAAATCAGCATCGATGCTGTTCATCAAATTTAGAACTGCCTCGCCTTCAATTCTTACTACTTCTTTTCCTTTTGAGACTATATTCTGCTCGGTCACTCAAACCTCATTTGAGATATTAAACAATTACAGCAGGGGTATCAGATTAATTTATTTTCGAACTGGCTGTAGTCAATTTCCACGCGCTGCCAGTATTTATTGTAGACCAGAAGCGTCTGGGCAAGCTGCTTGTCTGTAAACTCATTCAAGTTAGTAAAGAGTCTGCCCGGATTGAGCGCGGTTTCCGAATTCTTATTGCCGATCAGAATCATCATTTCGTTATAAAAATTTGTAACCGGAATGAAATGATTAATGCCGCTTTTGGAATTATAGACCCAGATTTTTTTATGAACCGGCGCGACTGCAAGAACAATTTTATTCCGGATAAGATGGACTTCTCTCACTTCAGATTTATCGAACGGGGCTTTTTCTCCCGGCACCCATCCTGAATAGCTCCAGACTTTTGCCTGGTTCAGATCATCCGGAATAGTATCTACGGCAATACCTTTGATATCGATCTCAATTTTATTTTCGAGTTCTTCATGAATAGTGACATAAATTTTGCCGACATCAAAAGTGATTGTGGCAATTGCCAATACAGGCGCAGATGGAATATCGAGGTCAACCGAGTCGTTCTCTTCCCCAAGAATTAGGTTTCCTTCTCCAAATCTGCCGTACCCTATTACAGACAGATTTTCAATTATCTCCCGATACTGTTTGTAACCTAATTTAAATTCGGGCAAAGCGGCAAACAGCCAATTTTTTTCTTTCGGGCTGAGCTCCCGCGGAAAAATATTATTAATGTTTTGTTGCACGGCTTGCGGGCTCCTTAGATTTTTTAAAGTTATTATAAATTTCTTTCAATACATCTTCGCACTTTTCGGCTGAAGAGATAAAAGTAACTACTCTCTTCACTTCTCTTCTTGCTTTTTTAGGCGCCGCAGAAAAGCCGCATTTTTGAAGCAAGGGAATATCAAGAAGATCGTCGCCCATATAAAAAGCATTTTTATAATTAATCGAACGCGATTTTAGAAACCGGTCCGCATTCTCAGTTTTGTTAATCGATCCTGCAAGCACGACACAATTTTCGATCGATTTCAAACGGAGTATCAACTCGTCTTCCTCCCTGGCGGTAACAATACCGAATAAAGCGCCAAGCTGCAAGAAGCTTAAAGCATATTTTTCCACAGCCTCTGCGCACTTTTCATTTGCAGCATCCGGATGAATCAGAACTCCATCGAGATCAAAAAAAAATATTTTTATTTCTCTAATCTTTAGAAGATTTTCAATTTTCATTTTTCACTATATCGTCTATCTTTTTAACGGTCGTCAGAAGGTTCTTCAGAAAATGAAGAGGAAGCTGGCTTGCGGCATCGCTTAAAGCCCTGGACGGATCCGGATGCACTTCTAGAAACAATCCGTCTATTCCCACAGCGACAGCAGCTTTTGCAAGCGCCGGGATATATTTTGCATCGCCTCCCGATACGTTTGAATTGCTGGGGAGCTGAACAGCGTGAGTTGCGTCCATAATTACAGGGTAGCCGAATTCTTTCATTACCTGAAGCGACCTCATATCCACAACCAGATTATGGTAGCCGAAAGTGGTTCCCCTTTCTGTGAGCCAAATCTTTTTATTCTTGACCGATTCGATTTTTTGAATAACGTGTTTCATATCCTGCGGTGCAAGGAACTGGCCTTTTTTAACATTAATTACTTTTCCGGTTCTTGCCGCGGCAATCAGCAAATCTGTCTGACGGCAAAGAAAGGCCGGTATCTGAAGCACATCTGCGACTTCAGCAACGGCTTTAATTTCCTGTTCGCTGTGGATATCCGTGAGTACAGGCACAGCGAATTCTTTTTTTACTTTCTGAAGAATACGGAGCGCCTTCTCAAAATGTATTCCGCTGAAGGAATGGATGTTGGTTCTGTTGGCTTTTTTGTAGCTGGATTTAAAGATAAAGGGAATGCCAAGATCATTTGTAATTTTTTTGATTTCCTGAGCAGTGTAAAGCGTGATCTTTTCGTTTTCAATTACACAGGGACCCGCTATTAGAACCAGGCCCTGATTTCCCCCGATGTTAATTTTGTTTAACTTGATCATGATGGTCCGCTGTTTTATTCAAAAAGATTTTCCTGAATTTTTGACGAGCCCCGTTTTTTATTGAACCGAATGTAAGCGAGATCCGTAGCTTCCCTTCCGCGCGGGGTTCGCTGAATGAATCCCTGCTGAATTAAAAACGGTTCATATACTTCCTCAATTGTACCCGGATCTTCGTTCACGGCGACTGAGACTGTGTTCAGGCCTACAGGTCCGCCGTTAAATTTTTCGATAATAGTAAGAATAATTTCCTTATCCATCTCATCCAGACCGAATTCATCCACTTCGAGAGAGTTAAGAGCTTTTTTGGCCACGGATAGATCAATACCTTTTTTATTTTCGAAATCCGCAAAATCTCTCGTCCTTCTTAAAAGCCGGTTTGCAATTCTAGGTGTTCCGCGAGAACGCTTCGCTAATTCAAAAGCCGCATCTTCATCGATGGCAATATCAAGAAGAGACGCCGACCGGTTTATTATTTTTTTTATGAGATCGCTTTCATAATAGTCAAGACGGGATTTTATTCCGAATCTGTCTCTCAGAGGCGCGGTCAACAGACCGGCGCGAGTGGTGGCCCCTATCAAAGTATAACGCGGAAGTTTTATCTGCACTGTGCGGGCGTTAGGGCCGGAATCAATCATTATATCAAGTTTAAAATCTTCCATCGCCGAATAAAGATATTCTTCCACTACAGGACTTAGGCGATGAATTTCATCTATAAACAGAACCGATTTCTCCTCAAGATTTGTAAGGATACCGGCCAAGTCACCCGGTTTTTCCAAAACTGGTCCAGATGAAACTTTAATTTTAACCCCTAGTTCATTTGCAATGATATTTGCAAGTGTAGTTTTTCCCAATCCGGGAGGTCCTGTAAGGAGCACATGGTCCAGTCCTTCATTTCTAATCTTAGCCGCGCCTATAAAAACTTTCAGGTTATCTGTAATTTTAGATTGTCCCGTAAAATCGTCGAATTTTTTAGGACGGAGAGAATACTCAATTTTATCTTCTTCTTTGATAGAAGGATTAAGATTATCAGATTTTCGCTTCACGCACTTCTCCGGACTGATTCATTTTAACGGGAACCAATTTTTTATTCCTATAATTTTTCAGCCGTTCAAAAAGAGAGACCATTCCAAACATGGTTACAATTAAAACAATAGCAGCGAGAATTGAAAGGGGTATATTCAAAGTTTTTGCATAAAACATTCCGAATCCAGGAATCCAGATACTTCCGTACAAAATTATCACATGCACCACATATACAAGAAGGGTATTTTTACCGACTTGCTTAATTAAATCAGGAATTAATTTCAATTTCAAAGCGATGTAAGACATCGCGGAATTGAGAAGAAGTATTATGCCGGTTCTATAAAAAAGTAGAGCGAGATTATCAGTCCAGAATGTTTTGGATCCGTACAAATAATCCTCGAGCATATGAATTGCAAAGCAGATCACTAAAAAGAGTGCGCTGAACATTAATAAATTGAGACTGAAATTTTTAGAATTAAACACAAGCGGATTTCGGGCCAGGTAGATACCCAATATTGCGCCGCTTAAAACGTATCCCGCCCAAGGGAAAAACGGGAAATAGGAACCGGTTCCATGATATAAGTATGCGGCAAAAGGAATGGGGAGATAGTTGGCCCAATTAATTTTATCGGATACCAAGAAGAAGAAGAAAAAGAAGAGCGCTCCGAAAAGAAATGTTAAATAATAATTTAATTTAAACCGCTCGGTTAAATATGCAAGAGCAAGGATGAAAAGTAATCCGAATCCAATAAGATGAAGAGCATCTACTGTAAAAAATGTAATCCATTGAAGGTGGGTAACTTCTCTGAAATCGAAGACAAGGTGAGTAGGAAAACGAAGCAGATAACCGATCAGCACCAGGATCACAAATCTTCTTACTCCTTTTGAAACTCTGGGATTCTCTTTAAAAGGCTTCGAGCTTGAGAGGAGGAGATAAGTGAACGTAACACCCGATGTGAACATGAATATAGGCGCCGTAAAACCGCGGATAGTAAACCAGACGTCGTAGACGACAGAATCAAAAGTTCTATACTCATCGCCGAGAAACGTGTCAATTGTATGTCCCTGCACCATCATCAAAACTGCAAAGGCACGCAGCAGATCTAGAAAAATGATCCGGTTTTTATTTTCACTAATCATCTATTACTTTCGAAAATTTTCGTAAGTAAAAATAAATAAAGAATTGCACTTAAAAAATGGAGTAAATCGGCGGGTCGATGCCGGCAAAAGATTAAATTTTGAAAAACTGAAATTAAATT
Organism: Bacteroidota bacterium; assembly: GCA_021812705.1. Taxonomy (GTDB): domain Bacteria; phylum Bacteroidota; class Ignavibacteria; order Ignavibacteriales; family Melioribacteraceae; genus Fen-1258. The sequence goes on along the minus strand of JAKAMT010000075.1, from coordinate 4,597 downwards.
CTGGGATGATTTTCGACCCAATTTTTCAAAAATTTAATTATATCCTGGGTAGAAGTGCCCGGAGTGAAAAGTTCTCCGACACCCATTTCTTTGAGTTTGATCAGATCGTCGTCGGGAATAATTCCGCCCCCGAAAAGGAGAATATCGTTTATATTTTTTTCTTTCATCAGATTAAGAATGCGGGGAAAGAGAGTCATGTGCGCGCCGGAAAGAATACTTATGCCAATTGCATCCACGTCTTCCTGAATGGCGGCTTCAACAATCATTTCGGGAGTTTGCCTCAGTCCGGTATAGATCACTTCCATTCCGGCATCTCTCAAAGCGGCCGCAACCACTTTAGCCCCGCGATCGTGTCCGTCCAATCCAGCCTTAGCAACCAGTACTCTTATCTTACTCTCCATCTTTCCTTCCCTTATTAATAGATTTTTTTCTGTGCAAAAATAATATTGCCTGCATGAAAAGACAATTACTTAAAATTATCTTTTCTGATTTCTGTCCTGCGGCTTGTAATGTTTTTCGTAAAATTTCCGTGCAATCTCGAGATCCTTAGGAGTATCCACAGAAAGGCTGTCGTACTCTGTAATAACTATTTTCATTTTGTATCCGTGTTCAAGATATCTAAGCTGTTCCAATTTTTCCACCTGTTCAAGATCCGTCTGCCTGAGAGACGAAAATTTGAGAAGCGTTTCTCTTCTGTAAACGTAAAGCCCGACGTGTTTATAAATTTCCGCGGTTTGAATTCGCGCCAGATTTGTTTTTGCGTCTCTAACGTACGGAATGGGTAGGCGGGAAAAATACATCGCAAAATTTTTGTAATCAAAAACCACTTTGACCACAGACGGGGATTTTAATTCTTCCACGTTGGTTATTCTGCGTGCAAGCGTGGAGAGATTTACCTTTTTATCAAAGAGGAGAGGTTCTATAGCCTCATCAATCATTTTTCCTTTTATGAAAGGTTCATCCCCCTGAATATTAACAATTATGGTGGCGTCCGGAATTTTTTCTGCTACCAGGGCAATTCTATCGGATCCGCTCTGGCAATTCTGGGGAGTCATGTAAACTTCCGCGCCGAAACTTTTAACCACTTTAAAGACTTTTTCATCATCGACGGCGATTACAACTTTATCAAGAAGTTTGGATTTTTTTGCACTGTTATAAGTATGTTGAATCATAGGTTTGCCGCCGATTTCTGCGAGCGGTTTACCCATTAAGCGCGTTGAGGCAAAGCGAGCCGGTATAATTCCAACTATCATTAAAATTTTTACTCTTGGTTAATAACTTTAGGCACTTTAAAATGATCCTCCGTTTTAGACGGAGCGTTTTTTAATGCATTCTCAATTTCAACCGAAGGCTTAGGATCATCTCCGCGGAGATGTTCCGCTCCATCGACAGGATGAGAAAGCGGTTCTATTTGATCTGTATTCAACTCATTCAGCTTTTCTACATATTTCAATATTTCATTCAGCTGATGAGTAAAATTTTCCAGCTCTTCGTCTTTGAAACGGAGACGGGCCAGCTTTGCTATATATTCCACATCATTTCTAGTGACAGACATGATTATTGATTCCCTCTTTTGGAAACGAAACCCGCCGAGCTGTATTTGCTTATTATGTAGGAAAGGTCGCCGTTGTAAGGATTATTTTTCAATTTGAGAATGACCGAATAATCACCGCCTCCCCTTCTGGGACTTTTATAATTCAGCTGATAAAAACTGTTGGCATAATCCGAGATCGATTTCTGCACAAGAGAAAACTGAGCATCAAGCTGAGTTGTGCTTGTTATTCCGAAATATCCCGCGGTTCCGATTTTTTTTAAAGTCTCAACATCAAGCGGATCTTTGCCGGAGAGTCCTATTGAAAAAACAATTTTATTATAAACAGCGGAAAGCGCATCTGCAAGCGCTGCGCTTGTAGGCGTTGATGTTTCATTGCCGTCCGTAAATATTATCATTGTTCCCTGAACAGCATTATTGAAAGTGAGATTATCTTTCCACAATGATGCGCCGGTAACCACGGCTTTATAAAGAGCAGTAGTGCTCTTGCCGCCAGAATATCTGTCCGCCGACCTGTTCAGTGAATCCTTGTCGGATGTAAAGCCGGACAGCTTTTCCACATTTTCTGAAAACTGATAAATTGCTGTTTCCTGATACGGTTTCATATTCGCGATAAAAGATTTTACCGCAGATCTAATATTATTTAATTCTGTCGCAGTTAGACTTGTGCTGTTATCCAGCATAAGAACCGTTCTTAGTTTGAAAGCAAGCTCGTCCCGTTTTTTTATTTCGACCAAAGATTCAGACTGGATAGGGAGACCGTCCTCATAAAAATCGAAATCTGATCTCTGTAAAACCGGCACTGTTTTGCCATTCAAGTCAACAACCTGAAAAATCAGATGAACAAGATTGGGAAGTTCGGTTGACAGATCTTTAAAATACAGGGCATATCCGTTTGCAGCCGGATTTAAGTTCAGAGTCGTTTTAAAACTTTGTACGGCGGAAATTTTTTGCGAACCATCCGGAAGATTGGCCCTCACGCGCCAGAAATAAGTAAAACCATAATCCAGAGGAAGCGGATTTGTATAAGTTTTAGTTTTAATTCCGGCTGCTGCAACATTTGCCGGCGGATTAAATTTATCCAGAAGCAGATCGTAAGAAACGGCATTTTCGGAATCCCACTGAAAAATCTGATTGACACTTTGGTCAGAGGAATTATTTAGGGGAAGAATAAGAGAAGGAACTGATGTATCGGCAACAGGAATCGGCGCCGTCTGCTCATCGAATTTACAGTTTGATGTAACGATGAGGAGCAGAATTATTGGCAGAACCAGTCCGGTCAGTCTTCTCATTTAATCTGAATTTTATTGTTGATCCAGTACAAATATAAATAATAAAATCAATTTTCTAAGCGGGAAGTTGAGGATTGGATTGATGAAATCCTGTTCTTAATTGAGGGATGACTATAAAAGAACCACTCAACGAACGGGTGCGGTTCTTTATCTCCGAGGTTCTGTTCTGTAAGCTTCTCGAGAGTTCCTATAAAAGCTTCTTTTTTTCCGGTTGAACTGACCGCATACAGATCTGCCTCATACTCAAATTTTCTTGAGATATAATTGACAGCAGGTTTTTGGATCAATCCGATCAAGCCGGACCAGAGAATCAGTAGCGGAAGCGAAGAAATTTGCGTTATATATTTAAAACCAAACCAGCTCAGAGATACTTGATGCAGATTTGCGATCAGGAAGAAGATCAAAAAACTTGAGACTGTTCCGATAAAAATATTTTTGACAATATGTTTTTTCTTATAATGACCCAGTTCGTGCGCAATTACGGTTTCTATTTCATCGTTTGAAAAATTATCCGTCAATGTATCGCCTAGGAGAATCCTTTTAGTTTTGCCTAATCCCGTAAAAGCAGCGTTTGCTTTTTTTGTATTCTTGCTCATATTGAATTTAAAAACATTCTGGACATTGAGCCCTGCATCCTTTCCTAATTTTATTATCCTCTCTTTCAGATTTTCATCTTCGATTGGAGAGATTTTATAAAATATAGGAAGAATAATAATTGGAACAATCTGAGCCAGAATTACAGACACAATAAACATCAAGATTGCGAACGGGATCCACCAGTCGATGCCAAAGTTTTTCAAGACAAAAAAGAAAAGCATAATTAACGGTAAACCGATTGCAGAACCCACAAGTGTTTCTTTCAGTCCTTCCCGGATCCAGCCGCCAAAAGTCTGTGTTGAAAGATTATATTTGTGTTCCAAATAAAATCCGAGATAATAATTCAACGGTGCAAAGATTACAGATGCGGCAATGCCTATGCAGCCGGCATAAGCAAGAAGGAGCAGATAATCATTTTGAATTGACCGGACTAGAATTTTTTCAAGTTCCGCGCTGAATCCTAAAAGGAGGAATAAAAAAAGGAGAATAAATGAAACCGATGTTTCAATTATTCCCCACAAAAGTTTTGTGTTGCTGTATTTTTTAGCGGTACTGTTATCCAAGTTATATCTGCCCGAATGCATTTTTCTGTATCCAGCCGACTTTTCCGTCACTCAACCGAATCTTGTTCCAGTCGTTCACTTTATCTTCAACTGTAAATTTAATTCCCTCATGAATCACGAATGCGTCATTGCTTTTCAGGTCGGGTGATGATTTAACTGTATAAACGGGTTCCAGTAAAACTCCATAATTAGTTGCCGCTTCCCTGTTTGCTCTCGCAAACAAAAACAGAGAAGCCGTTATGAAGAGGGCCAGAAAAATTGAAGCGGTTAGAAAGCCGATCCTCTGAAATTTAATTTTAGCCGATAGAAAATAAACCGCTATGCCCGCCAGGAAAATCCAGAAGAAGAAGAGAACAACTAGAGACCAGCCGTTAACATTAAATGAAGTTACCAATCCCTCCCACCAGGAAACAATAAACAGCTTGGGCAGTTCGGTTATTTTATCCACCGAGTGGGAATTGGCTATCTTTAGATTATAAATCAGGTCTTCATCGTTCGGTTCCAGTTTCAAACCTTTTTCATAGGAATAGATGGCATAGCCGATTTTTCCGTTTTTAAAGTAAGCATTGCCCAAATTAAAATAGAGTGCGCCG
>JAKAMT010000251.1 GCA_021812705.1 Bacteroidota bacterium | reverse complement strand
GGTATCGCCGACAGCCGTAATTATTTCCGGATTGATATCGAACTCCTGGAAATTTCTTTTATCCGAAGCGGAGACCGACAGGATTTTTGTAACATGGGCGTAGAGGGATTTATGGAAACTTTTGGCGAAGATCCATTTGCGTGCCGTCTTATCCCGCATTGTTGCATCAACAATAAAACACGGGATCTTCTTCTTATCGAGCTGCCAGATCATATTCGGCCAGATATCATAACGCATGAATACGGCCAAATTAGGACGAACAAGATTCAGAAAACGGTCTGTAGTTGACGGTGTATCGTATGGGAAATATGCTATCACATCGGCGTAAGGATACTTAAGAGAATTCGTGTATCCGGAAGGAGAGAAGAATGTCACAAGTATATTTACATTTTTTTCTTCGCGCAGTTTTTCGATTATCGGTTTTGCCTGTTCAAATTCACCCATAGAAGATGAATGGAACCAGATCATCTTTTTGCCACGGTCGATGCCGGCAAGATCAATTATAAGATTTTCAAAAAGTTTTTTTCTGCCAGTAATGCCGGTTCTTATCTTCGGATTGAAATACTGCGCGAGGTATAACGCAGCTCTTATGAGAGGCACAATAAAAATATTATAAAGAAGAAACCAGAATTGTTTCATAATCCTCTTTGAAAATTTTTGATCTGATACAGTACAGATTCCGGCGTAAGATCATTCATGCACTTAAAATGTTTTTGCGGACACTCTGCCCTACCGACGTGGCTGCACGGACGGCAAGATAACGATTTATTTTCTAAGATTAAATTTTGAGTACCCTGCGGAACGAATCCGAACTCTTTTACGGTCGATCCGAAAATTGATACGATCGGAATTCCAAGCGCCGAGGCGGTGTGCATTAATCCCGAATCATTTGTAACGATCATTTTGCATTCCCGCATATCCGCGGCTGTCTGGAGCAGAATATCATCGTTCTGCAAATTCACGGAATTCTCAATCTGTTCATTGAGCGAAGCGCACAGTTCCGAATCATCTTTTCCGCCGAACAAAATTATTTTAAAACCGAGAAGATTCAATTCATTCCCAAGTTTTGCAAAATATTCGGGCGGCCACCGCTTCGTATAATGGCGTGAGCCGGGGCAGAATCCGATATAGTTTTCACCTTTCGGCAATTTTGTCTTTATCGCGGATGGAATAAAAAGTTCAAGCCCTTTATCATCTATAGACACGTTTGCAGTTTCCGCGTACCGTTGAGAAATAGTTTTTAAATCTTTCATCAGATTTAATTTAAAACGGACCAGCAAAAATTTCTTCAGCGACGGCTTCCTAAAACGGAATTTTTCTCCGTTCAATCCGCGGATAAGTTTTCTGCTCCGGAAATTATTCTGAAGATCGATTATCAGATCATAGCGGGAGGTTGCCAGTCGGGCCGCTATTTGCCCATTTTCTTTTTTATCGTAGATGATAAAATTCGAGAGGTTCGGATTAGCGGAGAGAGCGTCTTTATACTGATTTTTAACCGTAAAATCGACCTGGGCGCCGGGAAATTTTTCCTTCAGTGCCCGTATTACCGGTGTGGTTAGAAGTATATCCCCGAGCGAACTCAGTCGGATAATCAAAATTTTATTTATTTTTTTTTCTGTCACAAAATCCGGCATTTTTCAATGCAAATCTAACCAATATAATTTTTCATTCCAACGGCACAGTTGGATGTAAATCCGCACTTAGTTATTTTTCGGAAGTTAAATTTTAGGGATTTACAATGACATCATTACCTCCTCCATCAGTTAAAAAATATCCGGAAAACTCGCTTGAGAAGCAGTGCTACAATATCACAGAGATGTTTAAAGAAAATATTCCCGTTATGAATGACAGAAACCGTTTGGGTTATTGCCTTTATAAATACATGAAGGGCGAAGGAGACGCACCGGAGATCTTGGTTAATTCGACAAAAATTTCAGTCGAGGGAATTTCAAAGCAGGAACTTGCTTCCAAACTGGCGGCAGAACTTTCAAAAATTAATTTGTAAAAAAAGCGGATTGATTTTTCAATCCGCTCTCTATTTTTTAATACCGGTCTTCCCCTTCTTTAAGATATTTTTCCACCAGCAGCACATCGTCTTTACTGCCGATATAAATTGGAGTGCGTTCATGCAGATTTTCCGGCTGGAGCTCCAGAATCCTTCTTCTTCCGTCTGTTGCTCTTCCGCCCGCTTCCTCCATGATGAACGCCATCGGATTGCATTCATACATCAAACGCAGCTTTCCTTTCGGATTTCTCTTATCTCCGGGGTATATAAATATTCCTCCGTATAAAAGAGTCCTGTGTATATCCGCCACCATCGAACCTACATAACGGGCCTGATACGGTTTCCCTTCGAAAAGATTTGCCTGCAGATATTTGATATACTTTTTCAATCCCTGCGGCCAACTGAAATAATTTCCCTCGTTAAGACTGTAAATCCTGCCATGGTTAGGAATTTTTATATCATCATGCGAAAGAAGAAATTCTCCGAATGCGGGATCCAAAGTAAATCCGTGAACACCATGGCCGTGGCCTGCAGTGTAAACTAGAATTGTGCTCGAACCGTAAACTATGTACCCGGCGGCGGTTTGCCTGTACCCCGGCTGCAGACAGTCCTCAATAGTGCCGGGACCGCTGCCCGGGCTTACTCTCTGATAGATCGAAAAAATTGTTCCAATGCTTATGTTTGCGTCTATATTTGATGAGCCGTCGAGCGGATCGAAGAGCAATACATACTTGCCAATTTTCTGATGCGGTGGAAGATGGATTATATCCTCTTCTTCTTCGGAAGCCATAACGCAGAAGTGCCCGCCGTGATCCATTGCCTTTATAAGCATCTCGTGCGCAAATATATCCAGCTTCTTTACTTTTTCTCCGTGGACGTTACTGTCGCCCGTAAAACCGAGAATATCTGCAAGTCCCGCTTTGTTCACCTCAAGAGAGATCAGCTTTGCCGCAAGGCCGAGCTGAAGAAGAATTGCAGATAATTCACCTGTCGCGCCGGGATGTTC
>JAKAMT010000250.1 GCA_021812705.1 Bacteroidota bacterium | reverse complement strand
GTGCTGATTATGATCTCCACTTTCGGATGCAACAACGGATTGATACTTGCCGGTCCGCGGGTGTTTTACGCGATGGCAAAAGACAAATTATTTTTCAGCGCGACGGGCAAATTAAATTCAAAATCGGTTCCGGCCAACGCACTTATTCTGCAGGGAATTTGGGCGAGCATACTCTGTCTGAGCGGATCTTATTCGCAGCTTTTGGATTATGTTGTCTTCTCGGTTCTGATTTTTTATATGCTGACTATAGGCGGTATTTTTATTCTAAGAAAGAAAATGCCGGATGCGGTAAGAACCCACAAGGCTATCGGCTATCCCGTGCTTCCTGTCCTCTACATTCTTCTTGCGGCGAGCATTGCCTTGATACTACTGTTTTACAAACCGGATTATACCTGGCCGGGATTGATTATTGTTCTCCTCGGTATTCCGGTATATTACATCTGGAGAGGTGCGGAAAGAAAAAGCGGATCTTAATTTTCGACAGAACCGGATTTCTCTTTAGATGAGCGGTGCTTAAAATATTCAATCGCCATAGGCAATACTGAAATAATTATTATTGCGATGATGACTAAAGAAAAATTATTTTTTACAAAAGGAAGATTCCCGAAATAATATCCGCCGTAGACAAAAAGGGCGCACCAGAGAACTCCGCCTATTATATTGTATGAAATGAATTTTATGTAAGTCATAGACCCGATTCCGGCTACGAATGGGGCGAAAGTCCTAACAATCGGCACAAACCGCGCAATTATAATTGTTTTGCCGCCATGCTTCTCGTAAAATTTATGTGTCCGCTCTAAATATTCTTTTTTCAGAAACCTGTTCTCTTTTTCAAAAAGTTTCATGCCCAGGTAATGACCGATCCAATAATTCATCGTGTCTCCCGCAAATGCAGCCAGTGAAAGAAGAAGAAACAAAAGGTGCACGTTAAAAGAACCGATAGCGGCAAATGTACCGGCGGCAAATAATAATGAATCGCCCGGAAGGAAAGGAGTAAAAACAAATCCGGTCTCCGCAAAAATAACCATGAATAAAATGGCGTATGTCAGCGTTCCGTATTGATTAATGATGACGCTAAGATATTTGTCTAAATGAAGAAACAGGTCGACGAGATATTTGATGAAATCCATGATTGATTTTTTTTAGAGTTTAAAAAATTGACGGCGCAATTTAGAAAGAATCACCGTATTATCAATGCGCCATTTGCAGGAAGAAGAATTTGTCGCCCGATTCCCAATTTTGTTTAATGAATCATGATTCATGCGCGATCTCTTTATTTTGGCTCTGCTTGATTAGTTAAAAGGAAAAATAGATATTGCCGGCGGATAATTTTGGATATGATTTGAATCTGTTTGGATTTACAGTCATCCCAGTTACAAACCGCGACGAGAGCTTCCGTAGTTTTAAAGAGTAAAAATTTAATCATAATCTGATGTTTTAAATTAATTCGTAAGAGGGACTATTATGCTGCTTCATCAGCAATTTATAAGGATAGCCAAGCAGTACGAAAAGAAAACCGCAATAATCGATAAGACCCTGAACCGTGTGGTTTCTTACAAAAATGCTTTGATCGGATCGCTGATACTCCTGAAAAAATTTGATAAGTATGAACCTGGATTTCTGGGAATAATGCTTCCCAATACTGCAGGAACCGTGCTCTCCGTGCTTGCAACACTCCTGAGCGGAAGAATTCCGGTGATGATTAATTATTCTACCGGAGCTGCCGCCAATTGCGAGTACGCTCAGAAAAAATGCGCTTTTAAAACCATTATAACTTCAAAAGCTCTTCTCGAAAAAATTAACTGCCCCAAACTGGATGGAATGGTCTTTCTGGAAGATATAATGAAGTCCGTTACACTGTTTGAAAAACTTCGGGCGGCGTTGAAAGCCAGCCTTCGCGTAGAATCGCTTATCAAAAAAGTTCATGCCGGCGACGAAGATGACACACTCCTGATTTTATTTACAAGCGGCAGCGAAAAAAATCCGAAGGGCGTTCAGCTTACTCATAAAAATATTACATCAAACTACAACAGTCTTATAAAAGCGTTTACGTTCAGCTCCGATGATATATTCCTCGCCAACCTGCCCTATTTCCATGTGTTCGGACAGACCGCCAATCTGTGGGTGCCTATGGCTGTGGGAATGACGGTAGTGACTTATGCAAACCCGCTCGACTTCAAAACGATTTGCGATATTGTAAGAGAAGAGAAAGTAACTTTGATGGCAGGCACGCCGACCTTCTTCTGGGGATATCTTAGAAATTCTAAGAGGGGAGATTTTGAATCAGTAAGAATTTTATTGTCCGGCGCGGATAAATGCCCAGATGCGCTCCGCCAGGGATTTCTTGAGAAACACGGAAAAGTTTTACTGGAAGCGTACGGCGCTACTGAAACAAGTCCGGCTATAACAGTCAACACTCTTGAATTTAACCGACCCGGCAGCGTCGGAAGGCCGATAGAAGGTGTGCGTGTCAGAATAGAAAATTATGAGACCAGCGAAGAGTGCGCGGTAGGAGAGATCGGCAAAGTATTGGTCAAAGGCGATAATGTGATGAAAGGCTACTTCGACGATTTTGAACAGACATCTCTCAGCATCCGTCACGGTTGGTACGACACAGGAGATATGGGTTATATGGATCAGGACGGCTACCTGTGGCATGTTGGAAGACTGAAACGCTTTTTAAAAATCGGTGGTGAAATGGTTTCTCTTATCAGAGTTGAAGATGTCTTGGAAAAACTTCTTCCAGCCGAAGTCGAGTGCTGCGTTGTCGAAGTGCCGGATCCCGTCAAGGGCGCCAAAATTGTCGCCGCCGTTACTCAGCAGATAGATGATAAATTAATTCTGAAGAAGATGAGCGAGCAGCTCCCGTCGATAGCCGTGCCCAGTAAGTTTGTTGTCCTTTCCGAAATGCCCAAAATGGGTAGCGGCAAAATAGATTTTAGAACAATCACAGACCGGGTAAGGGATATAGTCCAGGGAAGGTAAAATTCCCGCTGCATTTTTTTCGTGATTTTTTTACAGCCGGTTTACGGAT
>JAKAMT010000249.1 GCA_021812705.1 Bacteroidota bacterium | reverse complement strand
TATAAGGAGCAAGAATGAAAAAAATATTTTTCTTCTTTTTGATTACCGTTCCGCTATTCGGGCAGTCTCTTACTGTTGCGGATAAGTATCTTACTGTCACTGCAAAACAAAACGATCCTCTCTATACAACATACACTGCCGCGATGGAACGCTCCCGTCTCTACGGTGATAAGGGGTACAAGATGGATTACTATTCCGAACATTCGCCGGTGACATACAGCGGAGACCAGGCGGGAAGATTTTATAACATCTGGAAAGTTGATCAGGTTGTAATAATTAACACCGGGGAGTTTTTTGAAAAGCCGGTAGTCACTTCTTCTTTTTCCGATATGGTGATGCTGGAATATTCTCCGTTCCGAGGAATTAAAGTGCAGGAGACGTTTTTGGTTTACAGCTCGTCTATCGCTTTGGTGAATTATGAAATTAAGAATACCGACAAGATTCCCCACAATATTGAACTGTATCCGGTTCTTGAACTTGGAAACGATTCTCTGTTCATTAAAAATTATGATAGAAAATTTAATTGCTATATAACTGAACACAACGAATCCAAATACAGACTTATCAGTTCGCTTTATAAAAATGCGCCTTATCCGACCGAAACAAGGGACATTTTTACTTCGAGTTTAGAGCCGTATTCTTACGGCGGGTATCACAAATCGACGGAAGATTTTTATATAACAATTAAAACCGATTTTTATGCGGAAAAAAGAAATGATTCACTGAATCATAAAACAGAAGGGTTTGTAAATTTTGTATCGCTTCACAATAAAATATCGCTTCAGCCGGGAGAAACAAAAACTTTTCGTTATTTCCGCGGATGGCAGGATCAAAAAGAGGATGCGCAAAAATTAGAAGACGAAATTGAAGTTCTGAAGAAAGAATCGCTTCAAAAATATGCAGATGCAGATGTGAAACTTTTTTCGGGAATTCCGAGCATCGCATTCAAATCTGAAGACGAAAAATTGATTTATTTGAGTGCGTTCAATCTGGCCCGCGGCAGTTTTTATCCGCCGGCGGAAAAAACACATTATAATTTTTATGTTTTCTCCCGCCAGCCGCTTTGGGGCTGGGGACACGGCCACCAGGTGCTGCATGAATCGCTGAGCATGCTGGCGTACGCTTATCTGGATCCCGTTTCCGCGGAAGGATCGCAGCGCGTTTATATTGAACAGCAAAGAGATGACGGACTTATAGCCTACAGGCACGGGCCGCGCGGACTTCAGGATTATCCGCACTTCAGCAAAGAGCTGAATAAAGAGATGTCTACAACATCGGCCCCGTTCTACAGTTGGATCAACTGGGAAGTTTATAGGGTCAGCAAGGACAAAAAATTTCTGAATGAGGCTTACAAGAGCGGTATAAAATATATGAACTGGCTCATCGAAAACCGTGATGTTGATAAGGACGGGCTCTACGAATGGGGTCCTTACGGGATTATTGAAAATGTTAGAGACTGGTACAATGCCGTTTTTCAGGTTAGCGCGGAGAGACATCTTGATGTTGATAAAGAAGATATTTCTGATGAACTGGATTGCGTTGATCTTACGCTTATGATGATTAAAGAGATGCGTTCATTGTCTCAGATGGCAAGCGAACTTGGAATGAAAGACGGATCCGCCGCCTGGAAGAGGATGGCGGATGTTACTACTAAACTTGTAAATGAAAAAATGTGGGACGATAGTTCCAAGTTTTATTATTCGATCAACAGAAAAGATCATTCTTTCAAATTTATGACCAGGGATTTAAGAAGGATGGAGATTATTGGTTTTCTTGCTCTCTGGGCGGAAGCTGCGCCAAGAGAGCGGGCTGCACATTTGGTTAAACACCTTACCGATCCTAAAAAATTCTGGAGAAAATACGGTGTGCCCACCCTTGCGGCGGATGATAAATGGTTCACACCGTTTGTCGATTACTGCTGCAAGTGGAACGGTCCCGTATGGCTCCTTTGGGATTATATGGTCTTGGATGGATTGAAAAAATACGGATATAATAAAATCGCCGGCGAGCTTGCGGACAAAATGATTTTGGCTGTGTCTACTCAGCTGAAGAAAAATCATAATTTCTGGGAATCGTACAGCCCCGATAATGAAGTTCTGAATTCGCCGACGAATTATATCTGGGATTCAATTATGGCAAGGGTCCTGATAGAAAAATATAAAAAATAACGGAATGAACATTTTTATAACGGGAATCCGCTAAACTTAAATGCAATTTTTAAAACATTGAGAAAATAAAAAATGAAAAAGACACTCGCTTTAATTTTCACCTTTTTAATATTGTCTAATCTTAATGCGCAGTCGGGATTGATAAATAAATTCGATCTCCAAAAAAATGATCTTGCAGTTACACGTCCCGCGCAGTCAAACCAGTATATGGATAAGATCGGTCAGAAAGCCGCGCTGCTCGGCTTTGAGAGCGGCTCGTTCGAAATGTGGATCTGGCCCTGGAAAGTTCTGCGCAATTTTGAACTCCAGTTTTTTGTGGGCACAACCACGCAGCCTATTCTTGCAAAAGATATTCTCCGCGACATAACCGTTACTCCGGAAGCAACTACAATCACTTACGTTTACGAATCCTTCACCGTGAAAGAAATTATTTTCGTTCCGAATGATCTTCCGGCTGCCGTAATATTGCTTGATGTAAACACAACAACACCAATCTCAATTGTCCCCGGTTTTATGCCTGTGATGCAGCCTCAATGGCCGGCAGGAATAGGGGGACAGTATTCATACTGGGACGATAATGTAAAAGCTTATCTGGTTTCCGAAGCACAGCAGAGAGGATTGTTTTTGTGCGGCTCGCCGGCCGGACAGCAGATGGCGGCGCCTCCGGCGCATATGTTTGCGGATAATCCGATTCAATTCAAAATCGATTTGAGGCCGGGCGAAGCAAAAAATAATTTCATACCGATAGTAATTGCCGGCAGTCCCGTTAAAACTAAATATGATTCTGTTAAAACACTTTATAAAAATCTGCTCTCTGATGTTAAAAATCTTTATGAAAAAAATTATGACTATTATAAAAATCTCCGGAACACGACC
>JAKAMT010000074.1 GCA_021812705.1 Bacteroidota bacterium | reverse complement strand
TGCACTCGTAATCTCGCGAATTTGAATCTCTGTAGCTGAATTTATGCGAATGCGTTTTTTCTTTTTGATTCAGATTTACCGCTGTGTACATCTCTTTAAGCAGAGGATTGGGGATAAAATCTTCCAGTTTTCTCGAAAATATTTTTTCTTTTTCCAGATTAAAAATTTCGCAAAAATTATCGTTGGCATTCTCAAAAAACAGCGAGGGTCCTATATGTTCAATAATCAGGAGAAGATCAGAAATGTTGTTTATTATAAGTTTCTGCTTTCTTTCCGATCTTTCCAATGCGCGCTTTTGATTAATGTGTTCGGTAAGATCATTTGCAATTAGAATAAAACCGGGGAACAATCCCTCGCTTGTGAGTATCGGACTAAGCGTGAACTCCCAGTATTTAACCGGAGATCTTTTGACGAATGGAATTAATTTTTTCCAAGTCGTATAATTATCCATCGAATTCTGCAGTTCTGAAAGATCTACCGGAGATAGTTTATCCTCGAGAATCGAAGCCAGATTTTTATTATAGATGGAATCCAGTTCTTTCGACAAAAGCGTTTCAAATGAATGCGTGGAGTAAGTTATTTTTTGAGCGGAGTCAAGAATCAGAATTGGAACGTTTCCGTGATCGAGAGCGCTGCTCAATGCATTTATTTTCTCTTCCAATTTGTTTCTATGAACCAACGACTCCACAGTGACGATAAAATACTGATTTGCGCCTATCATCACTCTTTCTACATTCACGGAATATATTTTTAACTCGGCGTTATTTAAAGAGGATAATTCCAGGTCGAGTGCTATGTTTTTATATTTACTTTGTTTAAAGCTCCCGATAAAATTCACGAATTCGTTATTTGAATTCATGCTGATAATTTCATTTCCCTCTTCAAGTCCGAAGAATTCCTTGAAGGAATCATTGCAATAAACGATTTTCAATCCGCCGTCTGCAATCGCCAGTGGATTATTGTTCGGCAATTCAGTGTAATTCTGAATATTCGTCCCGTTATTCATCAATTTATATTTGGAAGAAACAGGGTGATCCATATTAAATTTTCCTGATCTGAAGCATATTCAATTCCAGCTTGTTTTCGTTTTTCGAGTTGCCGTTTTTGCAATTTATTTTGGTCGAAAGAAATTTTTCGAGAAAATTTATGAGACTTCTATTAATATAATTGAACTCGGCAGCAAGGCGGTTCTCCGTTTCAACAAATATTTTCTGAACTTCAAACGTATCTGACGATAAGCTCGATTTATGGCCGCAAGCCGAATAAAGATGGTCCAAAAAATGTTTAATCTCGGGCAAATGAACTTTAACAAAACTGTTTTCGGGGATTTCCGGATCAACAAACGAAGATATTTTAACATTAATTTCAGCGGAGCTTCCGAAATTTCCAAGAAGATACTTGATTATATATTCAAACCTTTTGAGCTGATAGATATCGCCGGTGTTAATGGAGACGGAAAAATTCATATCGTCAAAGGAGAATTCAATTTGAATCGATTCCTTATTCGAGGAGATTTTTTTCAATTTCCAGCCAAGGATAGAGAGATAACCGGTAGCGGGAGAAAGCGAGATAGAGTCGTTTCCGCCGGCGTGGTATTCACCAATGTAGCGGGACACTTTCGAATGTCCGCCGGGTTTGGACGATTGTTTATAATCCGAACCCGCACTAATATTTACAATTTTCTCTAACATGCCTACTCCTCCGACTTATTATCGAAGGAACGGGCAATTTCTTTACTTAGTTTGTTTTAATCATCTGCTTTTCGCCGGTATAGTTAACCAACTCAGGATTTTCCAGATGAATCAATTCATTTACGAAATTTTTGATTCTTTCTATAGATTCATTCACAGAAGAAAAATCTTCTGCAAATTTAGATTTATCTATCTGTGCAATTTCATTTTCAATATTTTTAACCGAAAGGACGAGACTGCTTAAAGGATTATTAATTTTATGACCGATTGTACAAGCCATTTCAATAACCGCTTTAGAATGTTCAATATTGCGAAGTTCGCTTTGAAGATTAAATATTCTAATGCCGGAGCGGATGCGTGCTAGCAGCTCCTGATTTTCGACGGGTTTTATCAGAAAATCGTCGGCGCCCACATCCAGCCCCATAATTCTGTCTTTTAAGGAAGAACGAGCTGTAAGTATAATGAAGTAGATTAGTTTATATTTTTCGTCATTTTTAAGAATATTGCAGAGTGCAAGGCCGTCCAGAACGGGCATTGTCCAATCTGCCAATATTACTTTAGGAGAAAAAGTTTTTAACACTTCCAGCGCTTCCTGGCCGTTTACGGCGCTCACTACTTCGTAGCTGTTGCGCGACAGAAGTTTTTCCAGAATGAAGCGGGTATCTTTTTCATCTTCAACGATGAGGACTGAGTCTTTCATGATTTTACACTTAATAAGTTATTAATTTTTTCTATCAGCTGATTATAGTCTATTATCGGCTTCAGCAAATAATCATCGGCCAAACTCTGTTCCAAAAGATTGCTTGATAAATTCGAAATGGGATACGCGGTGACTAGAAGAATCGGAATATGCATATAGTAAAAATGCTCCTTAATATAGCGCGAAAAACGTATTCCGTCTATCCTTTCAGAATTCAAGTTAGTATTGCGCAGATTCACATCCATTATAATAAGAGATATCTCACCCTGGGAGACCAACTGCAATATTTCATCCGAATTTTCCGTGACAATTATTTCTGCGCCGAGTTTTTTAAAAAATATCCTGTACAGATCCTGCAGGAACTGGTCGTCTTCAATGACCAATATTTTTTTCAACTCTTTCATGATCTAATAAATTTAACCGTGATGCTGATTCTCCTGTTCAAAAAGCTGAACGGATCTTTTTCATTTCTAAGGCGCGTATCGGCGTAGCCTCTAACTTCGTCAATTTTTTTCTCCTGCAAACCGCCGCCCACCAGAGCTCTTTTTGCAGAGAGTGCGCGTTCGGAACTAAGTTCAAAATTTGTATAACCAGTACCTATATTTTTATACTGCCTTGAATCCGTATGTCCCTCGACAATAATTTTATTTGGGATCTTAGAGATCTCACTGCCTATTTTTTGCAGCAAAGATTTGGCGTTGCTCTTCAGATCCGACGTTCCGATCTCAAAAAAAACATCTTTTTCCGAATCCGTAAGCTCAATCTTAAGTCCCTCTTTAACAATTTCAATTTTAACCTGATCGGCGAGTCCAAGCAATTTTGTGTCGGAGCGGAGCTCCTGATTAAGTTTCTCCCCCAATTTTTCAAGTTCCATTTTTTCCGCTTCGCGAAGAGATCCCTCGTCATTCTTTTTAATATCGGGAATGGGATTAGCTTTCCCCTCGATCAAAATTTTGCTTTTTGTGGAAAAGCCCACGGGATCTTTAAAATATCCCGCGACCGCTTCAACCACTTCGGGCTTTTGTCCCAGCACCCAAAGAACAATAAAGAGCGCCATCATAGCAGTCACAAAGTCCGCATAGGCAACCTTCCAAGCTCCGCCGTGGTGCCCGCCCTTAGATTTTTTAATCTTTTTTATTACGGGCGCGGATTCATTTCCATCTTCGGCAATCACTCTTTTTTACCTCTCAAAAATGTTTCGAGTTCGGCAAAAGAGGGTCGTTCATCAGAAAAGATTGTTCGTCTGGCAATTTCCGCGGCAACAAAAGGAGGATTTCCTTTCGCATAAGCGAGAATAAATGTTTTGATAATAGTCAGATCCTGGGCTTTCTCTTCCAGAATAAGAGCAAGGTTCGCAGCCATAGGATTTATGAACCCATAAGAGAGAAGAACACCTAGAAATGTTCCCACGAGCGCTGCGGCAACGTGATGGCCCACGGCTTCTGCGCCCTGATTTATTGACGCCATGGTGATGATAATTCCGAGAACAGCCGCAACAATTCCAAGTCCCGGCATCGCATCGGCCACGCGTGTAATAGCTTCAACAACCGGATGATTTTCCTTTTCAAAAGTTTCGATTTCGGCATCCATTAGATTTTCCATTTCATGCGGAGGGACTGAACCGGCAAGCATAACTTTCATTGTATCGCAGAAAAAGTTTTTCCGTACCGGATCATTAATAAATTTTTTATTCCGGCTTAAAATTTCGCTTGTGTCCGGATTCTCCACATGTTTTTCGATTGCCAAGAGGCCTTCTCTCTGCGCGATAAGAAAGAGATCGCAGAATGCCTTCAGCATTTCTGAATAATCTTCTTTTGAACTTTTATGGTTTTTAAAGATGCCGGGGAATACAGAAATAATTTTTTTGATTAAAGGCATCGGGGAAGCAATCAGCACACTACCAATTGCAGCTCCGCCGATAGTAATAAATTCCGATATCTGGAATAAGAGTATAAGATTTCCCCCTGGAATGGTAAAGCCCAGGATGATAGAAACAAAAACAACTACAATTCCAATTATCACTAACATTTTCTATCTCCTACTTGGCAAAAGTCATTTCTGCTTGAGTGAAAAGATCG
The DNA here is from genome assembly GCA_021812705.1 of Bacteroidota bacterium. Classification (GTDB taxonomy): domain Bacteria; phylum Bacteroidota; class Ignavibacteria; order Ignavibacteriales; family Melioribacteraceae; genus Fen-1258. The sequence continues at coordinate 9,048 of JAKAMT010000074.1, read as the reverse complement.
GTTAACTCAACGCACTTCTCTTCAATTTCCTTCCAACTGCTGGCGGAAGAACCGATCAGTTCTTCAATAACCCGGCACAGATCCGTAATATTATGATATCCCACTGTTCCGCTGGAGCCCTTTAGCTCATGAACTACCAGTTTGAGAAGTTCTCTGTTTTTATGGTCAAGAGATTCTTTAAGTATCTCTCTTTTATTAGCCAGACTGTTTATAAAATATTTTTTCAGCTCTTTTGTCATTTGTTCTTTCTCTGCAAAAGAGAGATTCACAAATTTTTTAATTCGTCCGAGAAAGTTATTTCCAAGAACATCGTTGATGCTTCGTATAAGCACATCTTTAGATAGCGGCTTAGAAACAATTTTATCTGCACCGGCTTCTGTAGCCGCAATCACATTTAATTTGTCGGTATGGCCGCTGATGACTATAACAGGAATTCTTTTTAGTTCTTCCATCACTTTCATAACTCTAAGAAGTCTTATACCGTCCAGATTAGGCATCATCAAATCAAGGAAAATCAGACTCGGTTTGTGTTCCAGAGCGCGCTGAAGTCCTTCCAGACCGTCGTTGCTGGTAATTACTTCAATATCGTATTCCAGCAAAAATTTTTTCAGCGAGCTTCTGATGATATCAGAATCATCGATCACCAGAATCTTGATTTTTTCGTTATCGAATTCCATTTATCATTCGACCTTGTGAATTTTGTAATTGTTCAGATCGTTAGATTTATTGGAGCTAGCGCGGGATGCCTCCAGCGTGCTCTCCTTTACTTTTTCAAAAACTTCACCTCTTAAGATCTGTACGTTTTTAGGCGCTTCTACGCCGATCTTTATTTGGTTGTCGTTAATGGATAAAATTTTGATCGTTACGTCTGTACCGATCTTAATTTCCTCATTAATTTTTCTAGTTAGAACTAGCATACCTACCTTCACTCTGAAAAAAGTTTGTAATGGACCGGGTATTTATCCGAGTCGATTATTTTTTGATACCCTAATTTATCATTTTGATTGATATAAACAGGGGCTTTCAGGTTTACGGTAATTTTAAGGGGGTCCGGATTCAACGTAGTAATTCCAAATGCCTCAAAACTGTTTTCCTGAGGGAAATTGGAATCCAGCACTCTCACTCCAAATAGCGGAAAAGCGATAGTCGGATTCTCTATTGAATTAAGCCAGTAAAAGAAGCTATCGTCCGGCTTGATGAAGAGGTATCTCTTCAAATCCTCAAAACCGCAGAGGCCGTTATCGAAAGTGATTACTTTATCGTCGGTGAATTCTACCTCGCCGAAATGGTATGTGTTAATTTTCATATAAATGCTCATTTAAGAATTACTAAATCTACTCTTCTATTTTTTGCCCTCGATTGCGGAGTGTTGTTGGGAGCAATCGGTCTATATTCCGAATATCCGACAATGGAGACTTTATCAGGGGAAATTTTTTCCTGATTAATAAAATAATATGCCGTGCTAAGCGCTCTATCGACAGACAAATGCCAGTTCGAAGGATATTTTTCCGTAGATATAGGAACATTATCCGTATGGCCCTCAATCCGGATGTCGTTCGGAATAGTTCTGAGAACTTTTGCCAATCTGCCAAGAACTTGTCTGGATGCTTCATTTATTTCCGCTCTGCCGGGAGGGAAAAGAATGTCGTCCAGTATGTGAAGCGTTATACCTCTTTCATTTTCTTCCAGCTGAATCGAATTGGAATAATGGTTTTCGACAATCAGCTTGCTGAGCTCTTCGCTCAGTCTTTCTTTCGGTTTAGTCACTATTTTGGAATCGGGCATTTTCGGAACAACCGATTCGGCGCCGAAGTAGCTTCCCATGGCGGCAACAACATTTTTATATTTGGCACTGTCAATATTAGAGATAGCATAAAGAATAATAAACAGACCGAGAAGCAGCGTGATCAGATCAGAATAAGTGATCAGGTACCGGTCTTTGTCGCCGCTTTCTGAAAAAGGATTTTCTTCGGAGTCTAAGAACTCATTCTGCTTAATTGTTCTTTTTGCGGAAGCATTCCTACCAGTCTTGCCTTCATTATCGAAGGAATCTCTCCGCTCTGGAGAGTTAAAACTCCCTCCAAAGAAATCTCCATCATATTTTTCTCCTCTAAATGACATCTCTTTAATCTATCTCCAACTGGAAGCCATAAAATATTTGCACTAAAAACCCCCCACAGTGTTGCTATGAATGCGGTTGCTATGTTCTTGATTAATAGATTGGGATCTGTACCCGCGTTTGCGAGAGTCATAATAAGACCCATCACAGTGCCTATTATTCCCATAGTGGGCGCGTAACCGCCCATCTTTGAAAAAATAAAAATGTTTGAATAATGCCTCTCCTGCATCGACTTTAGTTCTAGCTGCGCCAAATTTTGAAGCGAGTCCGAATCTGTTCCGTCTAGAACAAATTTTGTCATCTTTTTAGGGAACAGGTAACCGAATTTATCCAGATCTTTTTCAATGGATAACAATCCCTCTTTTCTCGCCTTAATAGAGAGATCGACAAACAGATCAATAACTTTATTCACATCATATTCTTTAGGGAAATAAGCAAGACGAATAAGTGAAAGAATCGTTTTAAATTTGTCCAGACCAAACCCGATTATTATTGCGGAAAATGTTCCGCCGAATACAATAAGAATAGATGAGAACAGGAAGAGCGTCCGGAACGATCCGCCTTCAAAAAAGAACGCTCCGAAAATGGAGAACAGTCCGATTATAAGTCCTATTAGTGTTCCAATTTTGTTCATTATAAATAATCGAAAAGTGTTGCCGGATAATTTCTTGCTAAAAGTTTATTTGTCATCTGAAGCAGATAATCTTTATAGTTCAAATCTGTGGTCAGGGCTGCAGCATCTATACCCTGCTTATCTGCGAGCATCTGGCGCAAATTGCTCTGGTTATTTGTAAGCATCTGTTTCAAATCATCCATCCTGTTTATTGTTTGACCGCCTACAGACTGAAGATTAAGAATTGACGTATACGAATCCTGAAGATCCTTAAGCTGTGCGGCAGTGGGAATTGTGCCGGAGCTGAGCGAATCAATTATATTATTGATGGCGGTGAATAAACCGGTTCCGGTTATTTTAGATCCGGAAATATTTAATGTCTGCTTTACGCTCTGGGAAACCTGCGCCTGAATTTCACCGGAAAAATCTGCCGCGCTGAGCACAGCCTTTCCATTAACATCGAGAGTAACCGGCGAATCTTTAAAGTTTGTGCCGTTAAAAACCGGCATATCGTTATACTTTACGTTCAAATTTTGGACTATCGCGCTAAGGGAATTTTTTACCGACTCTCCCATACTTGTAAGATTCTGCGAATTGAACGGATTATCTGCGCTTACAGCCAGGTTCAGAATTTTCTGAATTTCGGAAGACATATTGTCCATCGCATTCAAAGTGGTGTTCATGAACTGCGTCACTTCTTCCACGTTTGCAAGATAAGTGTCGTTCTTTTTCAGATTCGAATTAATTTTCATGCTGTCCAGAGATCCGGTTACATCATCGGAAATGGTTTGGATCTTGCTGTCCGTAGCAAGCTGGGTCTGAATTTTAGTTTTACTTTTCAGAATCTGCTGCTGATTATATAAATAAGTTTCTGTTAGAGAATTTTCTGTTACTCTCATAATTTACACCATTTGTAATATGGTTTGGATCATTTCGTCGGCAACCTTAATCATTTTGGAAGCCGCATCGTATGATCTTTGAAATTTTAAAACGTTTGTCATTTCTTCATCCAAGGAAACGCCGGAAGTGGAATTTTTCTGATTGTCCAATTTTAAGAGAATCGATTCTGTGGATTGGACCGCATTGTCGTTGGATACTTTATCCAATCCGATGCTGTTCATCGTCATTGAGTAATAATCCCCCAACGTTTTATCGTTAAGCTCGGGAATTTTAGTCTCCATGAGGCGCGCAATTTTATTTGCGTTGAGACCGTTTCCGTCGTTATTGGCGACCGAAGATGCGGCAATGTTAGACGGATTTTGAAGAATGCTGGAATTTATTTTGAGCGATCCGTCCGAAATGGCTCCTATCACATTTCCGTTTGTATCAACTTCGCCGAAAAATGGAATACCCGTACTGGAAGAGGCGCCATTTATAAGTGTATTGCCTGACATGTGAAGGGAATTCACATTGTTCACAAACGCATTTTCGAGAGAACTTATTTCCGATTTGTATTGAGAGATCTTATTCGAATAGAGATCTGAAATTGCGTACAATTCCCCACCGTTCAAAAGTGCAATGGCGCTCGAATCGTTTTTAGAAGCGAGTCTCATCTGTCCGTTCACAATTTTCAGCTCGAACTCATCATGGGTATTTATATCGGCACCGTGAAGGCCGCCCACGTTAACCGTTACAGATCCGTTTGGATTATTCTGCACTGTAACATTCACCAGCTTGCTAAGTTTAGTAATTAAAGAGTCGCGCTGATCTTTAAGTTCATTAGCTTTGATGCCGCGCATTTCCGATTCCGAAATTTTTTGATTGTAACCGGTTATGTCTGACAAATAGCTGTTTATTGTGGAAGCAATATTGTTAGCTTCTGTCTGCAGCGAAGTTTGCACGTCATTTAAGCCGGTGAGCACTTGCTGGAAACGGTCGCTCACATTTTGCGCCCGCTGAATCACATTTAAACGCAATGAAGTTGAATTTGGCTGCGCAGATAATTTATCCCAAGAATTGAAAAATTCCGTCATGTAGTTCGATAAACCTATATCGGACGGCTCGGCAATAATCGATTCAATCTGGCTCAGTACCTGAGAACGTTTATTTGCGTCGGATGATTTCGAATTATAATTTCTTATCTGAACGCCGAGCAGGTCGTCTTGAAGTCTTTGCACATTCGATACTGCAACTCCCGCTCCGCGGCCATTTTCCGCCGTAACGGTTGAAAACTCCACTCTCTGCCTGGAATAATCAGGGTTGCTCGCGTTCGAAATATTATTCGAAGTTACATCCACCGCCTGCTGATATGCAGACATGGCGCGAACCGCTACGTCAAAAACGTTTCCGATACTCATAATTAAACTCTCTTGTTAACTAATGCTCTTTTACCCTGACCCGCGATCATTTTAATTGTTTCTCTTATAAGACTGCTCGAAAAATCCACTACGCTTTTCAATTGCGTATTGGCATTTTTAACAGTCTCAATTTTTTCCGCAATAGACTTTCTGATTTGCTCAATATCTTTGAGCTCTTTTGTAAAATATTTTTTACCGTGAAGGATAAAATTTTCCATAGAAGGAACCTGCAGAGGCAAAGAATAGAGACTCGCAATATCTTTAATAATCTTAATGCGGTTCGACTCTTCCCGCTCAATATTTTTCAATATTTTCTGTTCTTCAGAAATTGAAAGCTCGAGCGCGGCATAATTATTCTGAACTACCGCGTTCTTCTTAACTTCTAGAAGTTCAACCAAGCTGCCAAGATTTTCATCCTGAACTTTAAGCGATGTCAATAAAAGTTGTGGATTCATAACTGACTCTCATTAAAATGATTAAAGTAACTGAGTACTTTGTTTATGTAATTGCGGGTTTCCTCGAAAGGAGGAATACCTTTGTATTTTTCTACATTTGCCGGACCGGCATTATACGCAGCTAGGGCAAGTTTGAGATCACCACTGTATTGTCGAAGCATTTGGGCGAAATATTTAGTGCCCCCGATAATATTTTCGCGCGGATTAAAGACATTTTTGACGCCCATATCAACAGCGGTAGAGTCCATTAGCTGCATCAAACCCTTCGCTTTTGCGCCCGAAACAGCTTTATTGTTACCTGCGCTTTCCGTCATAATTATTGATTTTATTAAATTTTTGTCAATCCCGAATGAATTTGCAGCTTCTTCGATATGCTCATCAAATTTTCCCAGCCGGTCTAGCGAGCTGGTACTCGGTTTTACACTGGTTGTATCTGCCGGGGGAATTGTATTTGCACTTTTAATTTTAAGTGGATTTATCTGATGACTAACCTTCATTCTCATGGCAGAATTCATCTCTTCGCCGGTAATTTTTTTGTAAAGCATTTCCGCAATGCCAAGACTTTTGGAATCTCCCATATATGAAGCTATTTCCTGTTCAAAAACAGTATCGAACATGTCGTTACCATATCCTTCTTCGCCGAACATTCCGCCGGAAGTTTTATTCATGCTTTTTAACATCAGCTGGGTAAGCATGCTTTCAAACTGTTTGGCAGCGTTTGCAATCTTTTCTTTTCCCTTCGCATCGTATCTGGAATTAATATCCAGAGTTTTGGAGATATGCTTTTGAGCGTTATCTATTTTAAGTGAAAGCTTTTCCATTTACATTATAATTAGTTCTGCCATTAAAGCGCCTGCTTCTTTAAGCGCCTGAAAAATTGAAATTATATCTCGCGGCGAAACTTTTAAGGAGTTCAATGCCGCGGCAACTTCCTGCACGTTGCTTGCACCCTGAATTGCAACCGTTCTTGTTGAATCCTGACTCGCGTAAGGAATTAAATTATCAACAACCGTTGTCTTTCCCTGCGAAAAAGCCTCGGGCTGTGAAACAATAGGATAATTTCTGATTGTGATATTCAAACTGCCGTGAGTGATGGTGACCGGCTGAATCTTTACATTCTGGCCGGACACAACCGTTCCGGTTCTTTCGTTGAGTACTACTTTTGCTATCTCATCGACTTGAACATTTATGTTTTCAAGTTCCGATAAAAATCCTACAATATTATTTTGTCTCTCTTTTGGGACAGTTATTTTGACTTCTGCAGCATCTACCGCTTTTGCAATTTCGCTTCCGAATTTTTGATTGATCGAGGAAGTAATATTCTGAGATGTTGTAAGATCAGGTTCTTTCAGAAAGACAGAGATTTCGTTTGCCGGCAATTCTGCAGAAGACATAGATTCTTTAAGAGTTCCGCCGCGCGGTACTCTGCCGGCCAGCGTGTGGTTTTTAGAAAGCCTGTTGCCGGTATATGTGTTTATGTCGAAACCGCCGACCGAAATTGCCCCCTGCGCGTATCCAAGCACAGTTCCGCTGATGCTTGAAAGCGGTGTCATGAGCAATGTTCCGCCCTGAAGACTTGTTGCGTCTCCCATAGACGAAACAGTTACATCAAATTCAGCTCCCATCTTTAAATTTGAATTCAAAGTTGCAGTGACAATTACGGCGGCTACATTTTTTGTTTTTAAATCCGTCTGCGGAACTGTTATTCCGAATCTTTTTAGCATGCTGGTAACAGATTGAATTGTAAATGAAGAACGGTAGCTGTCTCCCGTACCAGCCAGCCCCACAACAATTCCATAGCCAATAATCTGCTCGGAATTTTCACCCGACAGGTAAGCAACATCCTTTATCCTTTGCGGATAAACAATGTTGAACGCCAAAGAAAATATTGCCAGAATAAAAAATAATTTTGCTTTCATTTTGTTACCTAAAACAGCCAGTGAAATAATTTTGTTAAGAGACCCGGTTTCTGATTGTCATTAATGATTCCGTTCCCTTCAAATGACAATTCGGCATCGGCTATGTTGTATGAAAGCACTGCGTTATCAGGTGAGATATCCGATGGTCTAACAACTCCTTTTACTTTAATAACCTGCTCTTCACCGTTGATCACTATTCTCTTGCTTCCTCTTATAACCAGATTTCCATTTGCCAAAACCGAATCCACAGTTGCGCCTATTTTTGTACGGATATTGCCGGTTGTTTGGGTGGAGCCCTTTCCGGAGAAATCATTATTGCTGCCTACTTTCAAATCTACATTTGGGAGTGTGGTTTTATCTATTCCGCCCGAAAGTCCGAATCCAAGATCACTTTTCCTTCCTGCGCTGGTTTCGGAATTGTTTGAAGCCTGAGTTGATTCAATAACCAGAATGGTAATCGCATCTCCAACCCTATTTGCTTTTTGATCCGAGAATAGAGACGCATACGCGCTTTGCCTCATGTCTTGAGCATTTAGGAATAAAGAGAATAGAAGAAATAGTCCGAGTGTGATTAATTTTTTCATATTATTCTACCAGAGTTAATTTATTTCTGCCAATAATTTTACCTTTATACAATTTGCTTCCTGCAGAGACGCTTATCACATCTCCCGCTCTTCCATCCTGGCGCGCTGTCACTTCCACTGAGATATCTACTCCCGTATCTCCCGTATGAAGATAGACCTTATCGCCCCTGTTAATAAGCGGAACCGGATCTATCATATCGCGCATAAGTGTTGAGCCGGCTTTGATCACCACATTGCTCCTGAAATTTTCAAGCCGGTTATCGCCGGAGACATAATAATTTTCATACATCGAAACATCCTCCGGTTTCAATAAGAAGTTATTATGATTTAAAATTTCGTTCCGGTTTATCTCTTTTAATGCCACGTAGATATTTTTAAATAATTTCAGTTTAACGCTGAGGACCGATGCGCTGCATTGATTTTTGGAATCATATATTCTCACGGGCACATAGAGATAATTTTTGGATAGTCGTGATTTTTTTTCTTCGTCTATCTCAATTTTCACATAATTCTGCCGAAGTTTTACGTACTGATATTCGTATTTAACATAGCCGCTCAACTGAGAGTCAAGATATTTTTTGAGCTGAGCGTCGAAGTTATCCGGCTGAGCAGAAAAAAATGAAAACAATATTGCAATCAGAGCAAACATTATTGATTAGCCTCTTTTGAGATTGTTGGCCATTGTCATCATATCTTCAACGGTCTTAACCGTTTTTGAATTTATTTCATAGGCGCGTTGAGCTGCTATCATAGAGATCATCTCTTCCACAATATCCACATTTGAAGATTCCAGATACCCCTGCTGAATCTCTCCAAAGCCCTGATTTCCGGGGGTTCCGAGCATTGGCTGACCGGAGGCGGTCGATTCTGAATAGAGATTATCTCCCAGCGCTACCAGTCCGCCGTTATTCATAAATCTTGCGAGCTCAACATTTCCGAGTACGGTTGTAGTACCGTCTAAAAGTTTGGCTGTAACAGTTCCGTCTTTTCCTATAGCGATACCGGCCATATCAGAGCTGAGTGTAAATCCCGGTTCCAATGTGTATCCGCCGGCCGTAACA
>JAKAMT010000248.1 GCA_021812705.1 Bacteroidota bacterium | reverse complement strand
AAATGAGACGACTGCATCATAGCGTTCTTTAACAATAGATCCTATAAAATTTATCTCATCGCGCAGCCGGCTGAAAAAAGAATCCTTCTTCACTCCAAAATCGAAAGCCATGATCCGATTGATATAGGGATTATTTTTTACGCCATCTTCATAACCTTTTCTTACAAGAAGAGTGATTTCCGCATCCGGAAATTTTTTTCGAACAGATTTTAATCCGGGAGAAGAGATTATCAGATCTCCAAGAAATTTTGTATTGACCAGAAGTATTTTCAATTACTCTATTCTTGTATTATTTTCTATCAATTTACAAAGTAAAATACATTTTATACTCAAACGGATGCGGCATTGTGCCTATCGACTGTATTTCATCCTCTTTCAAATTAACCCATTGCTGAAGAAGAGTGTCGTCAAAAATCTCTCCGCGTTTCAAGAAATCGTTGTCGGCTTTGAGAGCTTCGAGCGATTCGGTAAGATTGCGCGGCAGAAAATGAATTTTATCACGATGCTCTTCATCCAGGAAATTTTTGTCGTATGGTCCGAATCCTTCTTTCACCGGATCGATTTTATTTACCACTCCGTCTATTCCTGCCAGCAGCATGGCTGTAAGGCAGAGATGCGGATTGATTGTTGCATCAGGCGGGCGGTATTCAAATCTGGTTTCTTCCGGATTTGAAACATATTTCGGAATTCTTATTGCGGAAGCCCTGTTGCCTCTTCCGTAAGTTAAAGCTACAGGCGCTTCGAAACCGGGGACGAGTCTTTTGTATGAGTTTGTGCTTGGATTTGTGAAAGCAGAGAGTGCCGGTCCGTGTTTCAACATTCCGCCTATGAAGTAGCGCCCCAGTTCATTCACATTTCCATATTCTCCTTTTTTATAAAAGGCATTTCTTCCGTTTTTTGTTAAGTAGAGATGAAGGTGGAGTCCGTTGCCCGCCTGCTGATACATAGGTTTGGGCATAAAAGTAAGATAGAGATCTTTCTGCCGCGCAAAATTGAAGAGGACATATTTTGCAGTTACGATGTTATCTGCGGTGTCCAGCAGATTAGTGAAATAAGTTTCTATCTCCTGCTGTCCCCTTTCTCCGGCTTCGTGATGATGGTATTTAACTTTTATGCCGAATTTCTTGAGAAGTTTGCATGCCTCGTCTCTAAAGTCGTCATATATATCAAACGGATTTGCCGCATGGTAAGCTCTCTTATAAAATTCTTCGGCATGTTCAACTTTATAAAATGAAGTTGCGGTGCGCGTATCATATTCCACTTTCGAAAAAATATAAAATTCAAATTCAGGACCCCACCATGATTGATCTGCGCCGGTTAATTTTTTAAGCAAGGATTCCGCTTTAGCCGCAAGAAATCTTCCATCCTGCGTGAAGCGGGATCTTTTTTCGTCGGTCAACAAAATATTTGAATAAAAACTTAGAGTGGGTGCTTCTCTGAAGAGATCCACGACTGCGGTATCGAGATCCGGTATAAGAATCATATCGCTGTTCTCAACTTTTCTGAATCCAAAGCTTGAACCGTCGAAGCCGACTCCTTCTGAAGTAAGTTTTTCCATTATGCCGTCGAAGACCGGAAGAGTGATATGATGGAGTCTTCCGGCAAGATCGACCGATTTTAGATCAACGAATTCTATCTTGTTTTTCTTGATCAGCTCATTAATTTTTTTTGAATTCCGAATTGACATAGAGTCCTCGCAGAAATTTTTTGTTCAGACAAAAAAGCCCCCGATGAGCGGGGGCTTCTGCCGAACTTAATTTGGATTATTGTTCGTTATAATTAATTGCCGCAAGACCCGGAAAGATAGAATTCGTATCAAGTTCTTCTTCTATGCGGATCAGCTGATTGTATTTTGCAATGCGGTCTGTTCTGCTTGCAGAACCGGTTTTAATTTGTCCTGCATTCGTAGCCACCGCTATATCTGCGATTGTGGTATCTTCAGTTTCTCCTGATCTATGGCTTACAATTGATGTATAACCTGCTCTCTTTGCCATTTCAATTGCGTCCAGAGTTTCCGTCAGAGTTCCTATCTGGTTCACTTTTATGAGAATGGAATTAGCAACACCCTTTTCAATTCCCTTTGCCAGATAATCTGTATTTGTAACAAAGAGGTCATCTCCAACCAGCTGAATTTTGCTTCCCACTTTATCTGTCAGCAATTTCCAACCGTTCCAGTCAAATTCCGCCATTCCATCTTCAATGGAAATGATGGGATACTGTTTAACCCAATTAACCCAATAGTCAACCATCTTCTCAGGTGCCATATAAGATTTGTCGGACTTGAAGAAGAAATAGGATTTCTTTTCGTTGTCCCACATTTCACTTGCAGCAGGATCCAAAGCGATAAAAATATCTTTGCCGGCTTTCAGTCCCGTTTTTTCGATTGCTTCTAAAATAACGGTGATAGCTTCTTCATTTGATTTCAGATTGGGTGCAAATCCGCCCTCATCTCCCACCGCCGTGTTGTACCCTTTTTTCTTCAGAACTGATTTGAGAGAATGAAAAGTTTCTGCTCCAAATCTCAACGCCTCCTTGAATGATGAAGCGCCTACCGGCATAACCATAAACTCCTGGAAATCGACATTGTTGTCTGCGTGTTTTCCGCCGTTAAGAATATTCATCATCGGAACAGGAAGAGTTCTTGCGTTCACGCCGCCAATGTAGCGGTATAATGGAAGGCCGAGAGCCTCGGCAGAAGCTTTGGCGCACGCTAAAGAAACACCAAGTATTGCATTCGCGCCGAGTTCAGATTTTGTGGGAGTCCCGTCCAGTTCACAAAGAAAAGTATCTATGCCGACCTGATCAGTGGCGTCGAACTCGATTAATTCATCTGCGATTTTATTGTTTACGTTATCAACTGCTTTTGACACACCCAATCCGTTATAGCGAGATTTATCGCCGTCTCTTAATTCAACTGCTTCGTTTTCGCCGGTCGAAGCGCCGCTTGGAACCGCTGCTCTTCCAACTACTCCGGATTCCAAAGTTACTTCAACTTCAACAGTCGGATTGCCGCGCGAGTCTAAAATTTCCCTTCCCCATACATCGATAATCGTTGTCATTT
>JAKAMT010000247.1 GCA_021812705.1 Bacteroidota bacterium | reverse complement strand
GAAGAAAACTATTGAATGATGCAGATAAATCATTAGGATAAAATTGCTTAGCGCGGATGAGATAAAACAAAAATTGGAACTGCTGAATTCCTGGTTCTTTGTGGATAACTCGCTTGTAAAAGAATTCAAATTGAAAAGTTTTGCTGATGCGGTTGCTTTTATTGTAAAAATCGGAATGGAAGCGGAGAAGCTGGATCATCATCCCGACCTGCTCCTCCATTCCTGGAATAAATTAAAAATCACATTAACTACTCACAGCGAGGGTGGAGTAACCGAGAATGATTTCAACCTCGCCCAAACAATCGATACGATCAGACAATGAAAAAAGATGATATCCTAGAACTCTTCCGGAAATCGAATGCCCTTTTGAACGGGCATTTTTTGTTGACTTCCGGAAGACACAGTAACCAGTATTTCCAATGTGCTCTTCTCCTGCAGCACCCGGAATACAATGAGATAATATGCGGAATGATCGCTTCGCATTTTAAAAATTATGAAATTGATGCCGTTATCTCTCCGGCTATCGGAGGCATCGTGGTCGGTCAGGAAGTCTCTCGCCTTCTCGGTAAAAAATCGATCTTTGCTGAAAGGGAGGAGAAATCGCTCACTTTGAGAAGAGGATTCGCAATAGAAGAGGGAAAGAGATACCTTGTGTGCGAGGATGTGGTAACTACAGGAGGATCTGTTTTTGAAGTTATGGAAATAGTAAAATCGAACGGTGGAATTGTTGCCGGCGTGGGCTTTATTGTCGACCGGAGCAACAGCAAAGTTCAGTTCGGAGTGCCTCAATTCAGCACGCTTCAACTGGATGTCGTTTCTTACCAGCCGGAAGAATGTCCTCTCTGCAAAGAAAATATTCCGGTCGTTAAACCCGGCTCGCGTAAAGTGAAATTGTAATTATTGAGGATATAGAAGATGAAAAAAATATTTTTTCTTTTAGTTTTGATAACCTCGTTTGTGTCCGCTCAGGTAAAATTTGACGATTATTTTGTCAATGCAACTCTTCGTTTGGATTTCTTCCACACAGGCAACAAAAATTCTGAACTGATCTCTTTTGATAGATTGGTGAAAGAAGGAGATTGGAGCGGTTCTAAAATTAATCTGATCGATAATCTTCAGTACGGCTACTACTTTTTCAAAGTTTTCGATTCGGCATCCGATGCTTTGATCTATTCAAGAGGATTTTCAACATTGTTTCAGGAGTGGCAGACAACCGAAGAAGCAAAGACTATCACAAAGTCGTTCTCCGGATCCATTATAATGCCGTTTCCCAAAAACAAAATTAGAGTAGAACTTTACCGCCGTGACCGGAAAAATAATTTTGTAAAGATTTTTACCCATGAAGCCGATCCCAAAAGCTATTTTATTGTGAATGAAAAAATAAAACCGTACAGCAACTTTAAAATTCATTATTCCGGCGACCCTTCAACAAAACTAGATATAGTTTTTATCCCGGAAGGATACACTAAAAATGAAATGGATAAATTCCATAAGGACTGCGAACGTTTTGCCGGCTATCTGTTCGATTACTCTCCTTATAAAGAGAACAAGGAAAAAATTAATATTTGGGGAATTGAAGCTCCCTCGAATGAATCGGGCACGGATATTCCGGGCAAAAATATTTGGGTGCAGACTCTCATCAATTCAAGCTTTTACACTTTCGACAGCGAACGCTATCTGATGACCACCGATTACCACACTGTGCGGGATATTGCAGCCAACGCTCCGTATGATCAGATTTTTTTGATGGTCAATACATCAAAATACGGCGGCGGCGGAATCTATAATTTTTACTGCATGACCTGCGTTGATCATCCGGTGGCAAAACAGGTATTCATTCATGAATTCGCTCACGGACTTGCCGGTATTGCAGACGAATATGGAAATGACAACACTTATCAGGATATGTATCCTACCGATGTTGAGCCGTGGGAGCCGAATTTGACAACGCTCGTTAATTTTGACAGTAAATGGAAAAATTTGATTCCAAAAGGAACTCCCATTCCTACTCCTGCTGAAGAAAAATACAAAGATCAGATCGGCGTTTTCGAAGGAGGAGGATATGTGGGTAAAGGGGTCTACCGCCCAACTATCAACAGCATAATGAATTCTTTTAAGTCAAACGAATTTAATCAGGTATGCAAAGATGTTCTTCAGAAGGTAATTCTGATGTACGCAGAATAAGGAAAAATGGATCAGAAAAAACTTTACAGAACCATAGAATCTGTTGCCTCAAAGAATTATGCGAATGAGAAAGATCTTCTCGCGGATGTTGTGCATCAGATTGTATCCAATGAGCAGATCAAACTGAAGGGGGGCAGAATTTGGAAATTCGATCCCCGCAGGAAAGCTTACCGTATCCTATTCCAGACTGGAATGGTGCAAAAAATCTCGAATGATTTTCTCCTTCAGATTAAAAATGCCTCCATGTTCGACAATATCCTGAAATACAGAACTATTGTCGACATTGAGACAAATGAAATCCTGGTTTCGAAAGGAATTGTAAAATTTTCCGCTTCCGGCATAGGAAGAAAAATTAAAGTCGGCGACAAATCCTATTACGAATATCTTCTCGCGGTGAACAGCGATCTGATGGCGGATGACCTTCGTTATACACTTAACATTGTGGCGACTGTGTTAACTTCCAAATTGAACGAGCGATATTTAAGCCAATCGAGAAAAAATTTAATCGCGGATATTGATAAAGCCAAGCAGCTTCAGAGAAGTATTCTGCCGGAACATGAATTAAAATATTTTGATTATGATCTTTTCGGAGTTACAATACCCGCGGACATTGTCGCAGGCGATTTTTACGATTACCTTAAAATCGGCGACGATGAGGAACGGATGGGAATTGTTGTGGGCGACGCCGCTTCAAAAGGCCTTGGCGCAGCTGCAGAAGCAATGTATATTTCCGGCGCATTAAGAATGGCGAGCACATTCCAGATTAAAATTTCCCCGATGCTCTTCAGGCTGAATCAACTTGTAAATAAAATATTCAGCGATGATAAATTTACAACTCTCTTCTACGGAGAATTGTCGAACGATAAAAAAGGATTGTTCCTTTACGCTAACGCCGGGCATAAT
>JAKAMT010000246.1 GCA_021812705.1 Bacteroidota bacterium | reverse complement strand
AGCTGCTTCTCCAACAGGATCAATTGAATATTTTTTTTCAGGAGTAATTATCTGTGAATTTTTAAAATCAATATTTGCATTTATTCCCGATTTGACAGTTAATTTTTTATCGCCGAATTTTGATTTGAGATCCTTTATAAGATCCGGGCACTCAATTAAGAGGAATCCGTTATTAAGTGCATTCCTTTTATAAGTCTCATTGAAGGATCCTGCTATTACCAAACTGATTCCTCTGTATTTGAGCGCAGTTGCCGCCTGCTCTCTCGAACTTCCGGTTCCAAAATTGAATCCGCCGGCAACAATATTTCCGCTCTCGACTATCTTCCCGAATTCAGGATCGTAATTTTCCATTACCACTCGCGCCTGGTCTTCAGGAGTCATGTCGTCATTGTATGTATATTTCCCGGGATAAATTCCGTCCGTATTTAAATTATCCTGATGGCAGAAAATTAATTCACCGCGTATCGATTCCGGAAATCCGCTGATAATCGGGACTGAAGATTTCGATTTTGCATCTTTCCGGTTTATTCTTATCTCGGCAGAAATTTTATTTGAGAAATTTTCCGAGTCAAAAGTAATGTACCCGGCGATAGCGGAAGATGCTACCACAGCCGGAGAGGCGAGATACGCCTGAGCGTTAGGAGAGCCCATTCTGCCTTTGAAATTTCTGTTCGTTGCAGAGATGCCCACTTCTCCATCTTCAAGCAATCCTGTTCCCAGTCCGATGCACGGTCCACAGCTGGGGGGCAGTTCAATAGCTCCTGCATTTAATAGTATCTGCCAGTCGCCGCGTTTCTCACTTTCGGCCTGCACCTCTTTTGAAGCTGCGGCTATATAAAATTTGACATGATCGGCGAACTTTTTTCCGCGTACAATTGAAGCGGCTTCTGCAATGTCGTCCACGCGCGAATTAACGCAGGAGAGAAGGTATGCTTTGTTGATCCTGATTTTTTTGTCTCTCAGCTCAGAAACAGGATTCATTATTTTTACAGTATTCGGTCCCGAGACTAAAGGTTCGATGGTCGAAAGATCTATCGATATTTCTTTTGAATAAAAAGCATCATCGTCTGCTGAAAGATTGGTCAAATCTTTTTCCAGTTCTTCAATTCTTTTCCGATTGATTCTCGGATGTACTCCGTTAGCATCCTTATCCGAAGTTACGCCTTCGAGTCCGCGGATTTCAATTACAGCGGCGCGTTTTTTCAGCCAGTCGATTGTAATTTCATCTATCGGAAAAACGCCGGCCATTGCACCCCATTCCGTGCTCATGTTCGAAATTGTCAAACGCTGGTCGATGCTGAATTCTTTTACTCCGTCGCCTGTAAATTCGATAGCATGATTCAATACTTCGTCCTTGCTAAAAAATCCGCACAAAGCAATGATAACATCTTTGCCGGTAACACCTTTTTGAAGTTTCCCAGTAAAATTAACTTTTGCAATCGGGGGTATCTGCCACCATGTTCTTGTAGTTGCCCAAATTGCAGCTGCGTCCGTTCTGACTATCGGAGTGCCCAGGCATCCGATTCCGCCGTACATATTTGAATGGCTGTCCGATGCAACAGCCATTGTCCCCGGAAACGCATAACCTTCTTCTATCATTACCTGATGACCGATTCCTCTTCCCGCGGGATAAAAATCTGCGCCCATCGATTTTGAAAATTCTTCAATCTTTTTATACTTAGCCAAATTTTTTTCATCTTTATTTTGAATATCGTGGTCAAGCGTATGCACGACCTGATGCGGATTTGCCAATCTGCTGGCGCCGATGCTTTTAAATTTCGGAATCACAGCGCCGGTGTTGTCGTGAGTCATCACATATGCAGGACGTATAGAGATGTAGTCTCCGGCATGAACTTTCTGTCCATCCGCTAATCCAACCGCGTATCGTTGTGCAATCTTTTCGATTATGTTTTGGGGCATCATTAACTCCGTGAAATGTGAGACGGTAAACGGAAGACGCTTACACTTTAATATTTTTTCATCAAATTCGTTATCATCGCAAAAGTGTGGTTAAGTAATTCGTCCATTACCGCTATTTCATTAAATGTTATGAAATTTAATTTGACAGCTATTTCAAACTGAGTATCAATTTCAACCGCAGAAGATCTGGCAATTTGCAAAAATCTTTTGATCTCCAGTTTAGAATTTCTTGAAACTCCTTCGGATAAATTAGAAACAACTGATACTGCCGCTCTTCTTAGCTGCGATACAAGTCCGTATTGTTCTTCTTTTGGGAAATCATTTGTAATCCGATAGACTTCCTTTACCAATTCAACACTTAATTTCCACACATCTAATTTTTTGTGATTTAAATTTAACATTTCCCCACCTTGAAAATTAGGATTGAAGAGGACATTTTTTTAATTAGAATTTCTCGTTTATTCTCTATTAACTAGTCCGTTTTTCGTCTCCCGTTTCACTTTTTTTCGTTTCCCGTTTCACTTTTTTACGTTTCCCGTTTCACGTTTTTACGTTTCCCGTTTCCCGTTTCAAACGGTTCAAACGATACAAAATCCGCATGATGCACAATTATAGATTCTATGGTACGCTTGCCCAAGTCGCCTTCCTTTGAGTGAGTGGCAATTATATGCTGAACTTCGGAAGGGAGATCGAAACGTGCCGCTATTGCCTGTCCGCTGAAAGGATGACGCACTAGTTCTCCCATAGGCGAAGTACGGAGCTTCCCGTCAACTTTTTCATACTCGAGCAGTTTGCCAATATCTATAAGGATTGCGCCGGATATCAGGTGATCTAAGTTGATATTAACGGATTCGCCGAAATTTTTCATCATGATCGTAGCTATGCTGACCGCCAGTTTAACGCATGTCCTTTTGTGATTCATGAAAGTAACGTTGCAATCCTTTATCAATAAGGAGAAGGGGATTGTCTCAAGATCATCAGGAGTTAAAACCGAATTCTCCAGAGCATAAGTCCAGGCGTTGAGAGTTTTTTCTTTGAGCGATTCATCTTTAATCCACTCGAGTTCGGGCCAAAGTTTTGTTACTTGAGCTTTCATCTTATCTCCGTGAAACGGGAAACGCGAGACGGAAGACATACAGCATTCGTTTTCCGTTTCACATTTCTCGTTTATCCTTTAAGTTTTTTAATGATTT
>JAKAMT010000245.1 GCA_021812705.1 Bacteroidota bacterium | reverse complement strand
GGTCTTTCATTCAAGAGACTGCAGACCGGAAAAGTTCAGACATACATTGTGTTTGTTGTATTCGCAGTGATCGTACTGCTGATGTTCTTTAAGCCGTTTTAATTTTTCAAAAAGTAAATAAGTGCCGCGGCTATTAAACTGCGGCTGATGCTAAATAAAATAAAAATAGGTTCCTAGTTATGATTGGATTTCCGATTCTTTCGTTAATCACTTTTCTCCCGGTAGCTGGAATGGTCCTTATTCTTTTTATGAAGAAGGAACAGGCCGCGACAGTTAAATATTTGACGATTGGAGTTACAGCCGTTCAGGTTGTTCTTGCTCTTATTCTGCTGGCAAACTACAATTATACTGCTGCCGGTGTTTATCAGGAAAAGTCATTTCAGTTCATAGAAAAATTCCGCTGGATCAATATTACCGGTATCAGCTGGATTGGCAATGTTAAGATCGATTACTTCATGGGTATTGACGGATTGAGCATGCCGATGGTTCTTCTTACCGCACTTATCTCTTTTATCGCGGCGATATCATCCTGGACAATTGAAAAATCGGTTAAAGGATATTTTGCTCTCTTCCTTCTTCTTGATGCGGGAATGATGGGCGTCTTTGTGGCACTCGATTTCTTCCTCTTCTATATCTTCTGGGAATTGATGCTTCTGCCGATGTACTTCCTTATCGGCATCTGGGGCGGACCGCGCAAAGAATATGCGGCCATCAAGTTCTTCATCTACACTTTGTTCGGAAGCGTTTTCATCTTGCTCGTTATGATCGGACTCTATTTCAGTGCAACTGAATTGATGGGAGACGGAACAAGAGTGCACACATTCAGCCTTCTCGCTCTGATGAATCCGGCAAACTATTCTGCTGACGGAATTCTTTCTGCACTGAATCCCAACAACTTCAGACTGATCGCTTATATCGCATTGTTCGCCGGCTTCGCAATAAAAATTCCGATGTTCCCGTTCCACACATGGCTGCCCGACGCACACGTCGAAGCGCCCACACCTATCTCTGTTATTCTTGCAGGCGTTCTTCTTAAAATGGGCACATACGGAATTTTAAGAATCAGCTATCCCATCTTCCCCGATATCACACGCGAACTGATGTGGTATATCGGACTGTTCGGAATGATAAATATTGTTTACGGCGCACTTGTAGCGCTTGCACAAAAAGATTTCAAAAAACTTATCGCCTACTCATCGGTTTCTCACATGGGTTATGTTCTGCTCGGCATGGCATCACTTACAACCGTGGGAATCAACGGCGCTGTATTCCAGATGTTCAACCACGGCACAATTACAGCAATGCTCTTCTTGATCGTCGGCGTTATTTACGACCGCGCTCACACAAGAGGACTTTATGATTTCGGCGGTCTGGCAACAAAACTTCCTATGTACACCGGATTTGTAACCGTGGCATTCTTTGCTGCAATAGGATTGCCCAGCATGAGCGGTTTCGTATCTGAAATGCTGGTCTTCGTAGGTTCGTTCGGCGCAAGTTCAACAAGAATTATAGCAATGATCTCTACGCTCGGAATTCTTCTGGGCGCTGCTTACATGCTCTGGACTCTTCAGAGAATATTCTTCGGTCCTCTGAATGAAAAATGGGCATCACTAAATGATCTCGACACACGCGAATACATCATGTTCATTCCTCTGACTATAATCATCTTCTTCCTCGGTGTTTATCCGTCGGGAATGCTGAATATCATGAATAGCTCAGTTAATACATTGGTTCAGTTTGTAACCACAACTGTAAGTACAACTTCATTAAGCGGATTATAATTTTAATGATGGCAAATACAAATTTATATCACTCGCTCGGTTTTATAGTTCCGGAAATAGTTCTTTCCGCCGCTCTTATAATTTTGGTTATGGCGGATCTGATCTTCCATAAAGAGAAAAAATATATTCCCTACATTGCTATCGTATCTCTCCTTGCGGCGGGATATTTTACGCTTGCCCAGTTCGGCACCACCGGTTCTGCGTTTTTAACTTCAAGCAAAACCACGCTGAGCATAGGAATGTTCGCGGCTGATTCTTTCGGAATATTCTTTAAGATGATTGTCCTGGTCTCTTCCCTCTTCATAGTCTTCTTCTCTTTCGGATCCGATGAGATAAATCAGATCAAAGAGAGGATAGGAGAATATTACGCGCTGATTTTCGGAATGATACTGGGAATGTTCTTTATGATCTCCGCGACGGATCTTATTCTTATCTATCTGTCGATGGAACTGATGTCCTTATCATCTTACGTGCTGGCAGGATTTACAAAATTAAGAGAACGGAACAGCGAAGCCGCGCTTAAATATCTTCTCTACGGCGCAATCTCATCCGGATTGATGCTGTTCGGAATTTCACTCGTTTACGGATTAACAGGAAGCACAAATTTATATGTCATCAACGCGCTCATTCAGAATCCGCAGATAAATCTTTTCACTCTGGCGTTTGCGTGTATACTGATTTTCGCCGGCATCGGATATAAAATTTCATCCGCGCCGTTCCATTTCTGGACTCCGGATGTTTACGAAGGCGCTCCAATAACAATCACCGCTTTCCTTTCGGTAGCAAGCAAGGCGGCCGGATTCGCGCTTCTGATCCGATTCATCAAAACAACATTTGTTTCATACATAGATCCGCTCGGCGCATGGCATCTGCTGAATGTGTTCGACTGGCGTTCACTCTTGGTCGCAATTTCCATTCTTACAATGACACTCGGCAATTTCTCCGCTCTCTGGCAGAACAATATGAAGAGAATGCTGGCCTACTCTTCTATCGCGCATGCGGGATATCTGCTGCTCGGCCTGGTTGTTCTTTCCAATCAGGGCGTTCTGGCAATTCTGATCTACTTCTCAATTTACCTGATCATGAATCTCGGCGCGTTCCTGGTTGTAATGCTGATTGCAAACAAGACCGGCTCGGAAGATATTGACGACTACAACGGATTGGGACACACATCCCCCTTCCTCGGAATTGCGCTGGCTATCTTTCTGGTTTCTTTAACGGGACTGCCGCCTACCGCGGGATTCATCGGCAAGCTTTACATATTTATTGCGCTTGTTGACGCGAAGATGATTGCCGTTGCGGTGATTGCGCTTCTGAACACGGTGGTTTCACTCTACTATTACATCCGCGTTC
>JAKAMT010000073.1 GCA_021812705.1 Bacteroidota bacterium | reverse complement strand
TTTCAAAATACGGGATGCTGCGTTTAATTTTTTTCATGAAGTAGTTGTAAAAAATTACGGAGGGCACGGCTACAATCAATCCTGCGGCAGTGGAGATTAGCGCTTCCGCAATACCGCCCATAACACCGACATATCCCGCAGTTTCGGTTACGGACATACCCTCGAACGATTTGATGATTCCGAGAACAGTTCCGAAGAGTCCGATGAAGGGAGATATATTGCCGAGCGTGCCCAGAATGCCGAGTCCTTTTTCCAACTGCATAATCTCCTGATCCAATTTTGTATAAGAGAGTTCGAGCAGTTCATCCTTGGGATACTTAAGGTTCTTCAATATATAATAGTATATGGAAGCGAGCGGCGAAGCTACTGTGAAAGAGAATTTTTTCGCAGTTGCCGATTTGCAAAGGTGCACCGCTTCTTTATAGTCTTTTGCGTTGAAGGCTTTTTTTACGTCTTCAGAAACGGCGTTCATATTTTTTTCATCGAGCGCGCTGAATACAACCCACTTCTCCAAAATCACTTTGAGAGAAAGAATTGAACAGCCGATTAATAGTATAAGAGTTATTCCGCCGTGCAGGAATAATCCGGAAAGATCAAAATTCAGCATCTCTGATTCCTTTTATTTTATGATAATAGCGTGAATCCGCGAAGCAATTATAAAGAAATTGGGTTTCTTTTGAAATAAAGGGGAAGATTTTTGGGGCGGGAGGTGAGTTTTGAGTTTTGAGTTATGAATTCTAAATTCTGAATTATTAATTCAGAATTCAAAATTCATAATTCAGAATTTCCAAAACGGTAGATGAGACTGTCTCCCAATTTTTTAAACGCTTCACATTTAAACGCCGCCTCATCCTCCGCTTTTGTCTGGATCGACCGTTCGATTAAAAGAAGGCCATCATCGTTCAAGAAATCATTCGCGAGCAGATGTTCCACAACCTGATGAATATCATTTTTGAAAAATGGAGGATCGGCAAGTATGAGGTCATATTTTTCATGTTCGGCGAGTTTGGAAAATTTAACCGCTTCCATTTTGAATATCCGGCATTCATCCTTTGCGTCCAATGATGAAATATTTTCCTGAAGCATTTTTGAAACGTGAAAATCCTTCTCAACAAAATGAACCTCGCCCGCTCCCCTGCTTAACGCCTCCAGTCCGAGCGAACCGGATCCCGCGTAAATATCGCACACTTTTATTCCGTCGAAATCGACCGAGTGGACAAGATAATTAAAGATCGATTCCTTGGTCTTGTCCGTAGTGGGACGCACCAGTTTAGAATTGGGAAATTTGATTGTCCTGCCTTTGAATCTGCCGGCGATTATTCTCATCAGACTATTCTTACGGCTATGCCTGCTGCTGCGGTGAATGAATTATATTTAATCCTGAAGAGAGGATTATTCATTATCTGCTCTTCGGTTTTAAGGCGTTCGAACGGATTTATAATTGTAAGATGCGGACCGAAGAAATGCTTCAGCTTATTCTCGAAATCATCCGTAAGATCCTGCCCGTAAAGAAGTATCCTGTCGAAATCGCTTATTGTAAGATTATAATCTCCCAGCCGGTTCACCGCGTCGGTCAGTCCTTCAAAAATATTCTGCGCGGATGAATCGAGTACTTTGAAGTAAAAGGGAGAAACACCGTCCAATGCGGATAAGGAAGAATATTTCTGATCCACATATATGCTTAACGCAATTTCATTCTCCCTCTTTTTTCTGTTGAGGTATAAGAACGCGTTCGAGGCGAGATGGGCGTTGTCTATATATTTAAGCGAAAGGGAGTTCCTAGCGCTGAATTTATTTATAGCGGTCACCAGATTTTTATCCACCGCAAAGACGATTGCTTTCTTTTCGCGCCGCGCGGTGCTCTTGTCGATTTCGATATGCTGAATGAAAAAATTACCCTTATCGCATTCCGGAAAGAGGACCGATATTTCCCATCTGAAATGTTCGTGCAGATCTTTCTTTACCAAAGATTCATCGTACGGCACTTCAAAGATTTTGAAAAAGTTGTTCGGCAGCGAGAAGGAAACGTTGTGAGAATTAAGCGGTTTTTTCTTAATGATCTTGCTGAATGACGACTGAAGTATTTCAATCAGTTTATCTTCCGCGCAGTCGGACGACAAATTTTCCGAATGAAGAGCCTGGTCAATATTTTCGAGGTAGAACGAATCATCCTTGAAACTAATTTCGATCAGCTGAAGTTTCGTTTCAGTTAAATTTATGCCGGCATGGTTTTTAAACACAAAGTCCCGCTTATTGGTTTCTCTAATCTACTATTATTAAGTTTTTAATTTTATCAAATTTCTTTTTGCCGATTCCCTTCACATTCATGAGTTCATCGGCGGAGTTGATCTTTCCGTGTTTATTTCTGTATTCGATAATCGCCTCTCCAGTTTTAACGCCTATCCCCGGAAGCCGGCGTAGATCTGCAATACCCGCGCTGTTGATATTGACCTTGCCGTCAGAAAGTGTGTTCTTGGAAATTTTACCGGCAAATTTACCTTTTGTAAAATCCAAAAGTTCGGATTGAGATGCAATCTTTTTCTCCCCGGGCACCTTCGAGGTGTCGCCCAGATCCGGCCTGCCCGCCATGGCGGGATCACCCGCGGCGGCATTGAAAAGACTATCCTCTTTTTTGTAATCGAATTCGAGAAAGTCCTTTTCGCTTTTTTTATCCTTTATGATATTCACAATCAGTCCGGCGGAAAAAGAGGCAAGAATAAAGAGAAGCACTTTTGCTTCGGTGGAAGTGAATCCGATCTTCTTTGAAATATTTTCTAATTTTTTCATCAGCCCCCCTTTTAAGCAGACTGAGTTAAGAAGAGATCGAGAAGATTATTTTAACAAATAATTATTCAGGGACTTTCATGTTCGGCAATTTCTGAAGCTCTTTCAGAAATTCTTTCTCCTTTGCCGTAATATTTCTGGGCACGTGAATATTTATTTTGACCAGTTGGTCCCCCGCGCCGTGGCTGTTGAGGTGTTGAATTCCTTTTTCGCGCATCTTCAAAAATTTACCCGGCTGGGTCCCCGGTTCAATTTTTAATTTCGCCCGGCCGGTAAGGGTGGGCACTTCCACTTCGGTGCCAAGTACGGCTTCCGGGTAGCTTATATACAGATCATAGATCACATTGTCGCCGTCTCGTGTAAAGAACTGATGCGGCACTTCTTCAAAAAGAACAATAATATCTCCGGCGGGGCCGCCGTTCTTGCCCGCATTGCCTTCTCCGCGCAGTGTCATATAATTTCCGTCGAACACGCCTGCCGGAACATTCAGTTTGATTGTTGTTTCATCCTGAATTCTTCCGTCGCCGCTGCAGGATGTGCACGGTTCCGAGATAATTTTTCCGGTGCCGCTGCAATTATTGCAAGGAGCGATATTAACAAACTGTCCGAAGATCGATTTTGAAACCTGGCGAATCTCTCCTGTTCCGTTGCAGACAGAACATGTTTTGAACGCGGAAGAGCTTTTAGCGCCGGTTCCGCTGCATGTGGAGCACTTGCTGAATTTTTTTATCTTGACTTTTTTTGTCGTTCCGGTTGCAATCTCTTCCAAAGTAATCTTCAGAGAAATTTTGAGATCCGAGCCGGGCTGTCCCGTAGCGCGCTGGCGCGATCTCTGCTGCTGCGATCCGCCGAAGAAATCATCGAATATGGAGGAGCCGCCGAAAGATCCGCCGAATATATCTGAGAAGTGGCTGAATATATCATTTACATTATTGAAGCCCTGATCATTCTTCAATCCCCCGTGTCCGAATCGGTCGTATTTTGCGCGCTTCTCGTCGTTGTTCAAGACTTCGTATGCTTCCGCGGCTTCCTTGAATTTTTCTTCCGCCGCTTTATCACCGGGATTTCTGTCCGGATGATACTGCATCGCCATTTTTCTGTATGCTTTTTTAATCTCATCCTTAGATGCGCTTTTTCCCACTCCAAGTATTTCGTAATAATCTCTCTTTGCCATCAGGCTATCCTTTTTTCAATCCCTTTTTATTTTTCTTCTGCGTCCGTTTCTGCGGCGCCTTCGGTTAATTCGAGTTCCTGACTTACAATTACTTTTGCATGCCGTATCACTCTGTCTTTATAAATGTAGCCGGGTTCAAGAACTTCAAGCACTGTGTTGGGCGGCACGCCTGCTGCGGGCTGCTGCATCAGCGCTTCGTGATAGTGAACGTCGAACTGTTTTCCCTTCGCATCTATCTTCTTAATTCCCTGCGCTTCCATTATCTTTCCGAATTTTTCGTGCACCAGAAGAAGTCCCTTCTTGGTCGATTCGAAATTCGTTTCCTCGTCTATATGCGAGAGCGATCTCTCAAGATCGTCATAAACCGGAAGAATATTTTTAATGAACGATTCCGCCGCATACTTTAGAATGTTCAGCTGATCATTTTCGGTTCTTCTTTTGTAATTCTCGAACTCCGCTGCTTTTCTTAGCAATGTATCCTTCAGTTCCGAATTCAGCTTCTCCAGCTCCGCAATTTTATTCAGCGCGGTTGAGAGTTCATCGGATTGTTTCTGTTCTGCGGCTGAGGCTTCATTGCCGCCGGTGTTTTTTTCCCGTTCGATCGGAATTTTGTTTTCTTCCTTTGCGTTGTTCTCTTTATTCAAGTTATCCGTTTCCATTTTTAGAATAATTTATCTCTGTTTAGTTAATTCCTGTGTCAACTGTTCGGCTATGTAAACAACAGCCGCAATGATTTTTGAGTAATCCATTCTTTTGGGACCCATAATTCCCAAAGTCCCGAACTGATCTCCGATCTTATATTCCTTCGAGATCATGCTGTAGTCCGACAATTTCTGGTCGTTTATCTCCTGTCCGATTGTTATGCTCACTTCCGTATCGGCAGGATTTTTTTTCCCGTCCAACACATGAATGATTATATCTTTATTCTCGATCAGTTCAACTACACTCTGGAAATTGGAGATATCCTCAAACTCCGGCTGCTTCAAAATATTTTTTGTACCGGAGATGATTGCTTTTTCCGTGCTTGTATCAGTAAAAATTTTATCCACCGATTCCAAAAAGACTCTTATGATGGGGCGGAATTTTTCCGTGCTGAAATCTTTCACTCTTTCTTCAAAAGAACTTCTTATCTCCGAGAAGCGGAGGCCGGACAGGCGTTCATTCAGCACCTGCTGCACAGACGAAATCTGCTCCTCTCCCACTTCGGCATCGATCTCCAGAGTGATGGTTTTAACCAATCCCGACTGCACGCTCACCACAACAAGTATTCGTGTGGAAGAGAGCTGCACAATCTGAATCTTCTGAAGCACCGCCTGCTCAAATTTAGGATATGTAACCATTGCGAGCTGGCTTGTAAGTTCGCTCAGCATGTTGGAAGTAATTTTGAGCAGCTCCTCGGTCTGATTCTGTCCGAGGCTTAAATTTGTATCAATTATTTTTTTTGCCGCCGTATCCAATTTAGGCGCATCCATCAGCGAATCCACATAAAACCGGTACCCTTTATCTGTCGGCACCCTTCCCGCGGATGTGTGGGGATGATCCAGAAATCCGGTATCTTCAAGATCCGACATTATATTTCTGATCGATGCCGGCGACAGACCGATATTGTATTTTTTAGAGATATTTCTTGAGCCTACTGGATTGGCTGTTAAAATAAACTGGTGGATAACAAACCGGAGTATCGCTTTTTCTCTCTCTTTTAACTGATAATCATCCATCTGATTCTGATATAAATTTTTTCGCGGTTTCAAAGTTATCAAAAAATTTAAAGACTTTCACCGTAAGCAATGGATAGTGATATCTAATGTACAATTTGCCCTCAATAAAATTTCAGAAAAGTTTTTGCGTATATTTTGAGAGTTAATGTAGATCAATTGGAGAAAATGTGGGCAACACATACAAATCTGCCGGCGTTAATATACAAGCCGGAGATGAAACCGTAGAAAAAATTAAATCTCTCGCGAAATCGACTTTTAATAAAAATGTTCTTTCGGGAATAGGCCACTTCGGCGCATTCTATGAAGTCGACCTTGCTAAATGGAAAAATCCTGTTTTGGTTTCCAGCGTGGACGGAGTGGGCACTAAATTAAAAATCGCTTTTGAAATGGATAAGCATGATACTGTGGGACAGGATCTGGTTAATCACTGCATCAACGATATATCCGTCTGCGGCGCGGAACCGCAATACTTTATGGATTATCTCGCTTTCGGAAAACTTTTTCCCGAGAAGGCAGAACAGATAATAAAAGGATTTTCAATAGCATGCAGAGAGAACGGTGTTGCTCTTATAGGAGGAGAAACCGCCGAGATGCCCGGATTGTATGACGAACACGAATATGATATCTCCGGAACGATAGTGGGAATAGTGGAAAAGGAAAAAGTGATTGACGGAAGCAAAGTGAAAGCCGGGGATCTGCTGATCGGTTTCAAATCGAACGGACTTCACACAAACGGATATTCTCTCGCAAGAAAAGTCCTGCTCGAAAAATTTTCCGTGAATGATTCGCATCCTTCTCTTGAAAACAGCATCGGCAATGAACTGCTGAAGATTCATAAATCTTATCTCGGCCTTATTAAAGCGCTTAAAGAAAAAATTACCGTCCACGCATTCTCCCATATCACCGGCGGCGGAATAATCGGAAATACGAAACGCGTTGTTCCAAAAGGACTGAAGATAAATATCGAATGGAGCAGTTGGAGCGTTCCTCCGATATTTAAATTGATACAGGAAACCGGCGGCGTGGAAGACGGCGAAATGAGAGAAGTGTTTAATATGGGGATCGGCCTGATAGCTGTTGTGAATAAAGATGATGCCGAGGAGGCAATAAAAATTTCCGCAGCCGCCGGCGAACCCGGAATTGTAATTGGGAAAATTGAAGAATAAAAAGCTCTTCAATTCGAAAGGAAATTATGTTTATCGATACACACGCTCATCTCTTCTATAAAAATTTTGATGGAGAAGTTGATCGGATAATCGAAAGAGCAAAATCTGCCGGCGTTGAATATATAATCGTCCCCGGAACAGATCTGGAAACTTCGAAAGCCGCCGTTGAACTTGCCGAAAAATATGAATCAGTCTACGCGGCCGTAGGCGTTCATCCGCACGATTCCAAAAACTGGAACGGATCGGAAATAGATGCGCTCGAATCTTTGGCAGGAAACAAAAAAGTTGTAGCCATCGGAGAGATCGGATTGGACTACTACTACGATTTTTCTCCACGCGAAATCCAGATCAAAGCTTTCGAAGACCAGTTGAATCTTGCACTGAAGCTGAAGCTGCCTGTTATAATTCACAACCGGGAAGCCAACGACGATGTAATGAATTTTGCGCGCAGATATAAAGAGAGCGGACTTAGAGCGCAGTATCACTGCTTTGCCGGATCCGTGGAAGACGCGCGCGAATTAATAGAGATGCACCATTACATTTCGGTGCCTGGAATTGTTACTTTCAAGAATGCGGAAAGCGTGCGGCATCTTCTAAGCAGAGTGTCCGTTGAAAATCTTCTTCTTGAAACCGATTCTCCTTTCATGACTCCCGTGCCCCACCGGGGACAGAGGAATGAACCGGCTTATATAAATTTGATAGCGGAAAAAATTGCAGAGATACATCATCTCACAACAGCGGATGTTGCAAAAGCAACCTCATATAATGTCCATAAATTATTCGGCATCGGCATGAAACCGGAATTAAGTTTTACGTACACCATCGGCCAGTCGCTCTACGTCAATGTTACAAACAGGTGCAATGCAGACTGTGTCTTCTGCGACCGGAAAGGGGAAGCGGTAATAAACGGATATAATTTAAAGATGGCAAAATCGGAGGAGCCCCCGGCAGAAGTTTATATCAGAGAGATAGGCGATCCGAAGCAATTTAAAGAGATTGTTTTCTGCGGCTACGGCGAACCCACAATAAGATGGGACGTTGTTAAACAGGTTGCCCGATATGTTAAAGAGAACGGCGGCTCTACAAGAATGAATACGGACGGCCACGGAAATTTTATAAATAAAAAAGATATAACTCCGGAGCTGGCGGGAATCATAGATTCTGTTTCGATAAGTTTAAATTCCACAGACCCGCAGCAGTACGCAAAGCTGATGCGCGTGGATCCTTCAATGCATGCGGAGATGCTCGATTTCGCGAAGAAGGCAAAAAATTTCACAAGAGTCGTGCTTTCGATTGTAGGACTCAATGCAGTCGATTCGAAAGCGGCTGAAAAATTTGTAACCGAAGAAGTGGGAGTCGATTTCCGTCAGCGCGAATATTTTTAATCTTTAAATCGGGCAGTTATGATCACAAAAAAAATTCTCTCTCTGGTCATCCTTCTGTTTCTCACTTCGGCATGCGCGACTTTTAAAAATGATCATGAACAAAGAGATGAACGGCTCGATCAAATTTTAAATTCCGCTTTTTTTAAATCCGCTCAAATCGGCCTTTCCGTTTACGATCTCACTTCAGGAACGCAGATCACTTCGAGGAATGAGGAACTTCTTTTACGGCCCGCGAGCAACGAAAAAATTTTAACCACGGGCGCCGCGCTTCTATTCCTGGGGAACGGTTATAATTTTAAAACCTCCCTCTATCATTCAGGCGCTTTTCACGATTCCGTTATAAGCGGGGATCTCTTTGTTAAAGGGGGGCTCGATCCCGATTTCAGCTCCCGCGATCTGGATTCGCTCGTAAAAAAAATAAGAAGCTCAGGAGTTAAAGAGATAACTGGAAATTTATACGCGGATGTTTCTGCAATGGATTCTTTATTCTTCGGAGAGGGATGGATGTGGGATGACGATCCCGCCTCATATTCTCCCTATTTATCCCCTCTCTGCATAAATAAAAATTGCGTTCGCGCGGCATACTCCCCCTCCGGCACCGGCGAACCGTCTAAAATTGAATTGATCCCTTCAAGCGGATTTTTCTCTATACAAAATTCATCTGTGACGGTTGATACCGGAAAGTCAGATATTTCCGTCACCCGGAATTGGATGAGCCGCGGAAATACAATTCTGGTTGAAGGAAGAATTAATAAGAATGATAGACCCGATACGGTTTCGATAAATGTCTTCAATCCGGCTCTCTATTTTCTCACACTTCTTAAGGAAGAGCTTCAGAAAAACGGAATACGGATAAATGGAGGAGCCGGAATCAGGAAGATGCCCGAAAAAGTTTTTGATCTCTGTTCGTTCAGCAGAAATATCGGTGAAGTTATTTTTAACACAAACAAGAAGAGCGACAATCTTAACGCGGAAATGATATTGCGTTCACTTGCAACTGTTTCCAACAAAACCGCCTCCGCGCAAAACGGAATTGTCTTCATCGACAGTCTGATCTCATTGTCGGGATTGAATCCAAAAAATTACCGGATAGCCGACGGATCGGGACTTTCGAACTATAATCTGCTTTCACCAAAATTGATAATTGAGACTTTAAAATATTTTCACAAAAACGAGCGTGATAAATTCGACCGGCTTGTAAAATCATTTCCTCTTTCGGGCACAGACGGCACTCTCGCAAACCGGATGACCGACCCGCTCCTTCGCGGTAAAGTGCACGGCAAAACCGGTTCGATAAGCGGCGTGAGCAATTTATCCGGCATTATAGAAAGCAGAAACAATCACCTGGTCGCTTTTTCCATCATGATTCAGAATTTTACGCAAAGCGCGTCAAACGCCAGATCAATTCAGGACGAGATCTGCAAAATTATTTTTGAAACAAACTGAAAATTTATAATTATGAAAACTTACAGACAGTTTAAAATCTTTACGAATCCTCTTATCACGGACGAACTTTGCGGATATTTCTGGCAGTTGGATATAGACGGAATCAACGAAACCGATGCGGGGATTATTGTCTTTGCCGGCGAAGATAAAAATGTTACGATTGGCGAAATCGAAGAACTCTTGCAGCATTTGAAATCGGAAAATCTGATCAGCTCTTATTCGGTTGTTGAAGAATCTTTGCAGGATAAAAACTGGAATGAGGAGTACGAAAAAAATGTAAGAGTGATTGAAGTGACGGACAGGGTTGTTATAAAGCCTTCATTCAAGGAATATTCATCAAAGCCGGAACAATTAATAATCACGATCGATCCGAAAATGTCGTTCGGCACGGGGGAACACGCAACCACAAGGATGATGCTTCAGTTGATCGAAAAGTATGCCGAACCGGCAGCGAAAGTTCTTGATGTGGGATCAGGCACTGCGGTGCTTGGCATAGGCGCGGTAATGCTGGGCGCGGGCAGTGCGTTATGCATCGACAATGATGAATGGTGTTCTTTGAACGGATCTGAAAATGCAAAAGCGAATAAATTAGAGGAGAGAGTTGAAATTCGGCTGGCCGAAATTGCAGACGTCGAAGAGCGCGACTTCGATCTGATAGTTGCAAACATCAACAAGCATATACTGATCGATATTGCGGGAGAAATTAAATCCAGAATAAAAAAGACCGGAACGCTTATACTTTCCGGTCTGTTAATTTCCGATGAGTCCGAGATAGAATCTGACTATTCCGCTCTGGGATTTTACAAAATTGAAGTGCGCACGATGGATGAATGGTGCGCACTCGTTTTTAAATTAAAGTAGAACTCAGCCCTGGAACTTGCTCAATAATTTAACAAGTTCTTTCTGTTCGTGCTCGTTTAAAACAGCAGTCAGCGCGGCAATATTATCAGAATATTTAGGCATAATGGATCCGATCTTGGCTTTACCGGCAGTGGTTAGATCCGCCAGAATTACTCTTCTGTCTTCTTTTGAAAATATTCTCTTTACGAATCCTTCCTTTTCAAGATTATCCATTACGCAGGTTATGTTGGCGCCCGTCACCATCATCTCTTCGCTAAGTCTTTTTAGAGGTACCGGTCCGGTCTTATAGAGAATTTCGAGAACGCCAAATTGAGGGGCAGTCAAATTTTCCGAAAACATCTGCTTTGCCTGAATTCTTTTGTACTTGTCATACGCCTTCGATAATTTTTCCCACAGTTCCAAAGCCATTTGTTTTTTCTCGCTAGCCATAACTTTCCCTTCTTTCATTAAGTTAATTAAAAATAAATATTAGAAGATTTTTTTATTAACCCCTTTTCCTACTCAAACTTCATATTTATCAATAATGCTATTTCAAATACTTAGTTAAGATAAATTTAATTTAATCAAAAGAAAAGTCAATTTTATTCAAGTAATCGTTTAAGTGATCCAGGATTTTCTCATTATTCGGCATTGATATTATAATTTGAAACCAAGTGTGGATAAACTATATTTAAGAGCAATAACAAATTATCTAATCCTCTTTATGATTCTTAACAGAACTGAATTAAAAAATTTTATAGATAAAATCGGAGGGGCCGGAAAAAAGAGCAATAAACTTTTTTCATATTCACAGGAGATAAGCGAAAATGATTTTTTTTCTCTGAAACGGAACCTTCTGGGAAATAAAAACCTTTTGTTTTACTCAAACCATCCGGCCGAAAAATTTTCTTTCCTTGCCTTTCAAAAAATCTATTCCGTTCTTAAAAATTCAGCGGAAGAAATTAATACTCTTGAAAAAGATATTTCAGAACTCCCGTTCGGAATCATCTGCAATACGGATGATTCGCTAATTCCCCTCTTCGCGGGCGGAATGAAATTTCCTTCCGGAAAAAAAGATGCACAGTGGGTAGAATTTAATCAGACGGAGTGGAGTATTCCGCGATTGATTGCGGCAAACGTTGACGGAAATTACAGATTGACAATAAACTTTTTTGACGGCGAAATAGATACGGCCCTCGATGAAGCGGAGAATTACCTGTCGTTCAAAGAGCCTGACGGAAATGTTGATAAAAATAGTATTCTTTCAAGAAGAAGCAGCGGATTTTGGGAATGGGAAGAGCAGATTGAAAAAGCGCTTTTAAAAATTTCCGGAAACGAAATTAAAAAAGTAGTCGTTTCCAGGTTTAACATTCTTGAACTGAAAAATAAACCCCGCCTCTTTCCGCTGATCAGAAAATTGGAAAGCGTTTATGAAAACTGCACCGTTTTTATCTACAGATCCGGCGGTTCTCTTTTTTTCGGCGCTACACCGGAGAAACTTTTCAAGGCAAAAAATGGTTACATAGAATGCACGGCACTTGCAGGATCGATAAGAAGAGGAGGAGACCAAAAGGAAGATCTGCGGCTTGAAAATGAATTGCTTAACGACCATAAAAATTTGAGTGAGCATAAAAGCGTGGCCGATTATAT
Organism: Bacteroidota bacterium; assembly: GCA_021812705.1. Lineage (GTDB taxonomy): Bacteria > Bacteroidota > Ignavibacteria > Ignavibacteriales > Melioribacteraceae > Fen-1258. The sequence continues at coordinate 1,860 of JAKAMT010000073.1, read as the reverse complement.
TTATTCTAATATAGAACCTCTTGCGGAGAAGATCGAAGCGCCGGCCGGACCGGTAATAAAAAAATTCGCAAATATACAGCATCTGTATACACCGATTTCGGGAAAGCTGAAGCCGGGGATCTCATTTTTTGCGGTCCTGGAAAAATTATTTCCGACCCCTGCCGTATGCGGCAATCCGAAGAGAGAAGCGGTCAGCCTTATCAACAGTCTTGAAAAATTTGACAGAGGAATGTTTGCCGGGGTGGTAGGCTGGTTCAACTTAAAAGGCGCTGCCGATTTTTCCGTCGGAATAAGAGCCGCATATTTGAGAGAAAATATTTTAATTGCATATGCCGGCTGCGGAATTGTTGCCGGTTCCGATGCCGAATCGGAATTCAATGAAACGAATTTAAAACTAAAACCGATATTAAACCTTTTTGCAGATGAAACTTTCGATTAACCGTAATATTGTGTGGAGCGATATTTTTGTAAACCGTCTAGCACAGCTTGGCGTGCACAACGCCTGCATTTCTCCCGGATCAAGAAACACTTCGCTGACTCTGGCTTTCAATTCAAACAGACTTATAAAAATTTATCAGATAGTGGACGAACGCTCCTCGGCGTTCTTCGCTTTGGGTCTCGCAAAAAAAACAAATTCACCTGTTGCGGTGGTAACTACATCGGGAACAGCGGTGGCGGAATTATATCCGGCAATAATTGAAGCGTACTACTCGCGCGTTCCGCTCATAATCTGCACAGCCGACCGCCCCTATCATTTATTGGACCGGGGCGCTAATCAGACTATCAACCAGATCAACATTTACAAAAATCATATCCGCTATTTCAAAGATGCGGGATTGCCGGATATTAATAAGCTTTCTTTTATAAAACAGGTAGCCGAGGAAGCGATCCATTTTTCTACGGTAGATAACCGCGGACCGGTTCATATTAATCTGCCGTTCGAAAAACCGTTTGAACCCAAAAGCTATACCGACTCCATAGAACTGAAAAAAATTGAAAATATATTTACACATTCGTCTTTCGAAACGGCTCCGCCCGCGCAGTCTTCCGTCAATTTTGAATCTCTCTCGAAAAAATTATTAAAGAAGGAGAAGGGTTTAATAATAGTCGGGTACAATAATTATTCCGATGCGTTTTCCGGTAAGGTGATTAAGCTGGCGGAAAAATTAGGGTATCCTGTTTATGCCGACGGCGCTTCTTCTCTGCGGTTAAGAAGCAGATCTAAAAATATTTTTATAGATAATCTTACTTCATTTATAAGGCACAGGGATTTTCAGAAACATTTCGATCCCAAGATTATAATCCAATTCGGCGCTGCGCCCACTTCAAATGTTCTGCTTGAATTTTTCAAAAACTCGAAAGCCGAAAAAATCCTGGTTAATGATTTCGGAGACAGAAAGGATCCCTCGCTGACTGCAAAAACGATTATCCGTTTCGAGCCGGCTCAGTTCTGTTCTATGCTTGCCGATTCGATTAAAGAAAAAGGGAACCGTGACAGCTGCTGGAAGATAGATATGCAGGTTATGAACAGTTTTTCGGGCGATTTAAAATCCCGCATCATAGATAAAGCAAAATTTCCGTTTGAAGGAAAAATTGTTAGCGAAATTATCGACACAATACCGGCGCGATCAAATCTTTTTGTCTCGAATTCAATGCCCATACGGGATACCGATTTTTTTGTTTCGGCTAACCGGAAAAAGATAAAACTATTCTGCAACAGAGGGGCAAGCGGCATAGACGGCATCAATTCCACCGCAATCGGAATTGCCGCCCGATCCAAAGAAAAAACTTTTTTAATTATCGGAGATCTGGCTTTCTATCACGATCTCAACGGACTTCTGAACTCCGTAAAATTTAAAA
>JAKAMT010000072.1 GCA_021812705.1 Bacteroidota bacterium | reverse complement strand
CTGTCTTTGAATATAGGGACCGACTGCATAATCCCAAGATAGATCAGTCTGGCTTCCTCGTGCCCGCTTATAACTTCTATTTCAACGCCGGCCTCATTCCAGACTTTATTTATAAATTCGTTTCTGTTTAAGGATTCTCTGAGTGCGCTTGTTGCCACCACCCTGAGGGGCGCTCCGTGCGAGTCCGCGATTCCTTTGAAACTTTTGAGTACGGCGACTGCTTTTTCAATTGCGCCCGCATTAATAATTTTAATATCGTCCGGGTTCCCCTCATTGAGGCGGATCACTTCCCTTTCCCTGTCGATAATTTCAAAATTACCGTCGGAATCTGCTGACACAACAATGAGGTGGAATGAATTTGTGCCTGCGTCGACGGCGGCAATTTTGTGAAATTCTTTTCCCATTCAGTTTATTTTCTTTTTTAAAATAATTTCAAATAATTTTTCCACATCGTCCACAGAGATATCGTCTATCAATTCAGATTTACGGAGAAAATATTTAGAAGTTCCGACAGGAGCCCAGTTGAAAGGATTGGTAGGACCGAAGATTGAGATCTGAGGAGTTTCTGTTGCGCCTGCGACATGCATAACTCCGGTATCATTTGTGATAAAAAAATCTGAGCGGGCAATCAATGCCGCGAGCTGAGGGATTTTCTTATTGACGAAATAGCCGCCTGCACCTCCTAATTTTTCTTTCATATAAGAAAGTTCCGCATTATCCGCACTGCTCCCGGTGAAGTAAAATTTAATTTTATGCCGCGAGCTTAACCTTTTTATAAGTTCAACATATTTTTCAAGCGACCATCTGTTTTGAATCTTGCCTGCGCCCACATGGAAGCCGATAAGCAGATTAAATTCATCAGGAGGAAATCCATCAATAAATTTATTGGCAGCGGCCACATCATTACCGTCATAAGTAATGCTGGAATTAAAATTTCTTGTTTTGATTCCGAACGGGCGCACAATATCAAGTATAAAATCAGAAACGTGAGAATCGGGATGAGCGCGCCAGTCCAGATCAATCCTGCAGTTAAAAAGATAAGCAAGGTCATTCGATTCTCCGTTGAGCGAGGCAGGGCCAATTTTAAGTTTAGCTCCAGAAAAAGATGCAATAAGGCAGCTTGTCAAGGAGATTGCTACCGTAGCGGGAACGACCGCAATATCGTAGTCCCGTCGGAGAATATTTTTCAGCTTAAAAAAATATTCCGGATGAAATATTTTCCTTCTGTCATACACAACCAGCCGGTCTATGTATTTATTCTTTTCGACAGCGAAATAATTATCCGGACTCGCTATGAGCGTCAGTTCACAATCAGGATATTTTTCTTTAATTGCCCTGAAGAGCGAGACACTGGCCAGAAGATCTCCAAACTGATTATGCTGGCGCACGACCAGTATTTTTGAAGGTATTGCCGTTAATTTAAGCGGGAGTTCCGGAGCTTCGAGAATTTTTTTTAATAATTTTATCAGGAATTTTCTGAAATGATCTTTAACAGACATTAAACATTTTCTTTTTGATTTTTCGATTTCGGAGCATCAAGTTCTTCAAAGTGAGCTTCAATTACATCTGCGTTATCTATTTTATACTTTGTTCCTTTTTTAACTTTCATACCCGGATTTTCTTTAGAAGGTTCCGGCGCCGACAAAAATCTCACTACCCCCTTTATCATGCTCAGCACTACGTAAAAGATTAAAGAATAAACAATAAATCTGAATAATCCCATTTAATTTCCTTTCGGTTCAGGATTAAAATATTCGATGAATCCCCTGTCCTCCCGGAAGATCTGGGTATACAGTTCATCAAAATCATTCTCCCTGTTAACAAAATCTATTTCGGTTGTATTTACAATAAGCAGCGGTGTATTGCTGTACTTAAAGAAGAAGTTGTTGTAGGCTTCAGAAAGTTCAAGCAGATAAGCCCGCGTAAGGTTCCTTTCAAATTTTCTTCCGCGCGTCTTAATATTTTCAAGCAGTCTGTCGATGCTGGATTGCAGAAATATTACAAGATCCGGTTTGGGGATATCTCTTTCAAGCAGAGGAAAAATTGTTTCGTAAAGTTTCAGTTCCTCCCCCATAAGATTAAGGTAGGCGAATATTTTATCCTTTTCGAATATATAGTCAGAGACCATAAATTTGGAGAAAAGGTCTTGCTGATTCAACTGCTGCTGCTGTTTAAACCGGTTAATAAGAAAAAACATCTGCGTCTGAAAAGCGAAGCGTTTTCTATCCTCGTAAAATTTTTCGAGGAAAGGATTTTCTTCGAACTGCTCCATAATCAGATTAGCATTCAGCCGTTCGGAGAGTTTTCGGGCGAGTGAAGATTTGCCGGCTCCTATAACTCCTTCGATTGCTATGTATCTTATCTCTGCCAATATATTTATATAATTATTTTGGAATCAAGTTTACGAATAATATGTTTTTCGATTCCCGAAAGATCGATCTCATCCATCCGTATATTAAGCAAAGGATGAACGAATTCCGGAGCCAGTTCAAGAATCGGAACCATCACAAAATCACGCTTCAGTGATTCCGGATGAGGTATATTCATCATATCGCCTCTATAAATTACGTCATTATAGAAAATAATATCAACATCAATCTCGCGAGGTCCCCATTTTTCTCCAATATTTTTTCTGCCGAGGTCAAACTCAACTTTCTTTACAAAAGCGAGAAGATCTGCCGGCGCAAGATCAGATTCGATCTGAATGGCGCAATTCAGAAATCCCGGCTGATCTGTTTTACCGTATGGCGAAGTTTCGTAGATCGAAGAGGCTTTAACAACTTTGCAATTCACGCTTCGATTTATCATCGTAACCGCGCCGGCTATATATTTTAAACGGTCTCTTTTATTTGAACCGAGTGCGAGGAAAATATTACCTGCCATTTTCTTTAATCACTTCCGCTTCAACACAATCCAAGACACCGCCGACCGGAACGCTGTGTTTTCTTACACGCACGGCGATTTTAACAACGGCAGGATATTTATTCAGTATTCCGTCAGCTATCAAAGTAGCAAGCGTTTCAATCAAATAATATTTTTTTTCATGAACGAGCTGATTTATATACTTGTAAACTTCATGATAATTTATTGTCTGCTTGAGGTCGTCATGAGCGGCTGCTTCCGAAAAATCCGTGTACATATCAACATCGGCTTCGAATTTACCGCCCATAAATTGTTCTTCTTTCAATGCGCCGTGATAGGCATAGAAGGATGCATTTTTAATTCTAATAATATTGGTCATTTAGTCAGCACAGATTTTGATTTATAATAATTTAACAGCCCACGAAAGTTAGCAAATAAAATTCCGATTAGCACAAAAGCGCTTCCGGCAAGAGTCTGCAATGAGAATTTTTCATTCAGAATCATCCAGCCCAATATCACTGCAACTATTGGAGTAATAAAAGAAGACAGCGAAAGAATAACTATGTTGATTCTTTTTAGAAGCCAGTAATAGATAGTAAATGTGACTAAAGTGCCGAAGAAAGCAAGAAAGAGTATTGATGCAACAGACGAAAAATTAAACACCCATTTATTTGAATCCTCGAATAAAAAACCGGCAAAGATTAAAATTATTCCGGCTAATAGGAGAGGTATGAAGTGCATTGAGAGCGGATGGAGATGTTTGCCGTATTTTTTTACGGTCACTCCAATCGCAGCCTGCATTGCAGAACTGACAAGAACTGCTAAAATTCCCAGGAGCTGGTTTGACAGATCAAGAGTCAAATTTTCGGAAAATATAATTACTATTCCGCTAAAACCGAGAATTACGCCGGCCAACTGATTGAACGAGATGTGTTCCTGAGGGAAAGCGATCTTTGAAAACAAAATTATGCAAAAAGGCATAACGGCAAAAACTATGGAGGCGAGACCAGACGGGATAAACTGTTCCGCCCAATAGACCAGAGCGAACGGGACAACAAACGAGAAGAGAGAAAGAAAAAAATATAATTTGACCGAAGTGGAATCTTTTTGAAGAGGAATCTTTGCGAACTTCATAAACATGTAAACAAAAATTGAAGCCGAAAAGAAACGGAGGCCCGATGAGATAAGAGGAGAAAGGAAATCAAGTCCTACTCTAATGGCCAACCATGTTGAACCCCAGATCAGACAGATTAAAATATATCCGCCGGCAATTTTTAGTTTCTCAGAATTCATCCGCAATCCTTCATTGAAATAACTCCTAGTGCCCTTCCAGAAAATTTTCCGTCCCGTCTGAATGAATGGAGCAAATTTTTCTCTTCGTATGAGCATAGAGGCGAAATTTCCAATTGGTTTTCAGGCACTCCAAAATCAAGAATAAGGTCTCTATTCACCGCAGGAACGTCGAGAACGATTTTTCCGCCTATTTGACTCGAGTATTTTTTATCAAACTGTTCCGCGACATCCATCCCCACCTCGTAATTTTTTTTGGAAATGGAGGGACCCATGTACACGAAAAGATCTGATGCGTTTGAGCCGAATTCCTGATTCAATTTAATGAGTGTTTTGAGGACGATCTTTTTTTGAGTGCCGCGCCAGCCTGAATGTACCGCTGCAATTATTTTTTTCGCCTTGTCATAAATGAACACCGGTACGCAATCTGCTGTAGACACAGCCAAACCGAGCCCTTTCTGACCGGTTATCAAAGCGTCGCTCTCTCCAGTCATTCCACCTTTATCCACGATTGTAATGATATCCGAATGGATCTGCATTTGTACGGCGATCTCTGAAGGACTTAGCCCAAGTTCGTTGAAAAACAACTCACGATTTTTTTCTACCGTTTCTTCCTGGTCACCGACGGTGAACGAAAGATTGAAACCAAACGGCGAATCAGTTTTAACCCCTGATTTCGTACTCAATCCGAAAATGATTTCCTTAAAATCCAGAAAGAGAGAGGACTGAATTATTTCCATAATATAAGAATATGACTGTAATAGAATTTATTATTAAAGAATTTTAAGCGACTCATCCAGATCCATCAAAATATCGTCGCTGTTTTCCAAGCCAACAGCGAGGCGGACTCCGCCCGGATCAATTCCCCTCTCCTTCAATTTGTCCGGCGGCACCACAGAATGAGTCATCGAAGCAGGATGTTCCACCAAAGTTCTTGTATGTCCAAGCGAAACTGCGAGGGTCATAGTGTAAGCATGTTCCGCAAGATGATCCATAAATCTGCTTCCGATCTCCTTAACCTCTTCCGGGGTTTCTCCTTTAAGTGTAAAATAGAGGAGGCTGCCGGGAGCGAAGTTTCCGTTAAAATCGATCATCTGCTTTTTTGCAGTCTCGTAGCCTTTGAAGTTAGGAAGGCCGGGATAATTTACAAATTCTACTTTTGGATGTGCATCCAGATACTGTGCTATCCTCATAGCCGATTTTATCTGGTGTCTCTGTCTTAGTGCTAGTGTCGGCAAGCCGTAAGTAAGAATAGCCCATGCACTTTTAGTATTAAGAACGGCGCCAAAATCTTTTCTGTATAAAAGCAGAAGATCGCGGTATTTTTTTCTTCCTATTACCACTCCGCCCATGTCGGTCCCATAACCTCCGATTCCTTTTGTAAGCGAATGAACAACGAAATCGGCACCAAATTCAATCGGTCTCTGGCAGAACGGAGTAGCGAATGTATTATCAACCACCATTTTAATCTGTTCGTTTTCGTTTCTTGTTTTGTTTATCTCTGAAATTATATCAGAAACTTCTTTGATGTCGACAATTTCAATATTCGGATTAGCCGGCGTTTCAAAATAAATAACTCTGGTTTTATCTGTGATAGAATTCAATAAGATCTGAGGTTGTGTCAGATCGATTGGGAGAACCGAGATATTATATTTAGGGTACCAGTTTGTAAAAAGAGAAATTGTGCAGCCGTAAAGAGTCTTATGCGTAATAATCTGGTCACCGCTTTTGATTAATGAGCCGAGCACTGCCGAGATAGCTCCCATTCCGCTGGCAAAGCTTACCGCGGTTTCCCCTTTCTCAACATAAGCAAGATTTTCTTCAAGCATATCTTTATTGGGTTCACCCAGGCGGTCGTATATAAAGATAGGGGCTTTGTCGCCAAACTCTTCCGTATTTGCAAATTGCATAAAGCCCTGCGCGCCTCGCGCAACAGAATCGAGGCGGAAAGTAGTTGAGGACGAAATTGGTGCGGTAACATGGTGAGAGTAATCCCATTTATCGGAAACATCTTTGCCATAAATTAAATGCGTATCCATCGAATATTTAGATTCGTCCTGCACATTCTTTTTATTACGTGTTAAATCGTTAGACATCTTTTTTCCTTTTTTTTATAATAAAAATTAAGCAAAAAGCCTGTAATAAGCTCAAATCAAGATTTTTCTCATTTGAGGATGTTGAGCTCCATTAAAGCTAATCAAATTATCCTCGATAATTAAATAATCACAATTAGAGGGAGCTAATATTATGAAGAAGGTTTTTCTTTTTTTGATTCTACTTTTTTTGTCTTTGGCAAGAATTACTGCCCAGACAGAAAAGGCGTCCGACTCACATATTGAAATCGAGGTGATTCCTTTTGAAGATTTAATGAAAATGGGAATCGAGGTGGCTTCTGCCCAGGAGAAAAATATATTCAATACACCTTCCACCGTTTCGGTTATAGACGCAGAAACAATCAGGCGGTTTAATTTTACTTCTGTTGCAGAGGCGCTCAATACTGTTTCCGGATTTTCTGTAATAAGAACTTACCTTAAACGCGACATCCCTATCTCGCGCGGAATCCTTCAGGATAATTACGCAAATAAAGTGCTTGTAATGATTAACAATATACCTGCCTGGAACGGAAATACCGGCGAGGGGAACCTAGACAGGATAAATATTCATGATGTTGAGAGAATTGAAGTTTTAAAAGGTCCGGCTTCTGTTCTTTATGGAACAAATGCTTATTCGGGCGCAGTGAATATCGTGTTGAAAAAGTCGGCAGAGTCCAAAGGAAGCAGCGTCATGAGATTTGGAGATAACGGATTTTTGGAAGGGGGCGCAAATTTTGCATTCTCTAATCAGGATCTTTCATTTTTTATCTCTGCAAATTCGTCAACACAAAGCGGTAAAGATTACTTTTTTGTTGATCAGGCAAATGTATCCGGGCATGTTGATCAATACATGAAATCCAATAACTTTACTTTCAGTTTGGGCTACAAAGATCATGGACTTCTATTCAACCGGTATACAGTTGATGAAAGTTATCTTGGTGTATCACCAACGTTTGCAGCCGGCGCAGGTAATGATCATTTTCTCAACGGTTATCTACTCAATTATTCTTTTAAAAATCAACTGGCATCCTCTCTTCAATTTAACACAAAATTGACTTTTGATTGGAACCAGCGCGTCTTATCCAGAACATTTGATGATGACACCAGATCCGATGTAGCGGGCCAGAGAACAAATGCATCCCTTAATTTCATATACACACCAATGGATAAATTCTCTCTGCAATTGGGAGGCGAATACGGATTAAAGCAGAGTTTAAAATACAATAACATAAGCGCACAGAAAGATTTAGTTCTGGAAGAGAATAATATGAAAGATAAATCCGTTTACGATTTGGCCGTCTTCAGCCAGGTTGAATATACCCTTTCATCATTAAATTTTCTTGTCGGCGTACGATATAACTACAACCAATTATTCGGCGGCAATGTCTCTACCAGAGGAACAATGGTTTATTCATTAGACGATAAAAATAGTTTTAAATTTGTTTACGGAACATCATACCGTTCTCCGTCACTTTTTGAACTTTACTTTAGAACTTCCACTAACACTGTATTCGGAAATACAGCTCTCAAACCGGAAGAGAGCAGTTCGTTCGAGTTAAGTTATCTTACATCTTTCAGCAATTTCTTTGTACAGGCATTAGGATACTACGCCGAATACACAAATAAAATTTATAGAACTACAGGAACTGTAACGTTAGAAAACGGCACTACAAAATCGAATGTCAGCGTTTATATGAATGGGAATAAATTCACGGCTAAAGGAATTGAATTAGAGGTAAAATACAGCTTGCCGAAAGAACTGAATGTGTTTGTTAATTTCAGCTATGTGCAAGGCGACAACGGTGATGAAGTGGCCGGCAACGGAAATTATAATTTTAAATTTGTACCTCAGCAGTCTCTGGTGGCAGGGCTTTCAAAGCAATTCGGCGATTTAGCCGTTTCCGCACTCACAAACTTTATCTCGGAACAAGGAGCTTCAAAGAGCACAATAGGTTCTCAGGCAACATTTGATTTTACGGTCAGCTATACGCATAAGGTTGGTTTATTTGCTCTAAGGCATTCAGTTTCTGCGAAGAACGTATTCGACAAGACCGTTCTCTATCCCGAATATGTAAACAGAGTTTTGAACGCGGTGCCGTCGGGTTACGGCAGACAAATTTTTTATTCTTTAGATCTTGAGATGTAGTAATAAATTGATTCTGCGGGGGTAATAGGTGAAGTCACACTTATATGGATGATTATAAAAAACCGTTTAAGTGTGACTTTCTATGTATATGGATATCAGAGCAGATTATTTTTTTCGAGCCATTCATCGTTATAGATTGTGCTGAAATATTTATAACCGGAGTCGTTGATGACCGTGACTATATTAGCCTCTCTGTCTATTTGACGCGCAAGCTGCACCGCTCCGTAAATATTTGCGCCGCTGGAACCGCCGGCCAGGATACCCTCTTCGAACGCTATTTTTTTTGCCCAGCCGAATGCTTTTTTGTCTTCCACTTTAATCATATCATCCAGAAGATCAAGCTGAGCTGTAGGTATTAAAAATTCATCTCCCATTCCTTCCACAAGATAGGGACCCGGTTTTATCATTTTTTTATTTTTGAACCAGTCATAGAAAACCGATCCCACCGGATCGATCCCTATCAGTTTTATATCCGGATTTTTTTCTTTTAAAAATTTGCCGGCACCGCATAAAGTTCCGCCCGTACCCACGGCTGAGATGAAATAATCGATCTTCCCTTCCATCTGTTCCCAGATTTCCGGTCCGGTCATCATATAGTGCGTCTCGTTATTATCCAGATTATTATGCTGATCTATGTAATAAAGAGCGGGATCTTTTTTTGAAAGGTTTAATGCATACTGATTATAGGAATCGGGATGGTTTGGCGGAAGAGAAGCATCCACTTTTATAACATCCACGCCAAGCACTTCAAGCATTTTAATTTTTTCTTTGCTGGTCGTATTTCTGATTACAATTTTTAATTTGTACCCTTTCTGGCGGCATATTATTGCGAGTCCCATTGCCGTATTTCCGGATGAGTTTTCAAGAATCGTATCGCCCGGTTTTAATTTTCCTTCTCTTTCAGCTTTTTCGATCATGTATTTTGCGATACGGTCTTTAATGCTTCCGCCGGGATTCATGAATTCCATCTTTGCCCAGATAGATGCTTTGAGTCCTTTGGAGATGTTGCCTAGTTTCACAATAGGAGTTCTTCCAATTGCTTCAGTGATATTTTCATATCTGTTATTTCTCATAAAATTTCCGTCAAGATAATAATGACTGTCCTCTTAAAAATTCTTCTGCGCTCATCCGCTTCCTGCCTTCCGCCTGAATTTCGGTCAGATTCAGAAAACCATCGCCTGTTTTAACTAAAATTTCTTTTTTGGATTCGAAGATCGTTCCGGCATCATAATTCCGGTTCTCATTGGGAATAAGATCGGGCTTAAACTGGCCTCCGGTGTATCCGGCATTAGCATCAAAAATTTTTGTTTTTAGTACTTTAATTTTTTTTTGACCGGTTTCGAAGAATGCGCCCGGTGTTGGTGAAAGTCCGCGTACTAAATTATGAATCTCATTACTTGATTTAGACCAATTTATCTTACACAAATCTTTTGTTATTTTCGGCGCCGGAGAGGCTTCTGCGTTATTCTGCTTTGAAAGAGTGATATTTCCGCTCTCAATCAGATCAACTGTTTTCAAAACCGCATCGGCACCCATCATCATCATTTTATCATGAAGCGATCCCAGATCGTCTGTCGGCTCGATAGATATTTTCTCCTGAAGAATTACGTTTCCGGTATCAACTTTTTCTTCCAGAAAAAAAGTAGTTACTCCCGTTTCTGTTTCGCCGTTGATAAGAGCCCACTGCATAGGAGCGGCTCCTCTATATTTTGGAAGCAGCGAACCGTGAAGATTGAATGAACCGTATTTGGGAATAGTAAAAACTTTTACAGGCAATATTTTGAACGCCACGATTATGAACAGATCTGCGTTGAATTCCTTGAGCTGGTTGATGAACATCTCGTCTTCCAGGCTGGCCGGCGTTAGAACATTAAGATTATTTTCAACGGCGAAAGTTTTGACCGGAGTGGCAGAAATCTGTTTTCCTCTTCCTCTTTCTTTATCTGGCGCAGAAACCACTGCGGCAATTTCATGTTTGGATTCTAACAGAAGTTTGAGCGATGGGATTGCAAATTCTGGCGTTCCCATAAAAACAATTCTCATCTCAACTCCGGATTAATATTCAGGTACAAATTCTAGAAAGTTATTCAATCTTCTGTGATAGGATAGTCAATTTCGATTTCCCTTTTCATAATAGAAGTAAGTTCGGGAGTAAGTTTTTTCTTCACCTCTTCCTCAACACGGTCGGGAATCATTTTGCCGAGCAAATGATCGTACTCATGCTGAATTACTCTTGAGAAAAAACTATCTGCTTCTATTTCGATCTCTTTTTCATCAGTATCGATATACCGGATTTTAATCAACTCCGGTCTGAGCACATCTGCTCTCAAATGCGGCAGACTGAGGCATCCCTCTTCTCGTAAAACCTTTTCATCGGAGCTGAGAATTATCTTCGGATTTATCATTACGACAGGCTTAAATTTTGAATAACCGTCGACACCTTCCAGGTCAATAACAAAAATTGATTCGCGGTATCCTATCTGATTAGCCGCAAGGCCAACACCATTTGCGTTCCTCATCGAATCGAACATGTTTTTTATCTTTCTTATAATATCATCTGTAACCTGATTAACAGGCTGGGCTTTCTGACGTAATATTTTATCACCGTAAATATTTATTGGAATGATTGCCATAATATATCTTTCTTTTATTGCGCCTCGGCTTTTACAACATCGGCGCTCAGATCATTGAATAAATTTACTTCTGTCGAGTAAAACAACATTCTCACCAACAATCGAAAGATAATTAACATTTGCTGAAGAAAAAAGGAGAGGAAGAGAAAATAGTAGGGAGTTCTTGGAATAAATCTGCCGACTATATTATAAATCACTGAACCGAGCGCGCCAATTATGGCCACAATTAAAAATGTGACAAACACTTTTCCGAAATTATTTTTTATGAATATAACCGCATGATATACCTGCTTCAATATTCTTGTTTTGTCTTTCACCGCGAGAGATATTTTTGAATAATCGGAAATCAGCGTTACAATACCGATAAAAAATACGAGCAGAAGGTAGCGGGCGCTTTTAAGTATAAAATCGAAAGTCACATATTCCGTATCTTTAACAAAAAACGAAATTATTTCGCCGGCATAATTAATAATCTGGAAAGCTGCTGCAAATAGGCATAGAGACAAAAGAAGCACTTTTGTAAATCTTAAAAAATATTTAACGCCGCCGTAGAAAAAATCCACAGTATGATTTTTTTCAGGGAACTGAAAAATCGAAATTAATCCTCCCAGGAAAAACGTCTGGATCAAAGCATAAATCCCCACAACAAAATAGATAGTAAGGGGCAGCTGATCTAATTGTATAGAATACAGATTTCTGAATTGAAGGTACCAGAAATAATCGAAGTTGAGCATCAATTGATCGCTGGTTAGAGAATTACCGAGATTATCTATTAAAGTATTATATACCGGCACTGCAAGCACAACCGCGCACAATGCATTCAAAGCCCACATCAGCAGAACGAATCTTGCGTTATGAAATACTGCTCTTGAACCATGAACGAGCACTTGTTTGGTATTTTTGATCATCCTACGCTCCCTAGAATCATCAGAGCGTTCTGCGTCCAGAAGAAAAACCTTATTGCCAAAGAGAGCGAAGCCCAAACGCGCGGTTCTGCAGTAAAAGAGTTATTCGCGAAATTGAGATCGAGAAGATTTTTTCTTAAGGGATCAATCTCTGCCCCGTAGACGGTATTTTCGGTTTTAAACTTCAAAATTTTCCATCTTTCTTTGCCGTCCCACTTCTGAAAAAGCGTTTCCTTGTCGGTATAAAGCACAATGTCATTTTTAAAGATCCCTTCGCCAAGCCGTTCAACAAGCACTTCATATTCTTTATTTGAAGTCCGTTTTACAGATGAGACTTTATAATCAAAAGTATTAGACGACCTGTAAAATTGGTCGAAGAACCAATTCATATCCTCGGCACAATTGTTCTTTACAATTGTTATAAAATCCGATGCGGTGGGATGCCGGTACTTATACTTATCATAATACTCTTTGAGTATTTTCATCATCTTTGGACGCCCCACATATCTTTCAAGCGTATGAAGCATTAATTCCGGTTTGCTGTATGAATTCACAACATAGGAAAGACGCGTAGGAAGTTTGTATGAAGTGTCTGCAAGCGCTCCGATTGATAAATTTTTGTAATAACTGGCCGCACTTTTAGCCCCGAGAGGGCTTTTTACATCAACCAAAGTATAAATAACAGGTATTTCGTTATAAGAGAGAAAATTCAAACCGAAGACGGGAATGTAGACCGCGAATTTAAAATTTTCGAGCTGATCCGGATAGTAATGATACATTATTTTTGTAGATATGTAAGAAGTAAATCCTTCGTCGAGCCACGCCTCATAAACTTCATTATTTGCTATCAACGACTGAAAAAACTGATGCGAAAATTCATGCGACACAAGATACTCCGGCTGCCCTGTTTCTTTAGGCGAGAAAAGTTCTGCCCCCACTGTGAAAAGAGTCGGATATTCCATTCCTCCCGATGCAGAAGTTCTTGGAACATCTACGAGCGACACATTTTGATAAGGATAGATTCCGACATTTTCCTCAAAATAAGAGAGGCAATTTTTAACACACTCGAAGTAACGGTTCCCGTATTTCTCTCGCTCAGGCTGGATGTAGGCATTGATTGTTATAACAGATCCGTCTTTTCTGGAATAAGTTTGAGTTTTATGAAGTATCTCATCGGAAGCGAACCAGACAAAATCAATTACGCCTTTCTGAACAAACTGATGAACCGCATTATTCCCATCATAAGTTTTTCTTACTTCAACGCCTGTAGCTCCCACTATATAATTTTTAGGAGCCCTGATGTTGACTGAATAATCACCAAAGTCGGAATAATAGTTCAGGTAAGGGTGATATTGGCTGCACACCCACTTCCCATTTTCAAAAACGCCGATCTTCGGGAACCATTGTGAAACGAACGAAAAATTTCTGCCGGCGGCATATCCCATTCTCTTTACGGAACGGGGAATTTTCATTTTATATTCGAAAAATATTTTTACGCTCTCGCCGGGAAATACCGGTTTATCCAATATCGCCTTAGCCACTGTGCTGTCATGCGGATTATCAATCTCGGGTTGAAAGAAAATCAATTCAGATTTAGTGCCGTTCACTTCAAACCGGGATAGATCAATCTCGGTTTCAGAATCCTTATTTAATTTAAATGCCTGCGCGAATAAGGTCTTACTGCTTTTGTAGGCGTTTGCATAGAAATGGAACTGTAACTCCTTTGCAGATTCCGAAGTTTTATTAATCCATAATATCTCTTCTTTAACTGCAATACTTTTAGTATCGGAGATATAATCAACATCAATATTGTACTTTACCCGTTCATCAAGATTAGGCAGTTCTGTTTTAAGTATGCCGCGGAAATATTTATCGGGGGTTTCCGGTTTTTCATTCAGAGAAGCCGGAAAATCTTCGCGGGAGATGTAGAGCAGTGCGCTAAGTACAATAAGCAGCAATAGTGGAGTAATTTTTTTCATCGCGAAGGCAAATTAAACAGATGCAAAATTTAATTCAATGATAGATTTTAAAAACAAAAGAGGCCGTCTCAAAAGTAAATTGGGACGGCTTTTCATTTTATGCAAAAGAAAAAATATCTCATGCCGATATAATTGCCCACTTTGACAGATTATG
>JAKAMT010000244.1 GCA_021812705.1 Bacteroidota bacterium | reverse complement strand
TTCTCTGATCTGCTCTTCCAGCCGTTCTGATTCTTTTTTTAGAGTTTCGTTTTCGTTTTGAAGTTTTTCAAATTCGTCGGATAAACGTTCCAGAAAGACTTTCACTTCATCACGGTCAAAACCGCGTACAGTTCGGCTGAATTCCTGAGTTTTAATTCCAAACGGAGTAAACTTCATTTGAGTCCAGATTTATTTATAATTTCTTTCACCAAAGAGCGCTGTACCGATTCTGAGCATTGTTGAACCTTCCTGGATTGCAATTTTGAAATCATTCGTCATTCCCATAGAAAGTTCCGTCAGGTGCATTCCTCTTTGATTAATTTTCTCTTTAAGCAATCTGAGAGAAACAAAACTTTGCCTGATAATTTTTTCGTCATCGGTAAACGGCGCCATTGTCATCAGGCCTATCAATTTCAGGTTAGAACTGTTATTGCAATGCTCGACCAATTTATAAATTTCATCTTCAGTCCGCAGTCCGTGTTTCGATTCTTCTGCAGAAGTTTTTATTTCCAAAAGAACATTCTGAATTTTATTTATCTGAGCGGCTCTGGCGTTTATTTCAGAAGCTAATTTTTCTGAATCGACAGCGTGAATAAAATCAGCCGCTTTGATTACATATTTAACTTTATTCGTCTGGAGATGCCCAATAAAATGCCAGAAGAAATCGCCTAAAATAATCTCCGATTTATCCCTAAGTTCCTGGGCTTTGTTCTCCCCCAGATTTTTGATTCCGCACTCAAGAATTTGATTTATTGCGCCGGCGGATTGAGTTTTAGAGACCGCAATAAGTTTGATTTCAGACCTATTTCTGCTCGTTTTTAGGCAGGTTTCTGCAATCTCCTCTTCAACTTTTTTAAGATTTTCTGAAATCATTTTAGAAAATTAGGGTGAAAATGTATCCTATTGGTCTATAAAAGTCAACGAATTCACATATCAAATATAATGAAAAAGGGACTACAGATTAGTCCCTTTTCCATGTCTGTTCAAAGTTAAAATTTGATCCTAGCTGCACCCGGTGGTCGAGCCGCAGGTAGTACATTTGAGGCAGGTGCCGTTGCGCACCATAGTCATGCTTTGGCATTCCGGACAGATATCGCCTGTATAACCGCGTTCACGCGCCTTCATAACGCTTTGGTGAAGGGTTATTGCCTTGGCTTTTTGATCATGAACCGGCTCATTCAAACGGGATTCGACCAATTCTTTGGAATTATCCAATTCAATCATTTTTTCGCTGATTACTTCTTCGCTTTCAAAATCGGGTTCAACAACTGAACGGTGATCTATCTTTTTAATTATCTCAGTGGCTTCCACATGTGAAAGATCATTTCTTCCAAGATAGGTTACGGCTAACTCTCTAAAGATATAATCAATTACGGATGTAGCCATTTTGATCCGGTTATGTCCCGTTACAACGCCGCTCGGTTCGAATCTTGTGAATACGAAAGCATCCACAAATTCTTCGAGCGGAACGCCGTGCTGAAGTCCTAACGAGATTGAGATTGCGAAACAGTTCAGCAAGCTTCTGAATGCGGCCCCTTCTTTGTGCATATCTATAAATACTTCACCTAGCTGACCGTTTTCATACTCGCCCGTTCTGACATAAACAGTCTGACCGTTGATCTTAACTTTTTGCGTATATCCGGTTCGGCGGTCCGGCAGTCTTCTTCTCTTTGCAATATATCTGTGAATTATACGTTCTGCGATTTTTACTATATCGTTTTCTTCTTTCTTTTCCATTAAGTCTTCAACTTCCTCTTCTGTCATCGTATTGAGCGGCTGAGAAAGTTTTGATCCGTCTCTGTAAATAGCGTTCGCCTTTGTACCAAGTTTCCAGGACTGCAGGTAAGCATATTTAACATCGTCTATTGTTGCATTGTTTGGGAGGTTAATTGTTTTCGAAATTGCCCCGGAGATAAAAGGCTGAGCAGCGGCCATCATGTAAATATGCGCATCCGCTTTAATGAAGCGCGTTCCCTTCTTGCCGCACTTGTTAGCGCAATCAAAAACTGGATAATGTTCGTGTTTAAGGAACGGCGCGCCCTCAACTGTCATTGTACCGCACACATAATCATTTGCGGAAGCTATCTCTTCTTTGGTAAATCCCAATTCGGTAAGAACATCGAAATTAAAATCATTCATCTGCTCATCGGTAAATCCGAGATTCGTTTTCAGAAATTTCTCGCCCAGAGTATATTTGTTGAATGCGAAGCTTAATTCAAAAACGGCGGGAAGAATTGTTTCAAGTTTATTAAGAGCTTCTTCGCTAAATCCGCGAACCTTCAAGGATTCGTGATTGATATGAGGGCAACCTATTAGGGTGCCTGCGCCTTTTGCGTATTTAATTATTTCACGGCTCTGATCTTCATTATATCCCAGTCTTTTGAGTGCCGGCGGAATTGACTGATTTATAATTTTAAAGTATCCGCCGCCCGCCAGTTTTTTAAATTTCACTAATGCGAAATCCGGTTCAATGCCGGTAGTATCGCAGTCCATAACCAATCCTATTGTTCCTGTCGGAGCAATTACAGTAACCTGCGCATTGCGGAAGCCGTATTTTTCTCCAAGTTCAAGAGCAATGTCAGCATCCTCGCGGGCAGCTTTTAGAAGATCCGAAGGACAGAATTCCGGATTGATGCCCATCGGATAGATTGTAAGCGTTTCATATTCTTCTTTGGGAACATTATGAGAAGCGCGCTGATGATTTCTAATAACCCTCAGCATATGTTCTTCATTGGCTTTGTAGCGGGGGAACGGGCCTAATTCTTTAGCCAATTCTGCGGAGGTCGCATAAGCCCTCATATGCATTATTGCCGTGAGAGCTCCGCATATGGCGTATGCTTCTTTGCTTTCGTAAGAAATACCCTGACGCATCAGAAGCGAACCAAGATTTGCATAGCCGAGTCCCAATGTTCTGTATTCATAACTCTTTTGAGCAATCTCTTTGCTAGGATACTGAGCCATCAACACGCTAATCTCTAAAACGATAGTCCACAATCTTGCGGCATGTCTGTAAGATTCAATATTAAATTCCTGTTTCTCGTCATCGTAAAATTTCACCAGATTCAGTGAAGCAAGATTACATGCAGTATCGTCCAGGAACATATATTCGCTGCACGGATTTGACGCGCGTATTGTTCCATCCGCCAAACATGTATGCCATTCATTTATGGTTGTATCGTACTGAAGTCCCGGATCGG
>JAKAMT010000071.1:12623-14448 GCA_021812705.1 Bacteroidota bacterium | reverse complement strand
GGCGTTTAAATGTATCCGGATCTACTAATTTTATAAAGCCGGATAAAATCTTAACGCTCTCAAACTCAGTTTTAGAAACCGGTGATGGTGACGGAAGCTGTAAAAGGACCGACAAAATTCCGCCCGGCAAAAGCCAGGTATAAAATTTTTTCAGCACTACTTCTGAGTCAACATATTCAAATATCAATGCGGCGTGAATCAGATCGAATGAACCGGATGCAAAATTTATACCCTCCAGTTCGGAGCAGATTAATTCCAAAGAAGGGAGAACTTTTTTATATCTCTTTTCACTTAACGAGATATATTCCGGATTAATGTCGATGCCAACTACTCTATCCGGGTTTTTGTCTGCAAGATGTTCAAACCCGTTGCCTCCGGCGCATCCCGGCACGCATATACTTTTAGGATTATATTTTTCCACTGTTTCTTTCAGCAGTTCAGAGAGCATCTGCAACTGCAATACGCCCGGCGACGACATGTGTCCTTCATACTCAAATGCGGGAATTTTGAGCCACGGATTTTCAGATTTTTTTTGATCGGACTTCAAAGAAGATTTCTCTCATTAATTATATTCCTGGCCAAATTAACCAACTGCCAGTAAGGTGGTTTATAACCTTTATTATTCTCAAACTCTTTTACTTTAAGATCCATCACGCTTATCACCTTATCGTGCAGTGCGGTCAATTTTTTACTTCGAAGCGCGCTTTCAGGACTCATCCCTTCAGGAACCGGTCCGATCTTTCCAAATAGATTTATAACAGATGAATAGAATTTTAAAATCCTTGCCGGGGGAAGCAGATACCAATCATATTCCAATCCCTTTCCCTCCTCCGCTTTTTCGAGCATAGCTTCTATAACGGCATTGTCCATGTGATCTTTGAAAAGAGTGGCGCCATCGCGCCATTCCGCCGCCACCGAAAGCTGCGGATCATACTCAAGATCAGACGGCTCCTGCGTAGTAAAATATTTTACTCCGAATCCGGAAAGCCATCGTGCCACGCCGGGAGAAGAAATATGTGAAAGTCCCATCCAAAGATTAACTCCAAATTTTTTATATGCCGACGACGCAACTTCCGAGCAGAAGAGTTTTGAGGTATCGTGAATATTCATTGTGAAATCGTACGGGATGTGCCCTGCCGACGCGCGGTAAAAGGAATATTCTGCCACTTTATGCGGAATCATCCTGTCCTTTGCCGTACAGTCCAGATCCGCGCGCAGACGCAGAACCATGATTCTTAATTTTTTATCATTGAGATATTCGTCGACAGAAGAAACCGTCACTCCTTTTTCAATGTGCGACTCAATTATATATGGATGATTATTTTTTTCATCAATATAAATAAGCGCGACATGCGAGAAATTTCCGGGATAATCATTTCCTCTAGCAATTAGTGCGGATGTAGGAGCTCCTCCTCTTGATACAAGTATATCACCGCTCCTCAAATTCACGCCTTTAAGATTTATTGAAGGTGAATTTGAGGGTTCCTCTTTGCCGAAAATGAGCGGAGAAATTTTTCTGGGATCTGTCTGAAGAATCAATTCCTCAACTGCTGCCCGGCCTCCGTATACAAGTTTGTATATAGTTTGCCTCGCAGTGATATCGTTCATATTCCATTCAACCGACTGTTTCTTTACCGCATTTCTTACCCGGGAGAAGAGATCGATAAATTCAGCAAGGTGCACAGGTGAAGAACCGACCAAAGCTGCAGTTTGAAATATTTCATGCTCGAGCTTTTGGAAAATTGAATCGGAGGGAGCGAACTTTTTGTTTTCTATAAATTCTAAATCTTTTTTTAATTCATCAATAGAAGAGAGTATTTTATCG
>JAKAMT010000071.1:0-12523 GCA_021812705.1 Bacteroidota bacterium | reverse complement strand
TTAATATCGCGGTTGTAATACTGAAGAAACGGTATAAGCGCCTCAATAGAATGCTCAATTGTATGTGCTTTATCGCTGACAAGAATATTTTCTTTAGGCATCTTTGATTTTATTATTTCGCGCAGAGGAGATATTTCAACATCTTTGTAGGGACCGCGCCATTTATCGAACTGATCGAGTATGAGCACATTTGTCAAATTGCCAAGCTCTTTTTTCACCGTCCCGTGCGTAACGCCGAATATAACCACCTCTTTGGTTTTAATATTTTTAAAAAGAGGATAATAAACTTTTCCCGCATAAAGATAATCGTCATGAACGGAAATTGCGGCTACCAAATTCTTTGATTGGTTAACCGATTTATCTCCGTCGTTTTTTGAAAGATAATCCATAAAACTGTCCATCTCTTTTGCGTCCCAGCAAAAGCCGATCGGATCGCGCACCGGGCGGATTGACTGGCTTTTCAGAGTTGTGAACTGCGAAGTAAGTACCATCAAAAGAAACAAAAACGCGGCAAATTTCATTTTTATAATTCCTTTTATTAAACCAGTTCAATCTAAATACTATATTGCATACCAGCAAATAATTTTATTGGGAGACCAGATGGATTTTAAGCTTTCAAGAATCACGTTAGGTGTTTGGCGCGCCAGGGAATGGAATATGAGTCCCGGCGAGCTTTACAATTTGGTTTCGCAGTCGATTGACCTCGGAATAACTTCATTCGACCATGCGGATATTTACGGCGGATATACATGTGAAGAATTGTTCGGCGATGCAATGAAAGATAATCCTGCATTGAGATCCAAAATGCAGATAGTCACAAAATGCGGAATTAAGCTTCTCTCCAATAAATTTCCCGATACAACCGTTAAACATTACGACACCGGAAAGGAACACATAATAAATTCAGTCGAAAGATCATTAATAAATCTCAGGACAGATTATATAGATCTGCTGCTTATTCACCGTCCGGATCCGTTTATGAACGCAGACGAAACAGCGGAAGCATTTTATGAATTAAAAAAATCCGGAAAAGTTCTCCACTTCGGTGTTTCAAATTTTCTTCCGCATCAGTTTTCGCTTCTCCAGTCGCGTCTGGATTTTCCCCTGACAACAAATCAAATTGAAGTATCGCTTCTGGACACCGGGCATTTCGACAACGGCAACATCGATTTCCTTCAGGAAAAAAGAGTGCCGCCTATGGTGTGGTCTCCGTTCGCGGGAGGAAGACTTTTTACAGAACAGAGTGAAAGAGCGGAGCGAGCAAGAAATGTTCTCTACGAGCTGATGAATAAATACAATGCCGGCATGGAAGCAATTGCAAGCGCGTGGCTGCTGGCGCATCCCGTAAATTTTGTAGTGGTTGTAGGATCAGGAAAGATAGACAGAATTAAAGCAGCGCTTAACGGAATGGATATCAACCTCACACGGCAGGAGTGGTTCAAACTGTGGATAGCTTCCAAAGGTAATGAAGTGCCTTAGTAGAAGCCCCGTCCCATACCCAAGAACGGGATTAATCCCGGTCTTGGGTATGAGTGTGGGAAGAAGAAGTTTATTCATCCTCAGAATATTTCAGGCCATAATCTTCGATAACGCCTTGATACTCTTCTCCAAATGTTTTTACGCGGTGGTGTTCTTTCTGGCGATCTATGGTAACGTGCCTCGTGCGTAAGTTACTTACTCTTATAAAAATCTCGTAAAATATAGAACGCCTTTTTCTTCTCTCCAAGATTTGAGTAGAGTCCTTTTCTGTTGAAGAAATCCTGAATGCCGGGCAGCGGTCTGCGCGGAGACCTGAAGTCCATAAGTATCCACGGCGTCATTCCGCAGAGATTCGGAATTCTCTTGAGCATGCCCAACTGTTTTATATAAAGATCTTCCTGAAATTCTTCCGACCAGATAGTAAGCGGATCTGCGTGAAAGCCGAACTTCGCGTCGCCGCCGAATTCACTTATTATCAGAGGCTTATTGAATGCGGTTGTCCAGTTAATGGTTTCCGCTTTGGAAGGAAGCCCGTCATACCATCCTATATATTCATTGCATCCGAGCACATCAAGATATTCCCCCAGCGGATCGTTGGTCATTATTGTTCGCGGATCAGTATAATGAATCTCGGTTGCCGCAGTAATTAATCTTGTATTATCCAGAGAACGTGCTTTCTCTGTAAGTTTTTTCATGAAGGCTAAGCGAGGTTCGCTGCGGGGTGTTTCATTTCCAACCGACCAGAGAATAATTGACGCTCTGTTCCTGTCGCGCGTTATCATCTCTTCAAGCTGATTCGCCGCGTTTTCAAATGTAGAGCTGTTCTCCCACTGAATAGTCCAGTACACCGGTATTTCCGACCAGACTAATATTCCTCTTCGGTCCGCTTCTCTGATCATATTTTCATTATGAGGATAATGAGCAAGCCTCACAAAATTGCATCCGAGTTCCTGCGCCATTCCAAGAATCTTTTGAGCGTCTTCCGGCGAGTACGCTCTCGATGA
This sequence comes from Bacteroidota bacterium, assembly GCA_021812705.1. Taxonomy (GTDB): domain Bacteria; phylum Bacteroidota; class Ignavibacteria; order Ignavibacteriales; family Melioribacteraceae; genus Fen-1258. The sequence continues at coordinate 10,040 of JAKAMT010000071.1, read as the reverse complement.
TCTTACAGGCGCTTCTTCGTGAATTGAAATTCCTTTTAAAAATATTTTTTTGCCGTTAAGATAAATTTCCGGACCGCGGGTTTCTATCGAACGGAAACCGATCCGATCTTTTATCTCTTCGAATTCCGTTTTGATTATCACTTCATACAATTTCGGATTTTCAGGCGACCACAATTCCGGCGACGCTTTGATTTCGAAACGCGCTACACCGTTTTCATCGGGAATTATTTTGTAATCGATTTTCAATTCCGGAATCAGAAGCGAGATGTTTTTTTTATTTTTCATTCCGTCAGTTCTTATCCATCCGGCTATTGTATCAGCTGATCCTTTCTTAAGCTGAACAAAATAATCGGGCACAAACTGATCGGGAGTTTCTATTAGTTTAACATCACGCGTTATGCCACCGTAATTCCACCAGTCTGTGTTTAGAGTCGGGACGCCTTCGGCTAAGCGTTTGTTATCAACTTTAACAACAATAAAATTATCGCCGTCTTTTATTTTGTCTGTGATTTCAAAATTGAACGGTGTAAATCCGCCCAAATGCGAACCTAATTTTTCACCATTCAGATATACAATCGATTCGTAATTCGCCGCTCCGAAATAGAGAAACACCCGTCCGGAATTTTTCTTTTGATAGCCGAATGATTTTTTATACCAGACTGTTCCCTCATAAAAAAATAATTTTTCTTTCTGGGTATTCCAGTCGCCGGGCACTAATAGCGATTCCGACGAATCAAAGTTATACTCTACTTTATCGCTCTTATCTTTAGGCAGCGCATTCTTAAAATAACCGTTCGGATCCGGAGTGCGACGGTATGTATAATAACCGGTTTCATAGGGATCTACAATTACTTTCCATTCACCGTTCAGACTTATTGCCTTCCTTCCGTCAACATTTGTTATCAAATTAGATGTCTGAGAAAACAGATTTACTTCGAACAAAATCACAATCAAAAAGAAAATAAATTTTTTCATAGCGCTACCAGAATTATTATATTAATATATTTAATTATTGTTCCGCAAAAACATCCTTTTCCGTGTGCGTTGTCAAAAAAAATTTTAACAATCTCTTGCTGTTTAACCGTACTTATAAAAATAATCAATCATGAATAAAATTATCCGAATGCCTGTACACACAAAAATATTTTGTTTTGATTATACAATATAAATTCTTTTGTATGTTAGAGCTATAAAATATAGCCGTCCATATAAAAATAAATCAGGTGCACCAATGAAAAAACTATTTACGCTTTTATTTTCCGTAATTATTTCGGTACACTTTTATGCGCAGAAATACGAATACAAGACGGGCGAATGGAAAAACGCAGGAAAAATTCTTGCATCTATTAAAGAGCCGGTTTTTCCGAACAGAGAATTTAAGATTACAGACTATGGCGCGGTTGAAGGCGGGAAACAGGATTGCACAGATGCTATTAAGAGAGCGATTGAGAAATGCAGCTCTTCCGGCGGCGGAAAAGTTGTGGTTCCGGAGGGAATTTATTTAACAGGGGCTATCTATTTAAAAAGTAATGTAAATCTGCATTTGCTTAAAAACTCTACTCTTTTATTCAGCACAGATCCCAAAGCTTATATGCCCGTTGTGTTTACTCGCTGGGAAGGAACTGAATGCATGAACTTCTCCCCATTCATTTATGCATTCAAAGAAAAAAATATTGCCGTCACCGGCGAAGGAACTTTGGACGGCGGGGCTTCCGATGCGAACTGGTGGGCTTGGGCAAGACGCGGAACCGATGGCAAATCCCCCGCAACAGTTGATGTAAAAGCCTTGAATGAACTTAGCGATAAGGGGGTCCCGGTTGAAAAGAGAATTTTCGGAGAAAGACATTATTTGCGCCCCAACTTCTTTGCCCCCAACAGATGCCAGAATGTAATGATCGAAGGATTAACAATTGTCCGCTCTCCGATGTGGGAAATCAATCCTGTACTCTGCACCAACGTAATTGTTCGCGGATTAAAGATCACTTCACATGGACCGAATAATGACGGATGCGATCCTGAAGCCAGCAAAAACGTTCTAATTGAAAACTGTTTGTTTGATACCGGAGACGATTGCATCGCAATAAAATCCGGACGCAACGATGACGGAAGACGCGTCGGTGTTGCGGTTGAAAATCTTATAATCCGCGGCTGCACAATGAAAGACGGGCATGCCGGTGTTGCAATAGGAAGCGAAATTGCCGGCGGCTGCCGTAATGTCTTCATTGAAAACTGCAAAATGGACAGTCCCAATCTTGACAGAGCGCTCCGTTTCAAATCAAACGCAAGACGGGGAGGCGTTGTAGAAAATATTTTCATGAGGAATGTTGAAGTGGGGAAAGTTTCCGAGGCATTTATCACTGTTGACTTTCTTTATGAAGAAGGGCCAAAAGGAAATTTTATGCCTGCCGTAAGGAACGTCTATGTTGAAAATGTTACAGCAAAAGCGGCGCCGCGTTTATTTTTCATCGCCGGTTTCCAGGGCGCAACAATTGACAATATTAAAATAGCGAACAGCAAATTTTATGGCCTCACCGCTTCTGAACTTGTGGATTATGCCGGAAAAATTATTTTGGACAATGTAACCATCGTTCCGGCTCAAAAGGTTAAAAGCCTCAGCTCGCGCGCTCAGACCGGTAATAACGAAGCCGCGGGCAAAGTTGTTGCACTCGATTATTTTTTTAATCATGAATTGAAAAAGGACAAAGACGGAAAAGAGTTTCAATTTCATTACACATGGGAGGACAAGGAAAATTCAGGCTTTTATGAGCTGGGAAAACTGATTGAAAATATGGGCGCCGGAATTTATGAAATGCACAACTCGCCCACGCTTGCAGAATTAAACAAGACTAGTCTTTATATAATAGCAGACCCCGACACTCCGCAGGAAACGGTTAATCCGAATTACATCTCAGATTCTGCCGCTGTCGAAATTGAAAAATGGGTTAAGAATGGAGGTGTTTTGGCTCTCTTCGCAAACGATATCGGCAATTGCGAATTTGAACACCTCAATAAACTCGCCGAAAGATTCGGAATTCACTTTAACGAAGTGAGCAGAAACAGATTAACCGGAACGGATTTTTATAAGGGCAAGTTCGATAAATTACCCGATCACCCGATATTTAAAAATGTCAAGTCAATCTATTTAAAAGAAATTTCCACGCTTAAACTTTCGTCGCCTGCAGAACCGATACTAACAGACAACAACGATATAATAATGGCCGGTTCCTCTTACGGAAAAGGATTTGTCTTTGCGGTGGGCGATCCGTGGATCTACAATGAATATTACGACAACAGAAAACTTCCGGCTGAATATGAAAACTATAAAGCGGCAAAAAATCTTTTTGAATGGCTGCTGGGAAAAGCAAAAAAAGTCCGATAGGAAATAGGTACAAGATATACTATAAAAATATTCAACTTTGTTTCTGTTCAACAGATTTTTATTTTCTCTTGACGGCAACTTGAATGTGTACAGGAAACAAAATTATAATTTGTTCCATCTGAATCTTTGAGGAAGAGACTTTTACTCTTTCATGTGAATGCATCTCTTTTTCAGATTTCAAAAATAATTTGTTTTAGATCTGTTTCCAGCGCGGAATTTATTGTGAATCCCCCGCGAGAATTTTAAGATTCAATGTGAATGTTTATTTATTTTGGAAATCATAAATATTTTATTTTCGCAGCTTTTCACTTAAACAGTCGGCGCTTATTCTTGCACGTGCGGCAGGCTCGTTTTGAGCACGAAAGATGCTTGGCATAATTTTTAAGAACTATTGAATAAATAATATCACATAATATCGGACGAGGGAAGCATAATGGAACTTGGTAAGTACTCAATGGGAATTGGAGATCGGTTTAGTCATCAAGCTAAGGCGCAATTGAGCGGAATAAAAAAAGCAGAAGCAGAAGGAATAGTAATCATTCCCGTATGGAATAAATCTTTCAGAGAACATCAGATTATTAAAAGCAATCCTGATGAAACCCGCGCACAGGCAGATGAAGCCGTCGCTTCCTTGAATTGGGGGCACGGTCACTTTGTGGATGCTGACCACGTCGGATTGAAAACAATTGATCACTTTTTGAACTCGTGCGATTTTTTCACTCTGGATGTCGCCGACTTCATAGGCAAAAAAGCCGAAGATAAGAACTTAAATGAATTTGTTGAAAACAATAAAAAATTCTGCGGATCGCTCAACATACCTGGAATCGAAAAACCTTTTGAAATCACGCAGGACATAATTAAAACTATAGCGGAAAAATTTCTTTTCGCAATTGAAGAGGCAGGAAGAATTTACAGAAGACTGGCCGAGGCAAAGGGAAACGGCAATTTTGTTGTAGAAGTTTCGATGGATGAAACCGATTACCCGCAGTCGCCTATCGAGCTACTTTTTATACTTTCGGCCATAGCAAAAGAAAATATTCCGGCGCAGACTATTGCGCCAAAATTTTCGGGCAGGTTTAACAAGGGGGTGGATTATGTCGGCACTGTTGAAGATTTTGAAAAAGAGTTCGAACAAGATATAGCGGTGATTAAATTTGCGGTCGAAAAATTTGCATTGCCGAAAAATTTAAAATTAAGCGTCCATTCGGGGAGCGATAAATTTGCCATCTATGGTTCCATAAACCGCGCGCTTAAAAAACATAATGCAGGAGTGCATTTAAAAACAGCGGGCACAACCTGGCTGGAGGAATTAATCGGTCTTGCTTCCGCCGGCGGCGAGGGACTTCAAATAGCAAAAGAAGTATACAGAAAAGCATACAACCGCTACGATGAATTGTGCGGCCCTTACAAAACGGTTATCGACATAGACACGAAAAAACTTCCGGATCCCGATGAAGTTGATAAATGGAATGAAGAAAAATACGCTTCCGTCCTGCGGCATGATCAGTCGAACGCAAATTATAATCCGAACTTCAGACAGCTTTTGCACGTGGGCTACAAAGTAGCGGCGGAAATGGGAGAACGCTATCTGAACGCTCTCTCAAAGTATGAAGAGACAATTGCTAAAAATGTAATTGAAAATGTATTTGATAGGCATATTAAGAAAATATTTTATTGAAATTCATAGCCGGTTTATTTGAAAATGGGATGATTGATTTACCCCGAAAAGCTATTCAAAAAACAAGAACGGCTAAGAAGAGGTCTGGTTTTAAAAATCCGGCTTCAGATTTTTTCAGTTGATATACCGAGAGAATATTTTTAAAGGTTAATAAAGCGAAAAATGACACGTAATTTATTTCTTGCTATAGCCCCATTATTTCTCCTAAGTACAATTCTACCAGCACAGCAGAAGACAATAAAAATCTGGCCCGAGAAAATTCCAGGCGCCATTTATAACGAAAAGATAAAAGAACATTCTGTTTTTATTAACGGCGGCGCGGAACGAATTTATAATGTTACCGACCCAACCCTTTCCGTTTTTTTGCCGGTTAAAACCAAACCGAACGGAACCGCGGTTATTATTTGTCCCGGCGGAGGATACGGCCGGCTTGCTATGCCGCACGAAGGAACCGGCGTGGCTGAAAGACTGAACGAAACTGGAATTACTGCATTTGTTTTAAAGTACAGATTGCCCAACGATTCAATAATGACGAATAAAATGATCGGACCTCTTCAGGATATTCAGGAGGCAATCAGAATTGTGAGGAGAAATTCGGCGGAATGGAAAATAGATCCGGCAAAAATCGGCGTGATGGGATTTTCTGCCGGAGGGCATCTGGCGGCTACCGCATCAACACACTACAGCTACAAAACATATAACGCAGATACCGCTGGCGCGCGTCCCGATTTTGCCGCGCTCATTTATCCGGTTATTACCATGAACAAAGAATTCACACATTTGGGATCGAGAAAGAATTTGCTCGGCGATAATCCCAAACAGGAATTTGTGGATGAATTCTCAAACGAACTGCACGTTACGAAAGATACACCGCCCACTTTTATGGCTCTTGCCGGCGACGATGCGTCTGTTCCTCCTCTGAACAGCACATCTTATTTCTTCGCGCTCAGAAAAAATAATGTGCCGGCAGAAATTCATATTTATGAAAAAGGGGGACATGGATTTGGGCTTGGGAAAAGCGGATCCACAGAGTCTAACTGGTTCTCCGCATTCATCGACTGGATGAAAGCCAGAAAAATTTGCGAATGAAATTAATCGAAAGAATTATTTTTATAAATTTCTAAAATCACTTCGGTTGCCGTGCGGGCAGACTCTCCGTTTATAAATGGCTCTTTTCCCTCTTTAACTGCATCTATAAAATCTTTTATAATCTTTTCGTGATTCGTTGTGTCGTTGACAAGATGCGTGGCAGAGCCCGTGTGGGCTTGCTTATTCATATTTGTGGAAGGATTTTCCATCCCTTCAACCGACCAGAAAGTAATAAGGTCATTTTCTAAAATCACCGTCCCCTTTTCAGCATGAATTTCCAGCTTGGCAGGAAATCCCGGCAGGCATGCCGTGGATGCGGTGATTGTTCCCATCATTCCGTTTTTATAATTGCAAACAGCAATTCCGTGATCTTCAACTTCAACATCATGGTTAACGGTTTTTAAAAAGCTTGCGATCTTTTCAGGTTTTCCAAAATACCAGCAGTACAAATCGATGTAATGGGATGCCTGCTGAATGAACGGTCCGCCGCCGTCTATTGCCCGGGTTCCTCTGTAAGGCGAGCTCTTATAATAGGCGTCGTTTCGAAAATTTTTTACAGAGAGATCCGCCGCGAATATTTTTCCGAATCTATTTTCGTCTATCAGCTTTTTAATTAAAAAATTATCGCCGCTAAGCCGCCGCTGGTATGCAACTCCCAGTTTAACATCAGCTTGGCGGCAGGCGGAAATCATTTTCTCCATCGATTCAGACGAGATATCCAGCGGCTTTTCTGTAAGCACATGCTTTCCTAATGACGCCGCTTCGATTGCTGCTGAATGGTGAAAAGAATTTGGAGTGCATATTATTACCGCATCATAACCAGATTCAATCTTCTGAAGAGAATCCTTAACCTCAACATCCCTTCTATCCGCAAACGCCTCCGGGATTTTTAGCGACCGGGAGATAACACCGGTAATTATTGCGTTATCTATTTTGTCAACGGCGGAAACATAAGTGTTGGAAATGTTGCCTGAACCGATAATAACAAACTTAAATTTTTCGGAGTCTTTCATTGTGTTATAATACCATTAGAAAATTATTTTGTATCCGGCCCGTATTTTTTAATTACTAGATAGCGGAGCTCAGTATCGCCCGGATTTCTTATGCCGTGCTCAACATTCGAGGGGCAGTAAAAACTTGTATTGGCTTCCACTTTTTTCCATTGCCCCGCAAGATAAACTTCAGCAGTGCCCTGAAGAATATAAAAGATTTCATCTTCGGGGTGAACATGCGGCGCGTGCGTAGCTTTATGAGGCGCAACGGCGCTCATTTTGAGAGTTCTGCCGTCAAGAAAATTTTTATCTATAAACCAGAACTGAAATCCCGCATCTGTTTTTTTAATTTTGTCCATCGAAAAAGTTGTGATGCAGTTATCGAGCGTATACTTTTTCTCGCCGGCAGTTTGAGTCTGGCCGTTTGCAAAACCCGCAATTAATAAAAAGAATATAATTACTTTAACCGTTTTCATAAATAAATTCCTTCGCTTAATAATTTAGATTCATCCGTGCGAAATTATGCTCGTTTCTGACGCCGAAAACCCGGGCATTTACAACAATTTCTTTATGCAAAATCCTGAGTATGGCTTTTAAATTTAATAAAAACGGCCGCGCTTTACCATTGGACATGCTTTCACTTTGCTTAAGCGAGCTCGTTAATTAAATATTTTTTAATCCGAAAACTATTGCACAAAAAAGGAAACCTATTCACGCTAAGCTTAAACGACTGTCAAGCCGACAATTACACCACACCTATGAAGCCCCCTCTTCAGAATCATCAATTGGATCGCTAAATAAAACGGCAACCGTCTCATTCAAAGAACCATATTCACTGGTTGCGAAAAGAAATTTGCAAACCGGTAACAGATTTATCTTTCACAAGTAAAAACGCCGACTTACATACGGGCAATTCCTAGAGCTTGTGAAACTTTAATCAAAGTTCGACTTAAAACTCCATTGAATATTTTCGATTGAATTCTCATCCGAAAAATAGCGCGAAAGAATATTAGCGGACTTTTTAATTTTCTGTTCTTACAAAGTCTATGTGCAAGAAGGATACTCTTATTACCGTAAAAAATCTACCGGCTACAACATTATTCGAACAAATATCATTTTTATTTTCGCAATATCAACTTTTGTAATGATTACTTGTTATTGTTAAATGTGAGCTTATATAGATCGTTTCTTCTATCCTGCCAATTAAGAACGCTTCCCGTTTGTCTGTGTTTCTTTAACAACTCAAGATCAACATCGTCTATTATTACGGTTTCTATGTTCGGTGTAGCTTCGGCTTGAATCGCATCCCGTGTAAAAGGGATATCCGAAGGAGTAAATAATGCGGATTGCGCGTAATGTATATCTGAATTTTCTACTGAGGGGAGATTTCCGACGCTTCCGGCGATCGCGACAAAGACATGATTTTCCACACACCTTGCCTGTGAACAGTATCTTACTCTTAAATAGGAATATCTTTCATCCGTGCAGAACGGCACAAATATTAATTGGGCGCCCTTTTCGACCGCAAGCCTGCTCAATTCCGGAAATTCAATATCATAACAAATCTGGATGCTGATTTTTCCCCGATCCGTATCAAACACTTCGAGCTGATTCCCCGGTTTTACACCCCACCATTTTTTTTCGTTCGGTGTAATATGCAGTTTATATTGTTTACCAAGCGTTCCGTCTCTCCTGAACAGATATGAAATATTGTAAAGATTTTCGTTCTCGATTGTAAAATGTGATCCTCCGATAATATTAATATTATATTTGACTGCAAGGCTTGTGAACAAGTTCAAATACCTAGGCGTGAATTCGGAAAGTTTGCGCATCGCCGCTGCGGGTCTTTCATTAGGCAAAAAAGATAAAAGCTGAGTAGTGAATATCTCCGGGAATAAGATAAAATCACACCGGTAATCTGACGCTACATCAACAAAATATTCGCATTGTTTTTCGAACTCTTCAAAATCCGCAATCATTCGCATCATATACTGCACTGCGCAGATTCTTACGGGGACTGTTGGAATGAACTTGCGTGTTGTATCCGGAACGTAATCCAGATTATTCCACTCGAGAAACGTGGCATATCCTTTCGACTCCTGATCGGATTTCAGATAATCCGGGATCAGTCTTTTAAGTACAAAACCATTTGATATTTGCGGGGTGAGGACAGGATCGACCAAGTGCTTATTTATCACTTTATCAACATATTCTCGGGCGCTCATTTGATCGGCGTATTTATGATATCCCGGAATTCTGCCTCCCAGAATAATTCTCATCAGATTATATTTTTTTGCTATCTCCTTCCGGGCGTCATAAAGTCTTCTGGCTAATTTCATCCCTCTAAATTCCGGATCGACCATTATCTCGATTCCGTATAAAGTATTGCCGTTGAAATTGTGGTTTCTAATAAATCCCTGGTCCGCTATTTCGCTCCAGCTGTGCCAATCAGAATAAAGGCTGAAATCAAGTATCAGACTGCTTGAGGAGGCAACAATCTTATTTTCATAGACTAGACAAATCTGCCCCTCGGGAAAAATTGATAATTGACTAGCAAATTGTTCCAATGTCCATGGCTTCATTTGGGGAAAACATTTCAGCTGAAGTTCTGTCACTGCTGTGTAATCGGTCTGCTGAAGCTGGCGGAGAACAATACTTTTTTCAAAATTTTTAAGGTTTAATCCTTTCATCCGGATCTCCGTTTTTTTTACAAATTATTTGTAATAAAGAAATATTTCAAGGCAAATACTGATAAGTATTTTATTTATATTAAAACGCTATTAAATTATTGTGGGGAATCGGTCATGAATATCCCGGTGTTAAGTTTATTTCCGTTTATTCTGATTTTACTCGCCATTGCAATATTGCCCATGTATTGGAATCATAGATGGGAGAATAACCG
>JAKAMT010000243.1 GCA_021812705.1 Bacteroidota bacterium | reverse complement strand
TAATTTGCGCGGGGCAAAATATAATTTGTATGAAGGAGGAATAAGAGTTCCTATGCTTGTCCGCTACCCAAAGAAAATAAAACCGGCAGTAAGCGATTATCCCTGGGCTTTCTGGGATTATATGCCCACAATGTGCAATTTCTTAAACGTAAAACCAAAATCAGGATTGGACGGAATTTCTGTTCTGCCAGTTCTCTGCGGTAAAAATCAGAAAGAACATGAATATTTTTATTGGGAAATTAAAGCCGACAAGAAAAATTTCAATCAGGCGGTGAGAATGGGAAACTGGAAAGCGGTCAGAGCCAATCCGGATAAGCCTGTTGAACTCTATAATCTATCGAACGACGAAGGCGAGACGAAAGATGTGAGTTTAAAAAATCCCGGCATTGTAAAACAAATTGAAGAGATAATGCGTAATTCCCACACCGAGTCGAAATATTGGCCGATGTTCACTAAGAAAAATGAAGAATAATTTTAACCGCCAATTAAAGCTTCAATTCCGCATGAGTTGAAAAATGAGACGATGTTCCGAATATTTTCCTTATTAGGTTCTTCCAGATTCTGCGAATTAAATTCTTTACCTAATTTTTTATACTTCTGCTGTGCGATGTTGTGATAGGGAAGAATATTAATTTTTTTAGGCCTGCCCGCCAGCGATTTTACGAAAGATGCGGTTTCCTCAATATTTTTTCCATCGTCATTAACGCCGGCTATCAAAGGGATTCTGATATTTATTTCGCTCCCTTTTTCGGATAGTAATTTTAAATTTTTCAGAATGATTTCATTATCCACACCGGTCCATTTTTTATGCAGCCCGCTGTCCATCATCTTAAGGTCGTACAGAAAGAGATCTGTTTTTTCCGCCGCTTCCATAATCAATTCGGTTTTAACAAGCCCGGCAGTATCAACAGCGCGGTGAATTCCCTTTCTCCCACACTCATCAAGCAGCTCAAATAGGAACTTAGGCTGAAGCAGGGGCTCTCCGCCGGAAAATGTTACGCCCCCTTCTGAAGAATCCATGAAGACGGTTTCTTTCTGAATTATCTTTAAAATGTTTTCCGTCGTTTCAATGCGTCCCGAAATTTCTGATGCGGTAGTTGGACAGACTTCGGCACACTTGCCGCAAACTGTGCATTTGTCTGGATCCGTTACAATTCCGTTTGGAGTGAGATAGCATGCGTTTTCAGGGCAGTATTCCACACATGTACTGCATCCGATGCATCTGTTTTCGGAATAAAGTTTTTGGACTCTATGGGAAATGCTTTCCGGGTTGTGGCACCAGGCGCAGTTTAAATTGCATCCTTTAAAAAAGACGGTCACGCGTATTCCCGGCCCGTCATTTATAGAATATCTTTTTATGTCAAAAATTAATCCGGATTCCATCGGCATTATCTAAATTCTAATCAGACAATTTTCAGAACGCATCATTTTCTGTTCTTTCAATTACTTCCTGCTGAAGATCGGAATTCATATCGTTGAAATAATCGCTGTATCCGGCCATTCTTACCAGAAGATCTTTATAATCCTCAGGGGTTTCCTGCGCCGCAATTAAGGTCGCCGTGTCAACAATATTGAACTGAACATGGTGCCCGCCGAGCGAAAAATAACTTCTGATAAGTTTTCCCAACTTTTTAATATCCTCATCTTTTTTAAGAAGACTCGGCAGAAAGCGGATATTTAAAAGGGTGCCGCCAGATTTTGTCTGATCCAATTTTGAGAGTGACTTTATTACTGATGACGGGCCGTGTGTATCTGCACCATGAGAGGGCGAAGTGCCGTCGGAAATTGATTTGCCGGCAAGCCGCCCGTTCGGAGTGGCTCCCAAAACTTTTCCGAAATAAATATGGCACGTTGTTGAAAGCATGTTCAGATGGAATGCTCCCCCTTTGATATTCGGTTTGCCGTCGATTGTTTTGTATAAATCATTGTAAACCCTCAGCGCCAGTTCATCCGCGTACTGATCGTCGTTGCCGAAAAACGGAGTCTTGTTTATAATGGTCTGCCTTAAAACTTCTTCCTCTTCAAAATTATTTGCGACTGCGTTGAGCAGTTTATCCATATTAAATGTTTTCTCTTCAAAGACATGTTTTTTCATTACCGAAAGACTGTCTGCCACCGTAGCCAACCCTGTGCACTGAATATAGTTTGTATTGTAGCGCGGACCGCCGTCATAATAATCTTTTCCCTTTGCGATGCAGTCTTCAATAACCACTGAAAGAAAAGGCGCAGGCGCATATTTCGCGAACATTCTGTCTATGTAATTGCTTACGCGGATTTTTAAATTGACAATATATTCAAGCTGCTTAAGGAATGCCGAATAGAGCGTTTCAAAATTAATGAATGTTCTTGGATCTCCGGTTTCAATTCCTACTTTCTTGCCGGTGACAGGGTCAATTCCATTATTCAGCGTCACTTCCAGAATTTTGGGAACATTGAGATATCCGGTAAGCAGGTACGCTTCTTTACCGAACGCGCCCACTTCTATGCATCCGCTGCATCCTCCCTCGCGCGCATCCTGAAGGCTTTTTCCCTGCACTAAAAGTTCCTGAATATAAGTATCAGGATTAAATACAGAAGGATAGCCGTGTCCCTGTCTAATAACTCTGGCCGCGGCGTGCAAAAAATTATCGGGAGTTTTTGAACTTATATGAACAGAATTTCCGGGCTGAAGAATATGAAGTTCCTCAATTATTTCCAGGAGCAGAAAAGAGACTTCGCTTACTCCATCGCTTCCGTCCGGTTTCACCCCGCCGATATTAATGTTAGTAAAATCATTGTATGTGCCGCTTTCTTTTGCAGTAATGCCCACTTTAGGCGGCGCGGGATGATTATTAACTTTTATCCAGAAGCATGAAATCAGTTCTTTCGCCTCATCCCTTGTAAGAGTTCCCTCAGCAATTTCCTTTTCATAAAATGGCGCCAGATGCTGATCGAAGTGGCCGGGATTCATAGCATCCCATCCGTTCAGTTCCGTAATAGTTCCCAAATGAACGAACCAGTACATTTGGATGGATTCCCACAAATTACGGGGAGCATTTTCCGGAACCCGGCGGCATACTTCGGCAATTTTTTTCAACTCTGCGCGGCGTTTAGGATCTGTTTCGTGTTTACTTAATTCATCTGCCAGATCAGCGTGTCTGTTCGCAAAAACAATCGCCGCATCGCACGAAATATCCATCGCTTTCAATTCATCCGCTTTATCCGTTGCTTCCGGATCATTCAGATAATCTAT
>JAKAMT010000242.1 GCA_021812705.1 Bacteroidota bacterium | reverse complement strand
GATGGAAGCGCGGCACCCTATTCAAAAGAGAATGTCCCTTTCAAACCGAAAAGATTTTTAAAAATTAATCCGAACGGAATTGAGGAGGGGGATTTTGTTTTCCAGCTCGGATACCCCGGCAGGACTTTCCGCCACAGACCTTCCGATTACATGAAATACCAGTTGGATTATCTTCTTCCTTACATTTCCAACCTGTATCAGTACGCAATTGGCACAATGCAGGAGATCAGTTCGGGGAACAAAGCACTCACACTTGCATTCGCCAGCCGTATAAAAGGATTGGCCAACACAATGAAAAATTATCAGGGTAAATTGAAAGGGTTGAAAAGAATCAATCTGATTGCGCAAAAGCAGGAAGAAGAAAAAATGCTCCAGCATTTTATTAATTCCGATCCCAAACTAAAATCTGAGTACGGTAATCTTTTAGATGAGATACATTCAGTATTTGAAAAGGTAAACCAGAGCGCTATAGCGGATCTCTGGCTGCGCCAGATCAATTCATTCTCTCTATCGCTTTCATTGGCCAATTTTGTTCTTAATTATACGGAAGAGATGCAAAAACCGGAAGCCGAGAGGAGCGCTCCGTACCAGCCTAAAAATATCCAGCAGACGCTATCAAGACTGGAAAGCGGCAAACAGAGTTACAATTTGGATTTTGAAGAAACCATGCTGATCAAAATGATGATGGATGCCAACTCTTTTACGGAAGATAACAGAATTGCTGCTGTAGACGAAATTCTTGAAGGGAACGGCGTTAATCCCGAAAATACTTTCACTGAATTTATTGAGAACAACATCCTCAATTCCAAAATCAGGGAAAAAGAATATTTTGATTCGTTGCTGAAAAAATCACCGAAAGAGATTGCAGCTATGCAGGACCCCCTCTTCATATTCGTTTCTAAAATCAAAAAACAAAATTCCGTAAGCGAAAAAGAAAATCAGATTACGGAAGGAAGACTGAATAAGCTTTACGGTGATTTAGTTGATGTGAAAATGGAATGGAAAAAAACCAATTTCATTCCCGATGCAAACTCGACCCTTAGACTTACATACGGATTCATAAAAGGATACAATCCTTCAGACGCCGTTTACATGGAGCCGTTTACTTCAATCGACGGAGTAATGGAAAAAGGAACTACCGGCGAGGAAGATTATCTTGTTCCCCAAAAACTTATAGCTGCGTATGAGAAAAAAGATTTCGGAAAATATGCCAGCAAAAAAACGGGCAAGCTTCCGGTCGCTATGCTCTATAATATGGACACAACGGGGGGCAATTCAGGCAGTCCTGTTTTAGACGCTTACGGAAATCTCATAGGTGTCAATTTCGACCGCGCTTACGAAGCTACAATAAACGACTTCGCGTGGAATGAATCGTACAGCCGCTCAATCGGCGTTGATATAAGATACGTACTGTGGGTGATGGATAAGATAGGCGGCGCTTCGGATTTATTAAAAGAGATCGGCATAAACTAATTTTGAGAAGCGGGACTTTTAATCTTTCAAAAGTTCCGCTTCATTTTTAATATTCGACAAAGAACGCAAGCAGGCCGACTAAAAGCAATACTATTCCGCTTATCAGTTTATCATGATGCTCGAGAAAATGCCAGTTTAATTTCTGAACTCCCTTCGACGCAAAATTCACTAAAAAAATCATTCCAAGAACCGTCACGAAAAAATAGACCGTGGATACAATCGAAATACCAAGCCATCCGAAACGGCTCGCCGTGAAATAATAAATTTCAATTTCTAAACACGGAGAAAAAAACATTGCTACACTGAGCGCAAAAACTATCGATTTCTTGCTTTTTCTTTTTTCTATTATCTCATCGAGATGAATATGATGATGTTCGTGAGAAGTTTTGATGCGGCTGTGCCTGTACTCCAGAATAAAATAGATAACGCCGAGAAAAATTAAGATGAGCGGGGCAATAATTTTTGTTATGAAATGATATGATTCGGAAAGCCGGAATCCCACAAAGCCGACTATTATTCCGATGATGATTGTGCTGATAGTGTGGGCGGCGCCTGTTATTGCCGTAATCGAAAGCGTCTCTTTGTTCGTCCACTTTTCCGCTTTGCCCAGTGCAATCAGAGGCAGCCAGTGACTGGGAATGGAGGCGTGCACCAGACTTAAAAGAAGGCTTCCTAAAAATATTTGAAATAGCGCATCCATAAGTGTCTTTAGTTTTGATGAATAATAATAACAAATTTAATCGTCATCATTTTCATTATTTCTGGTTTCCTATCATATTTTCCGGCGAAAGAAGCTCATCCAATTTTTCCTTTGTCAAAAGATTCTTCTCCAGCACCAACTCATAAACGCCCCGGCCAGTTTCAAGCGCCTCCTTTGCCAGTTGGGTCGATGTTTCATAACCCAGTACCGGATTAAGAGCTGTAACCAGCCCGATGCTGTTTTCAACCAGATCGCGGCACCGTTTTTCGTTTGCCGTAATTCCGTCTATGCATTTGTATTTTAAAGTGTTCATTCCGTTTTTAAGCATCTCAATAGATTCAAAAATGCTCTGCACAATCACCGGCTCCATCACATTCAATTCAAGCTGGCCCGCTTCAGCCGCAAGTGTAACAGTCAAATCGTTTCCTATCACTTTAAAAGCAATCTGGTTAACAACTTCAGGAATCACAGGATTAACTTTTCCCGGCATTATTGAGGAACCCGGCTGCATCGGAGGCAGATTTATTTCATTCAGTCCCGTGCGGGGTCCGGATGAAAGAAGCCGCAGATCATTGCATATCTTGGAAAGTTTAACGGCAAGTCTTTTGACCGCTGAAGAATAAATTACAAACGCGCCGGTATCCTGCGTGGCTTCAACTAAATTTGCAGCAAGCTCTATCTCGAGCCCGGTAGCTTCCCGAAGCTGCTTAATGCATTCTGCGCTGTAACGGGGATCCGCATTTATTCCTGTTCCTATTGCAGTTGCGCCCATGTTTACTTCAAGGAACAGTTTTGCGTTCTGCTCCAATCTTTGTATCTCTTCACCTAGCGTTACAGCATAAGCTTCGAAAGACTGTCCAAGAGTCATCGGAACGGCATCCTGAAGCTGGGTTCTTCCCATTTTTATAACGCCGGAAAATTCCTTCCCTTTATTGCCGAACGATTCGATAAGTGATTTGAGAACTTCAATCAATTTTTTGTTGCTGTTGATTAACGCAATCTTAACGGAAGTGGGATAAGCATCGTTCGTGGATTGAGAGAGATTTACATGATTATTGGGATGGCAGTAATTGT
>JAKAMT010000241.1 GCA_021812705.1 Bacteroidota bacterium | reverse complement strand
TATGCCAAGAATCAGAATGTGTGGCTTGATCTTGAATTAATTGGAAAAACAATTTCAAAAATGTTTCTGGGAAATTAATAATGGCAAAAAATATACTGGATTTCGAAAAACCGATTATAGAACTTGAAAATAAGATTGATGAGATGAGAAAGTATGAAGGCCAGCTGGACATCTCAAAAGAAATTCAAACTCTCGAGCAGAAAGTGATCGATCTTAAAAAAAGCGTCTATGATAATTTGACACGCTGGCAGCGCGTTCAGTTGGCCCGCCATCCGGAACGCCCTTATACTCTCGATTACATTTATATGATAACGGATAATTTTCTGGAACTGCACGGCGACCGGCTCTTTAAGGATGACAAGGCAATTGTTGGCGGGTTTGCTAAAATTGATGATCAGAAGGTAATGGTTATCGGGCATCAGAAAGGACGCGACACAAAATCTAATCTTTACAGAAATTTCGGAATGGCAAATCCCGAAGGGTACCGCAAAGCTCTGCGCCTGATGAAACTCGCTGAAAAATACAAAATTCCTATTATCACAATGATCGATACTCCCGGCGCTTATCCCGGTTTGGAAGCGGAAGAGAGGGGACAGGCAGAAGCTATTGCAAAAAATTTGTTCGAGATGAGCCGTATTAAAGTTCCTATAATTGTTACAATCATCGGTGAAGGCGCAAGCGGCGGCGCACTCGGAATTGGCGTTGGCGACAGAATCCTGATGCTCCAAAATACTTGGTATTCTGTGATCAGTCCGGAATCCTGTTCCAGTATTTTATGGCGCAGTTGGGAGTATAAAGAAACCGCCGCAGAAGCGCTCAAGTTAACCGCCGAAGATTTATTGGCTCAGGGAATTATAGACCGGATTATTCCGGAACCGCTGGGAGGCGCCCATAAAGATCATCCTCTTATTGCCGCCACTCTCAAAGCGGCACTTAAGCAGGAATTAGAAACACTCATTAAAATAAAACCTGATAAACTTGTTCAGTCCCGCTTGGAAAAATTTGCGGGAATGGGTGCGTATTCTGAATAAGTTTTATTATAATTTTTAACCGGAAACTAAATCCGGAAAAAATAATCACTTAAAAATTTTTTATTATGCTCGTTCATACAACTGAAATACGGGTCCGCTATGCGGATACGGATAAAATGCAGTTCGTTTACAACGGAAAATATCTTGAGTATTTTGAAGTCGGCAGAACCGAATTGCTCAGAGGAGCGGGACTCGCCTATTCGGAAGTTGAAAAAGGAGGATATCAGTTGCCGCTGATAGAAGCGGGATTAAAATATTTTACTCCTGCGGTTTACGACGACGTGCTTTTGATAACTGCTACGGTAAAAGAACTCCATTCTCCCAAAGTACATATCGAATACCAGGTTAAAAGAAAAGAAACTTCTGAATTAATTGCGGAAGGATTTACAACACACATGTTCATCCGTGTTGACACTAAAAAAGCCGTGCGCCCTCCAAAAATTTATGTGGACGCTCTGGCAAAATATTTTACTAAATAATTTTTTTGTTGATCTCACTCTCTTTTGCTTACTAAGAAATGTTAGAAAAAATTAAAGAACTCACAAAAGATACCGCCATTTACGGCATCAGTACCATTGTCGGCAGGTTCTTGGGATTTTTTCTCGTTCCTTTCTACACTAATGTTATTAACACGCGCGACTACGGTATCTATTCCAATATCTACGCATATCTGGCATTCCTGAACATTGTTTTTATTTACGGCATGGATTCCGCGTTCATGAAGTACGCTTCGCAGAATGAGGGGATGGAAAAGAAAAAAATATTTTCTACTTCATACATTTTTGTTTCAATTACCTCCGTCTTATTTTCTCTGGCCCTGTTGTTTATCAAAAATCCTTTCAGTGAAGTAATGGAGATTTCATCTTCATATTCTAATCTTTATTACTATCTGGTTCTGATCCTGTTTTTTGATACAGTGGCGCTCATCCCGTTCGCAAATCTTCGGCTGGAAAGAAAAGCTCTGAAATTTACATCGGTCAAGCTTTTCAACATAATTTTAAATCTGACGCTCAATTTTGTTTTAGTTCTGAAGTTCAAAATGGGCATAGAAGCCATCTTCCTTGCAAATCTTGCGGCTTCTGCGTTTACATTTCTGATTTTAGTTCCTGAAATTATCGGCAATATTATTTTAAAAATTGATTATGCGCAGCTGAAAAAATATCTGAAGTTCGGGCTTCCTTATCTGCCCGCGAGTCTGGCGGCCACAGTTGTGCAGGTGGTAGACCGCCCGGTTGTGCTTGCGATGACTAATGAATCGACACTGGGAATCTATCAGGCGAATTACAAGCTCGGTATCTTCATGATGCTTTTTGTTTCGATGTTCCAATACGCATGGCAGCCATTTTTTCTGAATAATGCAAAAGAGAAAAATGCCAAAGAACTCTTTTCAAAAATTCTAACGTTGTTCCTTATTGCCGCAAGCATGATCTGGATTGTGCTTACTCTTTTTGTGGAAGACTTTGCCCGTTTTGAATTCCTTCCCGGCAAATCCATTATTGGTAAGGAATTTCTGAGCGGAATAACAATCGTTCCGATTATACTTCTGGCTTATCTCTTTAACGGCATATATTACAATTTTCAGGCAGGAATATATATAGAAGAAAAAACTAAATACTATCCCTATGTTACCGGTGCCGGTGCCGTTGCAAATGTGGTGGTGAATATTCTGCTTATTCCTCTTTTAGGAATAAACGGCGCTGCGCTGGCCACATTGGCGAGTTATATAATAATGGCTGCCGGATTATATTTTTTCTCGCAAAAATATTACCCCGTGAAATACGAGTATGCTAAAATTTTCAAAATGCTTTTGGTGATTTTCATAACTGCAGCTTTCTATTATTATATGTATTATACCGTGGGCCTGACAATGATTTATAAATTCCTGATCCTATTCGGATTCATCGGTTCATTTTTATTAATTAAGGTCGTCGAGAAAAACGAAGTTATCCGCATGATTAAAATGTTGCTGCGGATAAAATAAAATCCATTATTCAAACTTTTTTTAATATCAAGAAGAAAAATTTTTTCTTTTGATTTAACTTCATGTTGAAAATTCCAGAAAAATTATGAATCCAATACAAATTAAAATCCAACGGATCGAAAATAAATTTAACGATCTTCCTCTTCCGGAGTACGCAACTTCCGGCAGCAGCGGACTCGATCTGCGCGCTGCAGTCGATTCAGAGATGATCATTGAAAAAGGGAAGGTTGCTCTCGTTCC
>JAKAMT010000240.1 GCA_021812705.1 Bacteroidota bacterium | reverse complement strand
TATGAGGAAAAAAACAATAAGCTCCTCCATCGAGAAATGAAGGGTTGTGCTCGCGTAATTTCCCGAAAAGAAAATTATTGTATTAACTCCTTCTATATAGAAGAAGAAAGCAAGGAGAAATAGTGAAAGGTTCCTATAATTTCTGAGATGGGAAACAGTATTGAAAACTCTTTCGATTCCTATCTTCACAAAAGAAACTTTTCCGGGATTTGTTTTGCGGTTGTCTTTGATAAAAACAAAGAGTGGAATTGCAAAAAGAAGAAAGACCAGCGCAGAGAGAGGAAAAGTCTCTTTAATCAATCCCGCTTTAATGAACGGATAGACAAGCGCCAGAGTTGAAAGAGAGCCCAGATAGCCCATCGCAAATCCGTATCCGCTGACTCTGCCGAAATTTTTAGGCGCGGTGATCTCCGGAAGGAATGAATCGTAAAAAACCAATCCCGCTTCAAAGCCTACATTTGCGATAATAAAAAGGATGAGGCCAAGCAGCACATCTCCCCTGTTAACAAAATAGAGAAGCGCGGAAGAGATAATGCAGGCCAGAGTGAAAAAAAGAAGAAATCTTTTTTTACCGGCTGAATGATCTGCAATGGCGCCCAGGATCGGAGATATTAGCGCGGTGATGAACATTGAGATGCTCGTCCCGATGCTCCAATAAAAGTCGCCGACCGCCTGTCCGCCGACAACAGTCTGCTTGAAATAGACGGCATAGAGAAAAGTTACTACTACAATTGAATAGGATGTATTGGCGAAATCGAAAAGAGACCAGATGAAGATCCGAAATTTTTCACCTGATTTATTCATTCGAAGATTTTTTTGGTAAGGATTCTTCAATAAGTCCTCTACCGCTCTTGTTCAGTTTTCCGTCCTTTTTAAGATCCGACAATATCGCATCCAGAATTCCGTTGATAAATTTACTACTGTTGGCAGTTGAATAATCTTTGGCGATATCGATCACTTCATTGATTGATACTTTTGGAGGAATTTCCGGGAAGTAAAAAAGTTCAGAGATACCGATTCTAAGGAGAATTCTATCTATGAGAGCAATTCTTTCCATCTCCCAATTTTCGACTCTTTCTTTGATCCGTTCATCGAGTTCTTTTCTGTTCCCGACTACACGGTCGATCAGTTGTTTCGCGAAATTTATATCGTTCTCGGCTGTTACATCGGCCAAAATGCCGTTAGTTAGTAAAGTCAATCCCTCCCCGTTGAATTCATAAGCATAAAGAACCTGGAGCACTTTTTCCCGGATTTCTCTTCTATTCGATTTTTTCATCGTTTTTGACAATATTTCAAAATTTTGATGCACAATCTACGTGCTAATTTTCAAAAAACAAAAAGCCTGGCCATTTTTTTCTCACTTATACGGCAAAAAACCAGAATAAAAGGAGAGCCACGCTCTCCCGGGTGCGGTAAAAAATTGCTTTATCGAACGACATCGAGTAATCTGATGCAACACCGACCACTTTTATATCGAAAAATTTTGCAATCTCATTGATCCTTGTCAAATGAAATCCGTCAGACACAATCAGCACCGGCTCCTGATTTTCCGATTTAACTATCTCTTCGAAAAGGTATTTAATCTGAAGTGTTGTAGTTGAGGATTGGTTTTCCAATCGAATATACTTATCGGGCACATCAAGGTTCTTCAGATATCTGTGAGCCGCCTCGGATTCACTCGTTTCTCCCGGAGCACTGCCCCCTGTAAGTATTATATTTTTAATAGTCCCTTTTTGATAAAGTTCAAACGCTTTTCTTATCCGGGCTTCAAAAATTGGACTTGGTTTATTTTTGGAATAGACAGCCGCGCCCGGAATACAGCCGAACTCATATTTTTTACCGTTAAGTTTATTCTCGTCGAATGCGCGGACATTCCATACATACGATAGTGATAAAACCAAAAATAGAAGTATCACTACTGCAGTCTTAACCAGCGCCCTTATCTCATAAAGATTTTCCGGTCCAATGATTAGTCCCCAGATAAAAATGGGAGTATAGATTGAAATTATACCTCCAAAGACAAAAAGGAAGCCTACATAAACTTTTTTTAAAGGGAAGTGAAACAAAAAACCGCCGGAGTCAAGCAGATCAGATTTATTAATTATAAGAATAAGGAGAAGTGAAAGAGTGTATAATATTTGAAGAGACAATATAAATAACGCTCTGTTCGGATCGACATTTTTATTGCTGTACCGGAGGACAAGGATTCCAATTATGAATGCCGCTGAGATAAAAAAAGCGATAATATTTCCAAAGTAATCAAATCTTAACTGCTTCGAGGTAAGTCCGTTCAGGAAGTATTTAAGATAAAGCAGAAGAGCAAGATTGAGGATCCCGATAAGCGCAGCCGGAAGAAGGTAATTCTTTTTTTTGTTTTTAATTCTCAACCTGTATCCCGGTTAATTATGTTGTGGATTAATCAAAATATTGAACGATCCATTAACGGATCTATCAAATATTTCAGCATTAATTTTAAATAATCCTTTAATATTGTTCGAGTCCAGCACATCTGTTTTTTCACCTGATGTAATGATAGAGCCGGCTTCCATCAAAGCTGCTTTTTTCGAATAGAGGGCAACAAGATTCAGATCATGCGACACGGTAATTACCGTAATCTTTTCAGTTTCGTTTAATTTTTGCAAAAGCTCAAAAATCATTATCTGATGCTGAAGATCGAGGTGAGCGTTCGGTTCATCGAGCAAAATTATTTTTGCTTTTTGAGCGAGCGCGCGCGCTATCAATACGCGCTGGGCCTCTCCTCCGGAGATCTCGTTTATTCCTTTATTTTTTATCCCGTCAATCTGTAAAATCTCCATCGCCTCTTTAACAATAAGCCGATCCTCCGGTTTTTCGAATCCCATTCGATTTAGATACGGCGTGCGCCCCATCATCACGGTTTCATAAACGGAAAAAGGGAAAGTGTAAAAATATTTCTGCGGAACGTAAGCTATAATTTTTGCAAGAATTTTTCTGGAATATTTTTTTATCTCTTCCCCGTCTATATAAATCTCTCCCACATGGCATTCATGCAGCCTAGCAATTAATTTAAGGAGCGTAGATTTTCCGCATCCGTTGGGTCCCAGAAGAGAGATAAAATCCCCCTGCGGTATTTCCCAATCGGGTATCGCGAGCCGGAACGAAGAATTTTCATTCCCCGCTTCATAACTAAATTTTAAGTTTTTAATTTTTACTGCATTCACTTTTCAATAAATTTCTAATAGGAAGAATAAAAAGTCTTTTATTGTTCTCTTTTACAAATATAGAGAAAACAATTTTATAGTGGAGAGGGAAATA
>JAKAMT010000070.1 GCA_021812705.1 Bacteroidota bacterium | reverse complement strand
AAAGGGGGAAAACTTCTGCCGGAATATTATCAGTCATGGGCAAATTATTTTGTTAAGTTCATCAACGCCTATAAAAAAGAGGGGATTAATATTTGGGGCGTCACGGTTCAGAACGAGCCGATGGCAACCCAGACTTGGGAATCATGCATTTACACTGCGGAAGAGGAGCGGGATTTTCTAAAAAATTATTTAGGCCCCACAATGGTTAAGAGCGGATTAAAAGAGAAAAAAATAATCGTATGGGATCACAACAGAGATTTGATGAATTACCGCGCGAATATAATTTTTGAAGATCCGGAAGCTTCTAAATACGCGTGGGGAATGGGATACCACTGGTACGAGACATGGGCTGGCGGCGATCCGCTTTTTGTAAATGTTCGCAATGTTTACGAATCATATCCTTCTAAGCATCTCCTCTTCACGGAAGGATGCGCATCAAGTTTCGATACAACAAAATATCAGTACTGGCCCAACGCGGAGAAATACGGCTATTCGATTATAAATGATTTCAACAACGGGACGGTCGGCTGGACGGACTGGAATATTCTGCTTGATGAAACCGGCGGTCCGAATCATCTGAATAATTTCTGTTTCTCGCCCGTACATTTTGATACCAAGAAGGGGGAGCTGATCTACACTCCCTCATACTATTATATAGGCCATTTTTCAAAATTCATCCGGCCGGGCGCAAAGCGTGTAAGCACCACGACCAGCAGAAGTCATCTGCAGAGCACATCGTTTCTGAATGCCGACGGAACTATGGTCACGGTTGTTATGAACCAGGGAGACAAGCCGATAAAATACATGCTCTATGCAGGGGCGCAGTCTGTAGATCTGAATATTCTTCCCCATTCGATTCAGACGCTGGTATACTAATACTATATACTATTTAACCGCCCGCTTTAGAGTGGGCGGATAATTTTATAATTACTTATGATATTACCGAATAATATAAGAAGGGCTTTTACTTCTTTATTAATCACTATCTCCTTTATAAAATTTTTATTCTTTGATTTAATTATTCGCTGCGATTTTTTTATCCTTTTCCGGCGGAAGTTCTTCCGGTTTTATATTGCTCTTTAAAAGCATCTCTCTCACATCTTTGTTATTCTTCATGTGTTCTGAAGAGATTTTCTTTTCTCCGGATAAATCATTTTTCCTGACATTAAATTTTGTTATTTCGGCAGCAAAGTCTTTGGCTTCTAAAATTACATTGGGAAGAAAATCTGCTAACGGCCGATTCTCGGGAATATTTAATTTCTTTTTCATCTGAAGAGTAGTATAGCCCCCAAATAATATAAAATCTCCCTTGTTCATAATTCTAGCGAATCCTAAACTACCAACGCCATGATTATGTAGTAATTTTCTTAAGATCATTTTAAGTTCCATTTAATAAAATTATTTTTTTATACAAATTCGTCTGGTTACTAATAGTTTAGCGATAAAAAAAATATTCACTCATTCATTTTGCTCAATGCATCATTAATTCTAATAATGATATCCACGACATCATCTTCGATTTTAGCTCTTAACATTATAAATCCAAACAGCTCTGCATATTTTGTTTTTTTACTGTCGATTATTATTTGTCTCTTCGTTTGATGATGTTGCTCGTCGAACTCGAACAATATTTTATCTCCAATTTTACAATCATACCTGAAAGATGCCAATTTAAATTGAAAAACAATAGGTATATTTTTGCTATGATAATATCGCTTTAATTGTTCAATTATTATAATTTCATTTCTGACTCTAACATTTTTTGCTGTTGGTTTGCCGGAAATAATTCTAATGAATTTTACGGCTCTTTCGCTTAATTCATAATCAACAATGTTACGTTTAGCTTTTTTGGGTAATTGAACCGACCGGCTTGTTTTTGTAACACAGTCTTCTCCTAGTATCTGTTTGGCCTTTTCAATCAGATTGTGAAAATTTCTCCAATCCGCATACCCCATTTCAATTTGTAAATCTCTCGCTAACATTTTTCATAATGAAAATTACAAATGCAATGTAATCCTATTAATTTAAAGAAGAAATAAGGAATGCCCTTGATTAATTAACGCCCGGCTTGCTTAATCGAGAGGAATTCATAAAATGGTCCTCTGGAATCTGCTTATAAGGAAAAATATTTCTTTCTCACAAAGTCCTCGCAAAACCGACATAAAGATGATACAATTGAACAACTATCTTCTGTTATTGCGATTAATAAAAAATCAAAGATCCATTCTAATCGGCATTGTCATATTCGGAACGCCGCTCCAGTGCAGATTTCTCTGTATTGCAAATGCAGTTTCATTGTGGAGAATCTTGTGATAAAATTTTTCGATCTTGAACGCAAGTTTGCCGGAAAAAATCATTGATCTTCTGAACTCTTTATTTACACCGATGCATAAATCCGTCGCACTTTTTACAACATCTGTCCCGATTTCTAATCTATAATCCGCTCTTAATCCTAGCCGTCTTGCAAGATCAACATATTTTTCCAGATCTCTTTTTACGCTCTCTTTATGTTCCTCAAGTCCCTCTTCCCCCTTAAACACTCCCTGGTTAACGACTACAACGGAAACAAAAATAAAATTTTTATAGAAGCCCGGAAATTGTCTTATTATGGTTAAGAAAGTATGAACTCCAAATCCGTTATAACCGTTAACTAAAAGCACTGCTGTCATATCTCTGTTGTCAACAGATTCATTATTCGGCTCTCCGACAGTTGGAATATTGGTAAGCAGTTCGTCGAATTTATCCTCTTCAACTTTTATTTTTTGATAATGATTTTTTATCGCATAACATCCTGAAATCACAACAGATGTAATAACCAGCGTCAGCCATCCCCCTTCCAGAAATTTCTCATAAACCGTAATGACTAAAATTGTCAAGCACAACGTTAAGCCGGTGAGATGCACGCTTAGATGTTTCATCCACTCTTTTTCTTTTTTTCTGTGAGTTATAAAAAATTTAGACATGCCGAATTCCGAAAGAGAAAAAGTCAGGAACACATTGATGGAATACATTACAACCAAAGCAGATATCGATCCGTGAGTATAGAAAAGTAATATAAGCGCTGCAGTTCCAACCATAACAACTCCGTTCTGCATAGTCAGTCGTTCGGAGAAAGATGCAAATCTGTGCGGCAGCCATGAATCCACTGCCATATTAGCCATAACGCGCGGCGCATCAATAAATCCCGCCTGTGCCGCAACTAAAAGAAGAGCTCCTTCCGAAAATATTGTAACAGCTGCTAGAATTTTTCCAATGCCCCATGAACCGAATAATCCGTCTGCTAAAGCGGCGTTTAATGTTTTTCCTTCAACTGGTTTTATTCCGAACAGAAGATAACAGAGAAACAGCCCCCCGGCCGTTATTGCCAGCGAAGTGGCCATGTAAAACATTGTTCTCTTTCCGGTTTGAACTTTAGGGTCTCTCATTATCTGAAGGCCATTAGAGACGGCTTCAATTCCCGTGTACGTTCCGCCTCCAAGTGAATACGCCCGCAGTATCAGCATTAGTATTCCCAAATATCCTATGGTGCCAATATCTTTTTGTAAACTTGATCCGAAATTTTCCACTACCGGTTTTACTTCTCCTGCGTGACTAAAAATTCCGTAACCCAGCAAAATTATATGCGTCACTAAAAAAGTAAAAAATATCGGAGCTAAGCCGGTAATAGATTCCTTTATTCCCCTGATATTCAGCACAATGAGGAGCATTATAAGAAGTGAAGCAAAAATTATTTTGTATCCCTGCAGTTCGATTGGAAGATAGCTGAATATTGCATCGGCACATGCCGCAATTGAAACTGTTATTGTCAAAATATAATCAACCAATAGAGCGGAACCAGAAATTACACCGGCCCTGTTTCCCAGCATATGTGTTGCAACTATGTAGCCTCCGCCGCCATGCGGAAAATGTTCTATAATTCTTGAATATGCGTAGGAGATTATAAATACAGTCAATGCGGTGGCCATTGCAAGAACTAATGCAAGATAAGTGTGGCTTCCCAATGCTCTGAATGCTTCTTCGGGTCCGTATGATGACGAAGACAATCCGTCTGCACCAAGCCCAATCCACGCAAGGATCGGAATCAGAGCGATCTTGTGAAAAATTTTAGGATCATTAATGTTTCTAGGTGCTCCGAATATGATTCGTTTCAATTTATCGGAACCACTAAAAGAATTAAGGTGTTCTGCCATTTTTATTATTCCAGTATTTAAAAATATCTCGTGCGTAAAAAAGTAAATATGTAGTAAATCTAAGTATCTGTCGTTATAATAAGCATTTCCGGTAAAATTGTTCTTTATAAAATCTTTATACTCTCGGCCGATCATTTTACAAACAGTTTATAACCTAGCCATTAACTTTGTTTGTTATTTATTATTGGCATATATGGATAATTCAAAAAAACTGTTAGGAAATTCCACGCTGGCGATTGTCTCATTATTCTTTTCCGTGATTTGGGCTCTGTTCGGCATAGATTATCACAAAGTTGAAAACAAATTATGGATTTAACTTTCACGTTGAGAGGCATATGAACCGGACAAAATATATTATAGAGGTGGCTCGCAAGATCAGTAAAATGAGAAATTGTTTTTCGATCAAATTTGTATTTCTTTTTATGTACATGGCGGTGAATTTAAATTCTAAAATGTATTCGCAGCATAACGAAAACAAAGCTGCCGCCAAGGACACGATAAGTGAGCCATTTGCGTGGGGTGATTTTACGTGGATGAACGGAAATGATCGGAGGCGCAAAGTACTTCTCCAGAATGAATATTTAACGGGCAGATTCTTGTTCGATGCAAATTATACCGCTTCAAATAATCACCCTATTGACCATACTGTCGTTGGATCTACGGCGCTTGCTCGTGATAATGAATTTCAAATATCTGTCGCGGCGATAGGAGCCGACTTCCATTATGATAATGTCAGGGCTTCGCTTTTACTTCAACTGGGCACAAGAGCAACCGTTGTACCCAGGAATGATTATAGCCTCCTTCATGGGCAGTTTGATCTTGCCGCTGCATATCGGTATTTCAGCGAGGCGAATGCCGGGTATCATTTCGATGTTTGGCATGGAATAAATATCGACATAGGATTATTTATGTCCTACGTTGGATTATTTTCTTATTATAATGCAGAAAATTGGTCATATCAGCCGTCATTTACTTCAGACAACACCCCCTGGTTCTTCAACGGGATTCGTATTCAAGCATTTCCAAGCGATCGTTTTAAAATAGAGATCTGGCTCACGAACGGATGGCAATCGTATGCAAAGTATAATAATGGATTAGGTCTCGGATGCCAGTTTCTTTTTAATCCCGAAGAGTGGCTGTCTCTTCTTTCAAATAACTATTATGGATCCGATGTCGAAGGGCTTCCCGATAGAATCAGGTTTCACACCGACAATAGCATTAGAATAAGATATTTTGAACATAAAAATAATTTTATAACTCGCGGAGCGTTTTCGGTCACACAAGACATCGGTTTTGAAAATGGCGGCGGTGTTTCTGATTTCAAGGGGGACAATGGTCCAATTCAGTACTTTTTAAGCGGAATGATCTATCATCGGTTATGGATGGCGAATGATCACATTGGCTGGACAATTGGCGGCGGATATATTAACAATCCAGGGCGTTATCTTGTGCTATATCCAACAGGAGAAGCAAACCCGATTCCTTCAATTAATACTGGAAAGACAGGCAGCCATCCATTCAGCGCAAATCCGGGCGACCAATTTCACGGATGGGATTTTTCAACAACAATCGATTGGATGCCGAACGATTTTTTGACATGGCGCTTTGAAATTGTACATCGAGAAACCGATGTTCCCTATTTTGCCGGTCCCGGCGGCGTAACTTCTCCATCGGGCAACAACTCGTTGCCGGATCCGGATTGGATTCCTGATCTTGTAAAATCTGAGACAAGATTTATTTTCGCAGCCCTTATCCGTTTCTAAAATAAAATCAATGCATGTTATGAGAACTTGCAAAATATCAAAGCAGAATTCTTTGCATTATCGATCGCCGTCCTGTTGATCAATGAAGTGAGCGCCCCGTGGATAATTTTACTTTAATATTATTTTTTTGTTCGGTCACACAGACCTTCTTTTCTGCAAAGCCGAAATTTGTACCGCTTAAACCGGAGAAAAAGTGGAAAGCTCAATAGAAATATTTATCTCATTAATTATTGCTGCGGCTCTTCTGATTTATGTTGTTTACACATTAATCAACCCCGAAAAATTTTAATATCAATGGCAGTTGAATCATGATTACAATCAATGAAATAATTCAAGCTATATTCTATATCATTGCCTTAATTGCTATCGCGCCCGTTCTCGGAGGTTTTATCGCAAAGGTCCTGAATGGCGAAAGCAATTTTCTCACCCCTGTGTTTGTTGTGCTGGAAAAAACAATTTACAAATTTTCAAAAATAGATCCTTCGGAAGAGATGGATTGGAAGTTATACACTTATGCTCTGTTGACATTCAATTTTTTCGGAATACTAATATTGGTTTTGCTACAACTCTTTCAAGCTTATCTACCTTTTAATCCGCAGGGGCTGCCCAACGTTGAAATAACCCTTGCCTTAAATACAGCGGTAAGTTTTGTAACCAATACCAACTGGCAATCGTACGCCGGCGAAACAACTCTCGGTTATTTTACTCAAATGATTGGACTTACAGTTCAAAATTTTGTGAGCGCCGCAACTGGTGTTGCAGTGCTTCTTGTTTTAATTAGGGCCTTAAAAACAAGAAAAGGAAACACACTAGGAAATTTCTGGGTAGATCTAACCCGAACCATTTTATACATACTGCTCCCGCTCTCAATAATCTGGGCGGTGTTACTGGTAAGTCAAGGTGTTGTTCAATCATTCTCCTCTTACAAAGAGATTACAATGCTCGAAGGCGGAAAACAAATTATTCCATTCGGACCCGCGGCTTCTCAAATTGCAATAAAACAAATAGGCACTAACGGTGGCGGTTTCTTTAATGTGAACAGCGCATTCCCTTTTGAAAATCCTACGCCTTTTTCAAATTTTTTGGAACTACTGGCAATCCTTTTGCTTCCAGCTTCTCTGGTTTTTGCCTTTGGAAATTTAATCGGTGCAAAAAAACATGCCTGGATAATTTTCGGAGTGATGTTATTTCTTTTTGTTAGCGGACTTACTGTTTCGATAATTTCTGAATATTCAACAAATAATGTATTTAATCAAAGCGGGCTAATGGAAGGAAAGGAAACTCGCTTTGGAATTGTTAACAGCGTTCTCTGGTCCACTGCAACGACCGCCGCATCAAACGGCTCTGTTAATGCAATGCACAGCAGCTTATCTCCTCTTTCCGGATTGATAACAATGTTTAATATGGAAATTGGCGAAATCATTTTCGGCGGAGTGGGGTGCGGGCTTTATGGAATGCTCCTTTTTATATTTTTAACCGTTTTTATAGCGGGTTTGATGGTGGGCAGAACTCCTGAATACCTTGGAAAGAAAATTGAATCACATGAAGTAAAATGGTCTATAGTCGCAATTCTTTTGCCAAGCGCGGTTATACTTTTATTCTCGGCAATTGCGATGAAAACAAATGCCGGCTTATCAAGTCTTGCCAATGCCGGTCCGCATGGTTATTCGGAAGTTTTATATGCGTTCTCCTCTGCGGCAGGAAATAATGGAAGCGCCTTTGCCGGATTAAACGCAAACACTGCGTTTTATAATTTAATGATTGCGCTGGGAATGTTGATCGGTAGGTTTGGAGTGCTCATTCCAGTAATGATAATTTCGGGTGGATTGGTTAAGAAAAATGTTGCGCCGGCATCTGCCGGCACGCTTTCTACGGATAATTTTCTATTCGCAATTTTGTTGACGGGTGTAATCATAATTGTTGGTGCGCTAACATTCTTTCCCGCTCTATCATTTGGACCAATCTTAGAACACTTGCTTATGGGAGAAGGACTGACATTCTAATTATATGATAATTCAGGAGGAGTTTCTTAAATGGTTTCGGTCAAAAGCAGATCAAAAAGAAAAATGTTCGACAAAACAATTATAAAGCAGGCAATTATAGATTCATTTAAAAAATTAAATCCAAAACATTTATTTAAAAATCCTGTTATGTTTTTGGTGGCCGTTGGCGCTTCTTTGTCAACTTTTTTTATTATCAAAAACATTTTCATCGGCCATTATTCCGGTTTTACATTTCAAATCATTATCTGGCTCTGGTTCACGGTTCTGTTTGCAAATTTTGCAGAAGCCCTTGCAGAAAGCAGAGGAAAAGCTCAATCAGATAACTTGAGGAAGACAAGAACTCAAACCACGGCGAGAAAATTAGTCGATAAGTCGGAAGTCATAGTTCCGGCCATTGATTTGCGCATCAATGATATTGTTGTTTGTGAAGCAGGCGATATCATTCCCTCTGACGGAGAGGTTGTTGAAGGAGCTGCAAGCATCGACGAATCCGCTCTTACGGGAGAATCCGCGCCGGTTATACGCGAAAGCGGCGGTGACCGAAGCGTTGTAACGGGCGGAACAAGAGTCATCAGCGATAAAATCATAATTAGAATTACCTCTGATCCCGGCGGAACTTATTTGGATAAAATGATTTCTCTTGTTGAGGGCGCTAAAAGGAAAAAAACACCAAACGAAATTGCACTATCTACATTGATCGCCGGATTCAATATTATTTTTATACTAGTTATCATAACAATTCGTGTTTTCATAGAATATTATCAAACTGCCGATGTAAATGTAAGCCAGATCGTTCCCGTCCCTGTATTAGTCTCTCTTTTAGTGTGCCTGATTCCCACAACAATTGGCGGATTGTTGAGTGCAATAGGGATAAGCGGCATGGATAGATTGCTAAGTCATAATGTAATTGCCATGAGCGGTCGCGCCGTTGAAGCTGCTGGAGATATAGACGTCCTCCTTCTCGATAAAACGGGAACGATTACTTTGGGCGGTCGAATGGCCTCCTCTTTTATCCCCGAAAAAGGTGTGCCGATCGAAAATCTCGCAGATGCCGCGCAATTATCTTCTCTTTCAGACGAAACTCCGGAAGGAAGATCAATTGTAGTTCTGGCTAAAGAAAAATTCGGCTTAAGAGGTAGGGATATCACAAAATTGGATGCGCACTTCATACCATTCAGCGCGCAAACTAGAATGAGCGGAGTAGATATTCATCCGCAAAACAACGAAATTAAAAGAATTATACGGAAAGGCTCTGCCGACGCTATAAAAAAATATGTTGAAGAAAATGGGGAAAAGTTCTCTGCCGGTGTTCAGGAAATTGTAAATTATATTTCAAAAGCAGGGTCAACGCCGCTTGTGGTTTCCGAAAATAACATTGTACTTGGTGTAATCGAATTGAAAGATATTGTAAAAGGAGGCATCAAAGAGCGGTTTGCTCAATTAAGAAGAATGGGAATCAAAACCGTTATGATTACCGGCGACAATCCTTTAACCGCTACTGCAATTGCCGCAGAAGCTGGCGTCGACGATTTTATAGCCGAAGCAAAACCGGAAGATAAACTCAGAAGGATACGAGATGAGCAGGCCTCCGGCAAAATGATAGGAATGATTGGAGACGGAACGAATGATGCGCCAGCACTTGCACAAGCAGATGTTGGTATTGCAATGAACAGCGGGACTCAGGCGGCACGCGAGGCCGGAAACATGATTGATCTCGACAGCAATCCGACTAAACTTATTGAAGTTGTTGAAATTGGCAAACAGCTATTAATGACACGCGGAGCCCTTACAACTTTCAGCATAGCAAATGATGTTGCAAAATATTTTGCAATTTTACCCGCTATCTCAACTTTTATTTTTGCGAAACATCTTACAGATGGCCCGCTTTCTGTATTAAACATCATGGGATTGGCAACGCCTCAAAGCGCTATTCTGAGTGCTGTTATTTTCAACGCGCTGATTATTGTTGCATTAATACCTCTTGCTCTTAAAGGAATAAAGTACCGACCCGAAGGCGCCGCTTCTGTTCTCAAACGAAATATTTTAATCTATGGCGCGGGCGGTTTGGCTGCGCCGTTCATTGGCATAAAATTAATTGACCTATTCATCACCGCAGTCAAATTGGTTTAAAGCTGGATTGACACAATGAAAAATCAAATATCAATTTCGATAAAATATTTATTAGCAATCACGCTGATTACCGGGTTAATTTATCCCCTTTTCATATCTCTTATATCAGTTATCCTTTTCCCGCATAAAGCGTCCGGAAGTTTGATAGAAGAAGACGGCATTGTAATCGGCTCTAAATTAATAGGGCAAAAATTTGAGACCGATAAGTATTTTTGGTCGAGGCCCTCTGCGATCGATTATAATCCCGCGCCAAGCAGCGGCACTAATTTAGCCCCGACAAGCGAAAGACTAAAACAAATTTTTCTGAAGAGAAAAAAAGATTTCGCTGAAAAAAATTTTCTTAAGAACCCGGAACTAATTCCAAACGAAATGCTTTTTGCTTCTGCCAGCGGAGTTGACCCTCACATTTCACCTGCATCTGCAATGTTGCAGGTGGAACGAATAGCAAAAGCAAGAAATTTTGATCGTGCCAAAAAAGAAAAAATTATAGGATTGATCAACTCATTAACCGAAAGCCCGCAGTTTGGTGTTTGGGGTAATTCTGTTGTAAATATTCTTTTATTAAATTTAGCACTGGATAAAATGAACTGATTCTATGAATGAGTCGGATGGACATCGCAGACCGGATCCGGACGCAATTCTTTTTGAAATCAAGCGTTCCGAAAATAATAAAGGAAAGCTGAAAATCTTTTTGGGATATGCGCCCGGTGTTGGAAAAACATATTCGATGCTGATGGAAGCTCATGATCTCAAGAAACGCGGATTCGATGTTGTAGTGGGATATGTCGAAACCCATAAGAGAGAAGAAACCAATGCTCTGCTTGATGGTTTAGAAATTCTTCCCCGCCGAAAAATTAAGTATCGCAATCTTTTACTCGAGGAGATGGACGCTGATGCAATTATTAATAGAAAACCCCAAGCAGTGCTTGTTGATGAACTGGCACACACTAACATATCCGGCAGCCGCCATCCGAAACGTTTTTTGGACGTAAAGGAAATTCTGGCCCATGGCATAGATGTTTTAACAACCGTAAACATTCAACATTTCGAAAGTCAGAATGATGTTGTAGAACAAGTCACCGGAATTAAAGTTCAGGAGACAATACCAGACAGCCTTTTGGAGGAGGCCGACCAGGTTAAATTAGTAGATATCCCGCTCGAAGAATTATTTACCCGTCTTAACGACGGAAGGGTTTATGTACCGGAACAGGCTCAGCAAGCAATAGAGAACTTTTTCAAAAAGGGGAATTTAACGGCACTTCGTGAAATTGCATTAAGAAAAGTTGCTACAAAAATAGACAGCGAACTTTTATCTTACATTAAAACCAAAGCTATCGATAAACCCTGGCAAGTTGTTGATAAAATTTTGGTTTGCGTTTCGCCCAGCCCCTTTTCTAAACAGATTGTGCGCCGCGCTTACAACATGGCCAGCGAAGCGATGATAGAATGGTATGCTGTGTACGTCTCTACACCAAAAATTAGAAACTTATCCGCAAAGACTCAATTTTATCTCTCCGATGCCTTAAATCTTGCCGAAAAATTGGGAGGGAAAATATTTACGCTCTCCGGTTCCGATATTGCGGATGAAATAATATCTTTTGCAAAAGACAAAAACATAACACGCGTATTAATTGGCAAACCCTTAAATTCTCCTCTTCGTGAATTTTTAAAAAAATCTCCGACAATTAAATTGATGTATGATCAAAGCTCTTTTGATGTTCAGCTCATAACTCCGTTAACTGAAAAAGAAGAATCATCTAAAATTGAGATACTAAAATCACGTAAGAAAAAAATTAAGTTTATAAATTATTTTTATTCCTTTTTAAGCTTCGTTCCAGTAACTCTTGCCGTAAATCTTCTGGAAAAGTTATTTTACATTCCTTCATTTGAGATGATTTTTATAATTGCCCCTGTATTTTCTGCTATATTTTATGGATTGGGACCTTCAATTTTTGCCTCTGTAATGAGCGTCTTGGTTTTTGATTATCTCTTTGTTGAACCCAGATACGCTTTTACAATCAATCGCCCGGAACATTTTGTCAGTCTGTTAATATTTCTCGCTATCTCAATCATTTTAAGTCACTTGATCAATAGATCTAAAAATCAATATTCCGCATTAAGAATGCGGCTGGAGAGCTTGAGCCTTATAGAAGACCTTAGCAAAGACTTATTGAATATTCCGCTGCACGAGGAGATATTAAAAGATTTCGCTCCTCCCGGAAATCAACTCAACAACATTATAAATATGATCAATACTTCAGTCCAGGAAGATATTTCGCGTATTATTTTAAAATATTTAAGCAAAGTTTTAGCCGCTGACAACATAATATTACTAAAAGATGATAAAAATAATTTACGAATAATTTCAAAGAGCACTCCCGAAATCAAACTAAACTCCAAAGATTTTGGGGTTGCCGATTGGGCGTTCAACAAGAATTTGCTTGCAGGATGCGGAACAGACAATCTGACCGAAACAAATTGGTTTTTTCTTCCCCTCTCAACCCCTTCGGGTGGTACCATAGGAGTAATAGGATTTAAAATTGATTATAAAAATATATTGATAGAACAGAGAACTCTGATCAATACTATTTCTAAATTATCCTCCATAGCAATTGCCAATTGGATTTAATAACGTTATTTCAAACAAGATCAGTAATTCATTATTATGTGCCGCCGGCTTATTTGGTTTTGCTCATTTTCCCGCAGCTTTATTTGATTAGAATTCTTGCCGGATATAAGTTTTTGCGCTTTTTATTTTCGAATTATTATTTCAAAACATCACAATTGACTTTCGTTATATATAAAATCAAAAATGATTTTGTGACTTCACTATACCGGTAATGTTTATTATGCCCGGTTTCTATCTGAACCGGCATGGAAACAGACGAGAATTATTTTTAACATTTTCTATTTTGTTTTATCTTCATTGGCGATAAATGAATCTATCGCAAAATGCGAATCCCAGTACGATATGAATTAAGCCACCCGCTCTTTACAAATTCTTTATATAGTGGTCAAATATTTTATTCTTTCTTTATGATTTTTGAAGGCATTTATGAATATTTTACGGCTGTAATCGGTTTCTTTACAGCACATTTATAAACAGAAAATTAGTTTTACTCCCGGCAAAACGGGAGTATAAATGAACCTCAATAAAAGCGCTGATAAAAAGAGACTTTTGTTTGCGCGGCGAATATATTTCGTCTGGATATTTTTTTCTGTATTGATTTCTCTCTTTTGGAGCAAAAACATTGCGGCTCTGTATTTTGATTTACCGGAATATTTCAATAAAGCGCCCCGATTCCTGGTTTCAGAGGCATATTTAATTTTTTTTGTTCCGGCATTAATTGCCGCAATTGCAGGAGGAACAGCCGGAATAATTTTTGTTTTAAAGCAGTATAAAAGCATTTTTCACGGTCACTCTTTGTTAAAAACGAGAAGCGTAATCGGTGTCACAAAGAAATTTTAAGGAAGGCATTCTTCGTTTCATCAATTTACCCGCAATGAGATATTTATTTGCGGTTCTTGTTGTCTGCGCTGTAAGCCTTGCCCTGTTTCTTGTAAGGGACAGTATTGGCTATCAGTCTGTCTCTCTTGTGCTTCTTTTTGTTATATCTCTTCTGCCGCTTTTAAATTTCAGACCGGGACAGATATTTTTAGCCGCCGTGATGAGCGCATTTATCTGGAACTATTATTTTATTCCGCCGCATTACACGCTCAGGATTGGAAAAGTTGAAGACGCGCTGATGTTCATAATGTATTTTATAATTGCTTCGGTTTCCGGACTTCTTATATCGCGCATTAGAACGCAGCAAATTCTTATTAATCAGCGCGAGAAAAAAACGGCATCATTATACAGTTTGGCAAAGGATTTGTCTTCGGCAAAAAGTCTAGACGACGTCTCTGACTGCTCTGTCCGCCACCTTAAAGAAACCTTTGGTGCAGATTCTGCCATTATTTACAGTACAGCCGAAAAGAAACTTATGGATCAGGCGCACCCCACAAGTACGTTTCATATTGACGAGGCAGAATGGAATGTAGCCTTCTGGGTATTTCACAATTCTCAATCGGCGGGCCGATTTACAAAGATGCTGTTAGTAACAGAGGCGACTTATTTTCCTCTGAGTTCTAAAAACGGAAACCTAGGAGTTGTTGGAATAAAATTTCCTGACAACTTCCATTATGATTCTGAAGCGGTTTCATTTTTAAATACCTTTATACTTCAAATCAGCATTGCCGTGGAGAGAGAATCTCTGAAAGAATTGAGCAAAGCCGCCTCAGTTCTTGCGGAATCGGAAAAACTCTATAAAACTTTGTTCGATTCAGTGTCGCATGAAGTGAAAACGCCGATAACAACAATCCTTGGCGCCGCCTCTTCAATTAAAGACGAAAAAATTTCTTCCAATAAAATATATTTCTCTAAACTTATTGATGAAATAAATATAGCCGCCGAGAGACTCAGCCGTCTTGTGGATAACCTGCTTGACATTACGCGTCTTGAAAGCGGAAACTTAAAACCAAAAATGGAATGGCATTCCGTTACAGATCTCATTAATTCTGCATTAAATAAAATGAAGAACGAAATCGGCGGACACAAAATAATTTTTAACGGGGGAGAGGATGCGGGAATTCTCCAATTTGATTTTCCGTTGATGGAACAGGCGCTTGT
>JAKAMT010000069.1 GCA_021812705.1 Bacteroidota bacterium | reverse complement strand
ATATATTCTGGAGTGAGGACGGCACAAAAATTTATTTTACATGGAACAGAACAAAAGCCAAAAGCGATTCCCTCTTTTCTTACAGCATTAAAGATGGAAGAATAAATCCCGTTTCAATTAAAGAACAGATTAATATGCCTTCTAATTACGGCTCCTACAACAGGGACCGGTCCATTAAAACATTTGAGAAGAACGGAGACATTTACATTTTAACCGTTAAAACAGGAGAATTAAAACAGATTACAAACACAAACGAAAGAGAATCCAACCCGCGTTTATCTTACGACGAGAAAAAAATATTTTATACGCTGAACGGAAATCTTTATTCGTGGAATTCGGAAGATGGCCGGATTGTTCAACTGACAGATTTTAGAAAGGGGACGAAAGTTCAGGAACAGAAAGATCCTTCAACCGACCAGGAAAAGTATTTGAAAAAAGAGGAGATGAGTCTTTTTGATGTTTTGAAGAAAAGGAAAGATGAGCGGGAAACGCGCGAGAAAACCGCAAAATTATTGCAGCCCAAAAGACCAAAAGAAATTTATGTGCAGGATAAAAATGTAAGCAGCATTCAAATCTCGCCGGACGAAAAATATATTACCTTCCGGCTGGATAAATATCCCAAAAATTTACGTCCCGCTATAGTGCCCAATTACCTTACGGAGAAAGGATTTACAGAAGATATAAACACGCGCACAAAAGTCGGCGGCGAACAGACTACATATGAATTCGGAATTTATGATTTGCAAAGGGATACGGTTTACTATGCAGACACGAAATCGCTTCCGGGAATTTATGAAAAGCCGAAGTTTCTTAACGAGTACAAAACAAAAATCGACACTCTAAAAAAATCTTCATCGGCTAAAACACCGCGCGAAGTTGTTTACAGCGGTCCTGTTTATTCTGATGACGGCAAAAACGCTTTGATGGTTGTTAAGTCTTTAGACAACAAAGAAAGATGGATCGCACTTCTGGATCTTTCAAACGGCAGTTTTAAAAATATGGTTGACGATAGAGATGAAGAATGGATCGGCGGGCCGGGAATAGGCTGGGGACTCGGAAGCGTCGGCTGGCTGCCGGACAATAAGAGAATTTATTTCCAATCGGAAGAGAGCGGATATTCTCATTTATATACTTTAAATATTTTTACTTCGGAAAAAAGACAGCTCACAAAGGGAAAATTCGAAGTCTCTGAGCCCCAGCTCTCGCTGGATAAAAAACATTTTTACTATACATCTAACGAAGTTCATCCGGGCGAAAAACATTTGTACAAAATCTCAGTCGAAGGGGGAAAGGCGGAAAAAATAACATCGATGACGGGAAACAATGACGCAATCATTTCTCCCGATGAATCAATGATAGCTCTCCGTTATTCATACACAAATAAACCATGGGATTTGTTTGTTATGAAAAACGAAGCCGGTGCCGAAGCAATAAGAGCAACTTACTCGGCTTCCGAAGAATTTAATTCATATCCCTGGCGTGATCCGCAAATTGTAACTTTCAAAGCGAGAGACGGAGAAACTGTTTATGCGCGTCTTTATAAACCTTCAGAAAATAAATTTAACAGAGCCGCCGTGATCTTTGTACACGGCGCCGGGTATTTGCAGAACGCGCACAAATGGTGGAGTGAATATTATCACGAATATATGTTTAATAATTTCCTCGCGGATAACGGTTACACAGTGCTTGATATTGATTACCGCGCAAGCGCAGGCTACGGAAAAAAATGGCGGACTGATATTTACAGAGACATGGGAGGCAAAGATCTTTACGACAATGTTGACGGCGCAAAATATCTTGTTGAAACCCGGAATATTGATCCCGACAGAATTGGAATATACGGCGGATCATACGGCGGATTTATAACGCTGATGGCTATGTTCAAAGAACCGGGAGTTTTTGCTGCGGGCGCCGCTCTTAGACCGGTTACAGACTGGGCGCATTACAATCACGGTTATACCTCTAACATTCTGAATACTCCCGTTTTAGACAGCATAGCATATAGAAGAAGTTCGCCGATCTATTATGCGGACGGATTAAAAGGAGCGCTTCTTATCTGCCACGGAGTGGTTGATGATAATGTACATTTTCAGGATGCGGTTCGATTGACTCAAAAACTGATAGAGCTGGGAAAAGAAAACTGGGAAATTGCCATCTATCCCGCAGAAACACACGGCTTTAGAGAACCGAGCAGTTGGCTTGACGAATACAGAAGAATATTTAAACTCTTTGAACAAAACATAAATAAAAAGTAATTTATGATTGTCCGGTTTAGATAACCGTGCTAAATTAGATAAAAAAATGAAATTGCAATTTTATTTCCGTTTCCAATTCAGAATATCAGATCGCCTCTTTTCGTCCGGTCATAATAATTGTCCGTCACGCCAAACAGATTTTTTAAAACAAGGAAATTAAAAACTAAAAATTAATCCGAACATGAACCGCGCATTGTCTGAGATCAATATCTATCCGGTTAAATCTCTCGGAGGAATCTCTTTGCAGGAAGTCGAAGTTACGGACCGAGGATTAAAGTATGACCGCAGATGGATGATAGTTGACGAGGAGGAAAAGTTTATATCGCAGAGAGAAAGCCCCGAACTTGCTCTCCTTAAAACAAAAATCAGCCACAACAAACTTATAATCAGCCACAAAGCAGAAGAAGTTTCGCCTCTGGTTATTCCAATCAATACCCAGCTTACAGAAACAGCAATAGTAAATATCTGGAACGATCTTGTTCCAGCTCTCGCTGTTGGAAGATATGCCGATGAATGGCTGGGCGAGGCGCTCGGAATTAAATGCAAACTTGTCTATATGCCGGAAAGCTCAGAAAGATATGTAAGCGATAAATATGCTTTCAAAGACGAGATAGTTAGTTTTGCAGACGCGTTTCCCTTTCTGCTGATAGGACAATCATCGCTCGACGACCTCAATTCCCGTTTGGAAAATAAAATTTCCATGAACAGGTTCCGGCCTAATTTTGTTTTCAGCGGCGGTGAACCGTTCGAAGAAGATAACTGGGAAAAATTTAAAATCGGCGATATATTATTCGAGTGTGCAAAACCGTGCTCGAGATGCGCGACCGTTACGGTCGATCAGGAGAGCGGAAATAAGAATGATGAACCATTAAGAACGCTTGCCTCTTACAGGACGGTTGACGGCAAAGTAATGTTCGGAATGAATCTTCTTCATGAGGGAGCGGGAAAGCTCCGCGTGGGAGATGCTATAGAGGTTCACAAGAAAAAATAAGTGCTTACGGCTTGTGGTCTTCTAAAAGCCGAAGGCATCCGGTTAGTTGGCAGATCAAACGAAATCGTTGAACCGGTTGCCGGCACACCCGTCATTAAAGCGGGAATCCGTCACCTTCTTTCTTCATTCGGCAAAAAAATACATTTAAACGCCCGCCCGGCCCGTCCTAAAATTTTTCCCCGCGACTTTTTGAATTTTTTATCTCTCTAAAATGTTCATGCAGCATCATAATTAATGCTAAACCAAACGAAAGGGTATTAGAATGTTGAAAAAGTCAGATGTGCTGTTTGCAATAAATATTCTTTTAATCCTCTCTTTTTTCGGATGCAGCAAAAATGATTATGTCACAAATCCTTA
Source organism: Bacteroidota bacterium (assembly GCA_021812705.1). Taxonomy (GTDB): domain Bacteria; phylum Bacteroidota; class Ignavibacteria; order Ignavibacteriales; family Melioribacteraceae; genus Fen-1258. Next base: position 11,170 of record JAKAMT010000069.1, on the reverse strand, counting down.
TACAAACTCGGGCGGCGGAAGCGGAACACCGGGCGCTAATGAAGTCTGGATGCAGGGGACCGCATTTACCCCGGCGACTGTTACGGTTAGTGTTGGCACGACTATAAAGTGGACAAATAAAGATAACATGACGCATACTGTTACAAGCGGAACGCCGGCAGCCCCGGATGGAGTTTTTGATTCGGGAGACATGGCCAACGGGGCGACCTTTTCGTACACATTCAACACAAAGGGAACGTTTAAGTACTTCTGCAGATCGCATCCTACGGCTATGCAGGGAACTGTAATAGTTCAGTAACCGGAACAGAAAAAATTTATTCCTTGAATCTATTCTAATCCGGGGAAGAGATCGAGGACCTCTTTTAAGAGCACGTTATTTTCGACCGGCTTGGTAATAAATTTTGTTGCCCCGGCTTTTATTGCCCCGTCTCTGTCTTTTCTTAATGCGTTTGCGGTTACTACAACAATCGGCGTTGTTTTATATTTTTCAATTCCGCGCAGTTCTTCAATAAGAATCAAACCGTTCTTCTCGCTTCTCAATGAGAGATCCACAAGAAAAACATCGTATGTGTTTTGTTCTATAGCGCTGTAGAATTGAGAAATAGTTTGAGCTATATCTACTGTGAAATGATTCTTTAAAACTTTTTCGAAGATTTGAATTATCCAGTCGTCATCTTCGACTATTAACAAACGGGGAAAATTTTTCATATCTATTCCATCGGCTAATTAAACTGTTTTAGTGTTTTCGGAAAATAAAAGCGAATATTTTGTGCCAGCCCCCTTAAGAGTTTCTACAGATATTGCGATGCTGTTCAAATCGCAGTATCTTTTTACCAACGCCATTCCCAATCCGGTGCCTTCGTATTTTCTTGAATAACCCTGTTCTTCCTGGGTAAACGGTTCGAAGAGTTTGGGCAGATACTCGTTCGAAATTCCTATCCCCGTATCGGAAACCGTCACAAGCAATTTACCGTTTTTATCTTTTTTTATTTTGATATCAATGCTTCCGCTTGGTGTATATTTGATAGCGTTGTCAATCAGGTTAACAAAAATTTGACAGGTGCTGAAATAATCCGCGTAAATTACGGTGTCGTCCGATTCAAGAGAGAGAGAAATATTAAGACCCTTTAAGCGGGCGGCTATTTCATACTCTTTGAATACGTTTTCAATTACATCTTTAAGGAGATCGAATTCTGTTTTATAAGATTCATACATTCCCGTCTGGAGTTCCGACATATTTAAAATTAATTCAACGGTGCGTATTATTCTTTTTCCGGCCGCGTCTATTCCTTTGAAGCTGGTCAGCATTTCATCCGTAAGATGGTGTCTGAGGTCTTCTCTGAGGAGCTGTGTAAATCCTACAACCACATTCAGAGGGGAGCGGATTTCGTGCGACATTTGAGCAAGGAATTCGGATTTAAGCTTGCTGGCTTTTTCGGCCTCCTCCTTTGCCAAAATCAGTTCTTCTTCTTCCCGCTTCTTAAGAGATATATCGCGGGCTATTGAAAGCGCAACGCGCCGGTCTTCGTACTCAATAAGACGGATGCTAACGCCGACCGGAATCTTTGTTCCGCTCTTGGTGAGATAAACGGACTCAAAATATAATTCCCCTTTTTCTATAAGCATCTGCAGTCTTAATTTTACATCTTCTTTGTTCTCGCGAAGATTTAAATCTAATGAAGTAAGTTTTAAAAATTCATCCCGGCTGTATTCAAATTTGTTGATCGCATAATCATTTATCTCTATAATTTTTCCGTCAAGCTCGAGCAGAAAGATAGCATCCCCGGCGGTCTGAAAAAGAGTTTTAAATTTCTGTTCCGACTGGCGCAGAGCCTCTTCTGCTTTTATTCTTTTGGTCTCCTCTCTTAGAACGGCATGAGCTTTGTTTACGTAATAAAGATAAACGGATGATCCGACGATTAAGAGGAAAATAATAATAACCCACTTGCCCATAAAATTTTTCATGGTGCTTAACGCTTCATTTTCCGGAACGGTTACTAATATTGTCCAGAATTGATCTGCAACTTTTAAGGGGAAATAGTTTATAAGCACATCCTTGTAAGATCCGATTCTCTCTTCCGCAAGACTCCATTTGTAAAGACCAAAGCCCGCCTCCCCGCTTGTTGCTTTTTTGAGCATTGAAATGACGGAGGGGGAATTCTTAAATATATCGAAAACATTTTTGTTGTTGTATTTTGAATTTGGACTGTATATCACAATCCCGTTATGGCTAATCGTCCACGCGGCACCGGTCTTTCTTATCTTAATATTACTTAGAAAATTTTTAGAGATAGTTTCAAACGGAATTAAAACAGCAATGCCGCCTCTGAATACTCCCTTTTCGAAAACGGGCAGATAATAAGCAATAGTTCTGTACCCCTGCACTGCATCGAATATATCGCTGAGGGTTTCTTCGTGTGTTGTGAGAAATTTTTTTATGTGCTCCTGGTAGGATATGTCTCTGCCTATAAAGCTGGCATTGTAGGGAACTGTAAAAATAATTTTTCCAGATTCGTCTATGCGTGTAATGGCTCTAATTTCGGAAGGATGTCCGTTGTATATATGGCGCATCAATTCCTTTCCGTCGTTTGTAACGTTAACTATAGAAGGCTTTGTAGCCATATATTCGAGGAGTGATTTGTAGTCTTCAAAAAAAAGTCTTATGCCCGTCTCGGCTTGACGGGTGTGGGTCATCTGCTCAATCTGCACCTGGTTAAGGGTCTCTTTTCTAACATCATAATAAGCGGAATAGAGCAGAACTATACAGAGCAATATTATAATTATCGGAAAAATTATTTGTTTAAAAAAATTCATCAAAAATTCCGGCAAAGTGTTTTAAAACAGTCCCGATTATAAATTATATTTTTTTGCAAGATCTTTCGACCGGTAAGAAAGCCGAGAACTGTCAATATTATCGATGATTTTTAAAAGATTTTCAACCTTCGACTTATTTACGTTTTCTCTTAGATAGATCTCAACAAGGCTGCCGGCCGCAGAAACCTTATCCCTTTCGTCTTTCGATTCGACCGATTTTTCGAAAAAAACCGCGGCCCTATTGTACAAATTATTTTTGAAATAAAAAGCACCTGCAAGGAGGTTGAATTCGTCTTCATAATTGGGAACGCGGCTGAAATCCGGCTTAGTTTTAAGATAATTCTCTATATCATTCATTTGTCTGTTCTGGGCAATTTTGACAGAAAATTCCCTTAGCCATTTTTTTTCTTTCTCGTTTTTCTGGGCAGCGTAAAATTCAATTTTGTATCGCTCGGATAGAAGAGGCTCGTATTTTTTTGCTTTGTCATTATCACCAGTCAGCCAACAGTTGAGGACTATTATGTATCTCGATGCGGCAGCGCCTCCCCGATAAAGATTTTTTTCGTTCAGCAAAGCCTTCTCTCCGTATCTAATTGCCAGGGCAGAATTTCCCGTCATATCATAAAAACGCGCCTTTGCATAATCGTCTATCAGATTATCCCGGTCGTTCTTTATTAATTCTTCCGCCTTTTTGAAATTCCAGAGATTCATAAGCGTCTGGCAATAAGCGTTCAAAGTTTTTCGATTTTGGGGAAACCGATTTAAAAATTTTTCAAAGTACGGCAATGCGGCAAAATCATTTCCTTCCAGGCTTGTATATATCTCAATCATCATAAGCGACGACTGCCCGAAAGTCAGTTTCCCCTTATCGTATGCTGTGCGCAAATAATATAAGCCGGTTTCTCTGCTGCCGGAAAGGCCTAAAATGCCGGCTATAAAACCGGCAACCCCGTTCATTCTGTCTGCATAATATTCAATCATTCCGAGGACTAAATACGCATCAAAAAATTGCGGATCTGATTTGATTACATCCTGCATAAAATTTTTCGCTTTTTTTCCGCTCTTGAATGCGCTCCACCATGAGTTGTCCACGCCGTAAACGCGGGCAAGATACGCGTATATTGTGCCGTAATAAAATTTGTTTTCAACAGACAAGCCGGATTCATCAATTTTATCCACCACATTTTCACAGTAATTTATTATCTCTTCATTTAAATTTTTTCTTCCCTCCTCTCTCTTTGAAGGGTCCAGCTCGGATATCTTTTTGTAATATTCCAAAATTTTAACATTGATGAGATAATAATAATACTTGGGGGAGTTTTGGTTCGTGCTTATCTGATCCAGACACAATTTTTTTGCTGCATCAAATTGGTCGTTGTATGTTGAATTAATTATCTGTTGATCTATCCTGTCCGGCTCTGCAGAATTGGCATAAACGGCTGAGTATAAAAATATAAACAAACTAACAGCGAGCTTTTTCATGAACAATTTTCCAGTTACTCTTTATTCTCCCTTTAAGATAGTCAAAAGAAAATAAATTGGTAAAGCCGGGATGATCTCGGATGAAGCCCCTGCCGAGCACCAAAAAGAGAGGTTGTGCCTTAATTCCAGCGGGATCCGCCCCCAAAGAATTTTTTTTGAAGCTAACCTTCAAAAATAATATTAAGTTATAAACGGAAAGGAGAAGGGGAATCCAATTTTACATTTCAACAATGAGGAGCTGAAAATGAAAATTAAATATTTATTAATCCCGCTTTTGATGATTTCATTCACGGTAGCGCAGGCCCAGCTCGATAGATTCAGCAGCAATCCCATTCCAAAATTAAATGTTGTGGGCGTGGCGCTCTCGGAAAATGTTGAATCGGCCAACAAAGTTGTTAATGAATTATTCAAAGGCAAAATGAGATTAGACCTTAACTTTGATTATGTGATTGATCCGACTTACAAAAAACTAGCAGATCAGAAAGCTGTAGATATTTCATTCTTCGGCAAGAGCGCCAGCGGTAAAAAATTTGAATCGAAGCTTGATACCGAACTTGAACTTAATGCAAATCTTAACACGTTGCTGATAATCGACAGAGCAAAAAAAGTTAGGGCCTTTGCACAGGTGGCAACTGTGGATTTCGACAAACTAGGACGAATAGTAGAGGAACTGCTCCTTAATATTGACGGCAAAGAATTGATCAGCGTAGACTCCGAGGAGCCCGGAGAAGCAATCGGATGGCAGACGGATCTGGGAAAAGAAAACGCGGAAAAGAACAAGAAGGGAATAGTGATAGATTTTGGCGCCAGCAAAAATTATTGGTATAAATTTCTAGGCAAGGAAATTCCTGATGCGAGCCTGTCCAAAATAGATGGAGGCGCTACTACGCTTTATGAAGCATTGAATAATAAAGTAAGCGTTGTACTGGTTTTTACTGCTTCTGCCGAGGAAGAGGTGCAGTATTTTATGGGGGGAACGGCTTTTATGATGAATTTAGCCAATGAATTGTATGACAGCTTTACACTGGGAAAATCTGAACCGGGAAGTGAATTTGTAAAAAATGCCGTCCCGGATAAATGAACCGTTAAATCATTTCGTTAAAAACCGCCCGTTTCACCGGGCGGTTTTGTTTTTGAATATATTAATTATACAACTCTCCTTTTCCCTGAAACAAATTTTCGTCGGATACAATAAAACGGAAATCATTCCGTTAACAATAATAGAAAAAAGAGTTTTATGAGCTCTACTCAAGAACAGAATTATATAGACAGATGCCGCTGCGGAGACGGCTCCGCTTTTGGTCCGCTTATAAGACCGTACAGACGGCAGTTGTTTTCATATCTGTTCAAATTATCGGGAGACAGAATTCAAAGCGAGGATCTTTTTCAGGAAACGCTGATTAAAACCTGGCGGGGAATAAAAAATTATTCCGAGCGGCAGAAATTTTCATCGTGGCTTTTTACAATTGCGCACAATGCCGCGATGGATCATCTGCGCATCAGAAAAAAAGAGCGCGTATTCCAAAGCGAAGCAATCGAAGAAGTTTTAAGCCGGGAAGATCCGCTCGGGTCTTTAATTGAAAAAGAGACGAAGCAAATGATAGACGGAGCGATAAATATTCTTTCCGACAAACAAAAAAACGTGCTCTTGCTAAGGCTGTACGGAGAAATGAGCTTTAAAGAGATCTCTGATTTAACAAATGAAGGCGTGAATACGGTGCTCTCTCATATGCATTATGCGGTGAAGAAACTGAAAAAAATTATCGAGAAGAAAAATGTGTGATAAAAAACCGGCTCTCTGCCTCGATTTCGAAAACGAAGTGTGGCTCTATAAAGAAAATGAACTTTCTTCCGAAAGAATGGAATTTTGGCTCACCCATTTATCTGTCTGCGCCGAATGCCGCGCGGAAATGGAAGAGGATATTTTGATTTCCGAACTGGTAAAAGACAAATCGCTTGATGTGATAGACGACGCTTCGTTTGAAAGAATTATAGATAAAGCCGTCAATAAAAACAAATTCGCTCCGCAAAATCTTTTCCTCCTCCTGAATTATTTGAAAGACAATTCCGGCATTTACGGCAAAGCCGCATTTGCGTCCGCTTTGGCAATTATAGCCTTGGTGATCACCCTTTCAACTCATAAACCGACTGCCGTAAAAAATATTCCTGCCGAAATTCTCGATTGGAACGGAGCAGTGCTGAATCAAAAAATTGAAGAGGTAAAAGATCGTATAAATTTTATGAGCGAGGACGGATGGGACAAACAGATCATGCAACTGGACGAAAGCCTGAGAAGAATGGAACAGGAATCTGACGAATATTCGTTTAATAAATAGGAGATAAAAAATGAAAAAACTAATTATTCTCTCGGCATTTTTAATCGCGGCGGGATATCTGAGAGCTCAAAACTCCGGCAACGCCGTTGCGCTCGGGACGACTTACAGGGACCTTTCGGAAATTTACTCCGTGCAGGCGCAGGGAAAAGAACTAAGCAAACAGGAAGAGGAAAAAATATTAAAAACCCTCTCGCCGGAAATGAAGGCAAAATTAGACGAGATAAAAAAACTTGATAAAAATAAATATTACCAACTGCTGAGAAGCCGGTTCCCATACGGCTGGGGGAATTTCGGCGACGACAATAAATCGGTTGAAGTTTACGGACTCGCTTATTCGGGAGAAAAAGAGAAGAAAGAGAAAGAGCTGGAAATTGACGTTGAATTGCTTGCGTTAAAATTAAAAAATGGCGACAGCAGTTCGCAGCAGAAGATAAGAACCGAATTGTCCGGCAAGCTTTCGGAACTCTTCGATATTAAAGAGACGCAAAAGCAAAATGAAGTGCAGAGATTGGAAAAAAGAATCCAGGAATTAAAAGAATCTCTCCAGGCGCGCAAACAAAACAAAAATGAGATCATACAGAGAAGAATTCAGGAACTGATTGGCGACGCGCGTTATCTTAAATGGGAATAAAATTTAATTTGGCGGCTGCGGATCTTTACACGACTAAACCGTCGTGTTGCCGGCAGCCGCTCCTGTTTTTGAAAAAATTATTTCAGAGAAGCCTTAATTTTTAAAGCATCTGCCGGGGAATAATAGCTGCACGCGCCCTTCTTGGCGGCGGGTTTTAATTTTAAATCCGCAATGGCTTTTTTAACTTTTGCCGCGGGGAGTGAATATTTTTCGGCAATTTTGCCGGCGGTTAAAAGATCTGCTTTTTCGTCTTTCATAAATGGTTCCTAGTTAGTTGTGTCGGGATAATTAAAATTCTTTTTGTTTTAATAACTGCCGGGAAAAAATTATTTCCCCTCTTTTTCCAGAGCTTTAAAATATTTTCTGATTAGTTCCTCGTAATCTTTTTTATATCCTTCTTTAACCGCTTTTAGAAGTTCGTCTTTCAGCTTGTTCTTTCCCTCTTCACCGTTCAGAATTAAATCCGGCGGTGAAACAGATGTATAATTTTTTCCTTCTTCCGATTTTCTCTCTTTTTCAAAATCTCTTTCGTTCAGAGATCTTTGAGCATCGAGAAGTTTTGTCATTATCTTTTCCTGCTGCTTGATGAGATCGTTATTCAGTTTTTGCGACTGAAGATTTGACACGACCTCTTTCATATCGTTCACTATTTTATCCAGATTGCCCGCAAGCCGTTTGGACTGGCCGCTCTCTTTGGCTTCGTTATTCAGCTGCTCAAGTGATTTTCTGATCATTTCCTGCTGCTGCGCCAGCCGCTCCATCTGCGCTCTCATCTGTTGAGATAATTCTCCGCTGTTCATCATCTGAGTTAGCTTATTCAGGTTCATCTGCTGCTGCCCGAGATTTTGAAGCTGCTGCATCAGGCTCATCATTCCGCCTCCGGAACCGCTGCCGTTCATCATCTGATCCATCGCGCCTTTCATCAGTCGCGCAGATTCGTTTAATGAACCCATGGCGTTTTTCTGCATTTGCGAAGCAACTCCTCCCTGATTATTCTGCATTGCCGTCATGGACTGATTCATTTCGGAGTAAGCGCGTCCGAGCGCCTGTCCCATCTCCGGAGTGATGGAAAAAGTTCTTTGAGAAAGGTCGCCAAGTTTTTGCAACACTTTGCTTAAGTTATTTTGTATTCCGTTCTGGTCCCGCATATTCATGGCCGATTCACCGGGATTCGACCCCCGTTCCGCCGTTCTGTTCTTAAGATTTTCCTGATCCTTCGAGAGGGAAAGAAGGTCCTCCAGAATCTTAATCATTCCTAAAAATGTTTTTGTCTGATTCATCTGCTGCATTGAGGACTGCATCATCTGCGCCTGTTTGCCGAAATTCTTCATGTTCTGAGAGATCTTTTGCTGATTCTGCAGCGCATCATTTTTTTGCTGTGATTTAATGTTGTCCGCGGCTTCGTCGGAAAGGTGTTCGTTGTTTTGTTTTTCAAATTCGGACTGCATTTTATCAAGCTGGTCTTTCGGCATATCGGCCAATCCGTTCATCTTGCTGGCAAGATTCTTCATCTCATCGCCAAGATTTTTAAGATCGCTTGAGATATCTTTTTGGCGGTTCGAAAGCTCGTCTCTTTTTTGCTTTTCGGAAAGCGGTGATTGGCTTGTTTTGTTTTTAACGTCTTCAATTTTTTCTGCAAGCTCTTTCGATCTTTTTATCAGCTCGTCGGTTTTCTGTTCAACTAAAACGCGTTTGAAAAGATTGAGAGTGCGTTCAATGCTTTTTCTTATATATTCTTCGTTAGCCTTCATCTCCTCCATAGACATCTGCACATTATCCCGATTTAAACTTTTAAGCGCGTCCTGCATTTTTTTGAAAGCTTCTTTCAGGTCATCGCCGCTCATTTTATCAAAAAGATCCTGAAGCTCATTGTATTTCTTCAGAGTCTCCTCGGAAAGAAAATTCTCTTTGGTCAAATCATTTTTCATCTCAGAGAGTTTCTGAGAAATCTCATCGAGCCTGCTGCCTATCTCTTTGAACTTATCAGCCGCTTTTTCGACTTTTTCTTTTTCCTGCCAGCTTATCTCTTTGGAATTCTGTTTAAGATCATCGCTGATTTTCTGCATCTCCTTCTTTAGCTGTTCCGCTTCTTTGAGGGTGTTTGACAAATCTTTGGAAGCCTCGTTTTGTTTTTTATCCGCATCGGCAAAGAGTGCGTCCAGCGAAGGAACGGTAATTGTAAAAAGGGGAGTCTTTGCGGACTTGGGCCCGTTAATATTATCGTTATCGAAGACTTCTAAAAAATAGGTTACAGCTTCGCCTTCGGCTAAAATCAATTGACTCAGATCCCACACATAATAAACATCATCCTCTTTTAGATTCGGAGAAACCGCAACCGGAATTTTCAAATATTCTTCCGGCACGGGCCGGTATTTGGAAGTAGAGAGCCTGTAATTCAGATTCATTCTGCTGAAACCGTAGTCGTCGCTTATTTTTGATACGAGAGATATTTTTGATTCACCGCTCAGTTTGATATTCTGATTCGGAGAAAGCATTTCAATTGACGGAGGAGAATCCGGCATCAGCTTAATCGAATATTGAATTGGAGAGGGGTTGGTAAATCCCTGCCCGTCTTCGACAACGATTTTGTAATCCAGCTCTTTATTTGCCGTAAAAAATAGAGAAGAACTGTTGGAGGCCGTGTTCATAATCCTTTGAGAGCCGTCCGAGAATAGTATTTCGGCCTTTGAAAGATTTCTGGATGCAGCTAAATTTATTTTGATGCCGCTGCCCGGCAGGGCGTAAATGTTTCCATTGTCTTTTTGCCTTGTTTCCGGAAGGCGTGAATACGCGGGAGGTAAAACCGAAACGGTGAATTCGGAAATTACGGGGCGGCTCACGACAGAAATTTTATAAGTTTCACTTTTTATCTTTTTCGCATGTGCAAAGTATTCGAAAGAATTTTTTACACTAAAAGCTTCGTAAACAAAATTACCAAGTGAATCGGGGAGAAGTTTCTTTTCTGAAAATTCGGGCTGATCTTCCGATTTAACCGATAAAAATATTTCTGCCGGTTTTTCCCCCGCTGTTTTTATTCTGATTAAAACACTGTCCCCTTTTGTTATCTCCCGGTTCCCGGGAAAAATTTCAAAAATAAATTTCTGCGGCGGAGAAAAATTCTTTTCGTAATTGATCAGCCTGTATGCCGAGGAGTTCAAAGCCGGTATTGATAAAATTAAAAAGGCGCAAAGGCAGACAGAGACAAAGGAGATCTCCAATTGTTTTTTTGTTTTGGTGAAATCAACAACTTCGCCGAAATCCAATTTTTCCGTTTTTGCATAAACTGAGTCCAACGCAGCTCTGGCCAACGGTGCAGACTGTGCGGGACTTTCATTTTTTACAACCTGAACCGCATTTACGAGTTCATCTTTGATCTGGGGGAAAAAATCTCCGACCTTTTTTGCGGTAATTGTGTAATCCGGATTTTTGTAACTAAAAAGATCTTTTATAAATGGAGAAACGAGGAAGAAGAGGAAGGTAGCTATTCCTCCGGCGAGAAAGATCAATACTAATATTGAACGCGCAGCGGAATCAAAATTTCCGGCGGCTTCCAAAAGAACAATTATAATTAGGGCGGAGCATAGAAGCGTGGCCGCAGAAGAAAGACGGATTAATCCATCTCTTCTTTTTTCGCGTTCTACGACGGCGCGAAGTTTATTCTCTATGGTGCTTAATTTTTCGTTCATTTTAAAAACAAAAGTTTAGTTCGATAAAGCCCACACAATTATGTTGGCGCCGAATTTTAAAGCCTCCTCCCGTTTGACGGGCGCGTCTTTATGAACCTCCGGATCCGCCCATCCGTCGCTGGGATTGCTTTCATAAGTATACAAAACGCAAAGCCGGCTGCCGGTAAAAATTCCAAATGACTGCGGAGGCTTTCCGTCATGCTCATGCGTTTTAGGCGTTC
>JAKAMT010000068.1 GCA_021812705.1 Bacteroidota bacterium | reverse complement strand
AATCCAAATTATCTTTAATCTTCAGATATGATTCATCCGATCCGAATGTGAATAAAGATAACGACAGGAATAAATTTTTTATAGCCGGTTTTGTATGGAAACCAACTGAGAAAATATCATTTGTACTCGACAGACAAGTTTTAACCTCAGACGCATTGACTCTGAAGACTACCACAGGAACATTTGTGGATAAAGATGAAAAATGGTTCGTGCATACTATTGTAAATTTATAAATCAATAATTAACGTCATTTTTTGCAGGGAAGAGAATTCAAATATTCTCTTCCTTTTTTTTATTCCCTCAAACGGCATTTCACTCCTATTTAATCGGCACGTTTATTGGGTAATTAAATTGAGGATATTTTCAAATTCTTAATCAGCTATAAAAAAAACAGCTAATCTCGCAAATTACGACCGAATAGCATGGATGCGATCGAAGATCTAAATATTAAAAAGAAATAATTACATGTAAGAAAGTAAATACTGCTCATTCAGTATAAAACCGTGTAATTATGTCTCGTTTTACTAAAGAATAGATTGAACAAAAAAATAATTAAAATATTTTTTGAGAAATACTAAATAATCGGAATAATTATTCGATTATCAAACTAAACATTAATTTCACGGGAGAGTGTACTATGAAACTAACATTAAGGTACAAGGTTATATTTTTCTTCATACTCGGATTATCTTTTATTACCTTAGTGAATGATGCAAAGGCAACAGGTTTGCAGCCGGGTGAAGATCAATACCTCCTCACAGCCGAAAAAATGCCAGCTCCGGTCGGGGGATTCGAAGCTATCATGAAAAAAATCGTTTATCCCGATATGGCACAAAGAACCAAAACAGAAGGGAAAGTATATATTCTAATATATGTAAACGAAACAGGCGATGTAGACGACGTAAAAGTCGTTAAAGGTATTGGTATGGGCTGCGATGACGAAGCGGTCAGAGTTGTCAAAAAAGCAAAATTCACTCCGGCTATGGATAAAGGAGTTCCGGTTAAAGCCAAATTTTCTCTGGCACTTACTTTTAAATTGTAATAATTATCAGGTGGCGCTATGCTTAAATTCAAAGACATAAAAATCATTCGAAAAATTCAGTTTGGATTTTTCATAATTGCGGCTGTGTCTACAATTATTGCAATTAATTCTTTTATCCAGATGAACAGCACTAAAAAGGAGAAAGAGGCTCTCTTCACAGAGTTTATTAAACCGCAAAATAAAATTCACGAACTGTATAACAGATTTAAAAATATACAGTTCACTCTGGTTAAATTTTCCGTCTCCGGATTCGAAAGCCAGTTCCCCGACTATATCAAACTTATCGGAAATGAAAAAGCCGCGGCAGACTCCGTATTCAAATATTTGTCTGCTCAAGATTTCGATCCGAAAGTCAAAACCGATATTGCGGAGATTCAGAAAACCTGGACCAATTATAAGACTGTTGTAATAGATGCCATACTGAGCGCCGGATTGATGAAAGATTTCGAAATGGCGAGCGTGGTTGCCACTACATCTGCGGAAGAAATTTCTGCGCAAATGGAGAGCCGGTTTAGTGTTGTGGAACAGTATCTGAAGAACCGCGGTACCACTCTGAGCGATAATATTAGTACAAGACTTTCATCTGGAAATATTCTAATTATAATAGGCGGTGTGGTGGGTACACTTGTTTTTGTTCTTGCTGTTTTCTTAATCGCGCCTACTATTACAAAACCGATAGAAGAATTTAAATTGGCCATGGAAAGTTTTTCCAAAGGTAATTTTAATGTCAATCTCGTTGTGGATTCTAAAGATGAATTTGGAGAAATGAAGCAGATGCTGATTCAGTTCCGCGACGGGCAGATCGAAAAAATTAAAGCGGCAGAAAAAATATCGAACGGTATTTTTGAAAAAGTTACTCCCGCTTCCTCGGAAGACGAACTGGCTATCTGCTTTAATCAGGAAGTGGACACTATCGGCGATCTGATAAGCGAAATAGACAACCTTACAACTGCTGCTCTCGATGGAAATCTTACAGTCCGCGGAGAGGCAGAGAAATTCAGCGGCGGTTTTAAGAAAATTGTCGTTGGACTGAACAAAACGCTGGACACGGTTATTAATCCTATTAAAGAAGGATCGGAAGTACTTGCGGTTATGGCTACCGGTGATCTTACAGCGCGCGTTAATGGCGATTATAAAGGAGATCATCAGCTGATGAAAAACAGCATCAACGCGGTTTCTGAATCTTTGAGTAAAGCTTTAACCGAAGTTTCGGAATCTATCTCTGCAACAGCCAGCGCAGCCAATGAAATTTCCGCAAGTTCGGAACAGATGGCCGCCGGTGCAAATGAGCAGAGCGCACAGACTTCCGAAATCACCACCTCTGTTGAACAGATGACGGCAACGATTCTTGATAATACAAAGAATGCATCTTTTGCAGCCACAACAGCCAAGAACGCAGGCGAACAGGCTCAGAAAGGCGGCTTGGTTGTAAGCCAGACAATAGAAGGAATGAACAGAATAAGTAATGTAGTTGAAAAAGCAGCAGAGATGGTTTATGCACTCGGTAAAAACAGCGATAAGATCGGAGAGATAATTCAGGTAATTGATGATATTGCGGATCAGACAAATCTTCTTGCTCTTAACGCCGCTATAGAAGCTGCGCGCGCCGGCGAGCAGGGAAGAGGTTTTGCTGTTGTTGCGGATGAAGTGCGCAAACTTGCGGAAAGGACGACTAAAGCTACAAAAGAAATTGCAGGCATGATCAAAACAATTCAGCAGGATACCAGCGATGCCGTTTCTTCAATGAAGGAAGGTACCGTTGAGGTTGAAAACGGAAAGCGCCTTGCAAACGAAGCCGAAAACGTTTTGAAAGATATTATTGCGGTCGCTCAAAAAGTAGCGGATACAGTAATTCAGGTTGCAGCCGCTAGTGAAGAGCAATCCAATTCTTCGGAATTGATAAGCAGAAATATTGAAGGTATAAATAATGTAACACGCGAAACTTCTCAGGGAATTTCTCAAATCGCGAGAGCATCGGAAGACCTGAGCAAACTGACTATAAATCTGCAGGAGATGATAAACCGGTTCAAAATTTCCGCAGAACACAGCAGATTGAGCGTGAGAAGCAATGGAAAATTAATTCACAGTTAATAGTTCCATTTGGCAGTAAGTCTTAAAGGCGGTTTTTGTCTGCGTTAAAACGGCGGGCAGGAACCGCCTTTAATTTATACTGAGCGACTCCCGTTTTTTTCAAAATTTAAAGTAATAATTCCCCCTTCCCATAAAATTCTCTATTTTTGTTATTATAATATTTCTAAATCTGTAAGATTATCGGAACACAATAGATGAATGATATAATACAGAATAATAAACTTCTTCTTCTGGGAAGACTCACTGCCGGACTTGTTCACGAGATTAGAAATCCGCTCTCCGCGATTAAGCTGAATTTGGACTATATGAAAATGGCCGAAGATGACTTGCCGGTGGACGTAAAAGAAATTGTTAATGAATCGCTCGAGGCGTTTGAACAGGTTAATTTTTTGATTGAAGATGTCCTCGATTTTACACGAAAACCCACCGAAAAAATTCACAAAGTTTCGGTTCCCGGCATAACTGATAAGTGTCTTAAAATTATCTCCACTACCGCTAGAAACAAAGGGATAATAATTCAAAGCCAGATAGATGAAAACCTTCCTCAGATACTTGCTAATAAAAATAAATTGATGCAGGTATTTATGAATATCATAAATAATGCTATCGAAGCTTCGCATGAAAGAGGAAATATAATCATACGCTCTGCGGTTAAAAATTTGAATGGTAACGATTCGCTGATTTGGGAAGTGGAAGATTTTGGTGTGGGGATGAAAAATGAGGATAAAGAAAAAATAATGAGCGGGTTTTTCACAACTAAGAGCAAGGGACACGGAATAGGTCTGGGTGTTTGCGATAAGCTTATCAAAGAACTTGGAGCGGAAATGTATTTTGAATCCGAGTATGGAAAAGGAACCACTTTTTCTGTTAAATTTAAGATAGCCGAGTAATAACATTTACTTACTTTGAAGGGCAATATGAACAAAGCTAAAATTCTTATTGTGGATGACGACGATCTGGTCTCGGCGTCATTAAAAAAAGTTCTTATAAAAATTGGCTATGATGTTAATGCTTGCCTTAATGCCGGCGAGGTTGAGCAGTATATAAACGATTTTAATCCGGATGTGATCCTTCTGGATATCTATCTTACAACCCATAACGGCATCGATGTACTCCGTTCCCTGAAGAAAAAATATTCCGGTATACCTGTAATTATGATTACCGGTTATGCCGATGTGAAGATTGCTGTGACTGCCATTAAATTGGGCGCGTTCGATTTTCTTCTTAAACCGATAGATCTTGAACAACTGAATCTGATTCTGGAAAAAGCGATAGAAAATCTCCGGCTTAAATCGGAAGTGCAAAAACTCCATACTTTGCTGGAGGATAATGAGCTTACAAGAGAATTTTTCGGCAAAAGTACAAAAATTCAAAAAATAGTTTCGTCCGTAGAAAAACTTGCCCGCAGCACTGATACTACAATTCTTCTTGAAGGGGAAAGCGGAACAGGAAAAGAAGTTTTTGCAAAATTCATTCATCAGCAAAGTCCGCGCTGCAATTCTCCTTTTGTGACTATCAACTGCGCAACAATTCCAAAAGATCTTGCAGAAAGCGAACTTTTTGGACATGAAAAAGGAGCGTTCACCGGGGCATCTGCAAAGACAAAACTGGGCAAATTTGAACTCGCCGACGGAGGTACAATCCTTCTAGATGAAATCGGCGAGCTTACTCTGGATCTTCAGGTAAAACTTCTGCGTGTTTTGCAGGAAAGAAAATTTTACCGGCTTGGCGGAGAAAAAGAGGTTGCTGTAAATGTGCGCGTGCTAGCTGCAACTAACCGCAATCTGGAAGAGGAAGTTGCAAGAGGAACATTCAGAGAAGACCTCTATTACCGTTTAAATGTTGCCAAGATTAATATTCCTCCGCTTCGCGAAAGAAAAGAGGATATAATTTATATCGCCTACTCCTTTTTGAATGAGTTCTCAAAAAAATTCGGCAAAGATATTCAGGGGATTGATCAAACCGGTCTGGACCTGCTGAAATCGTATTCGTGGAAAGGCAATGTAAGGGAATTGAAAAACGTTATGGAGCGCGTTCTGCTTCTGGCCGAGGAGGATGAATTGAGCGACCATCATTTTTCGTTTCTGGCTAACCGAAAAGATGAAGTTGAAAGCGACGACGACAAATTTATTCTGCAGGTTCCCCCTAAAGGAGTGAAAATAGATCTTGTGCTGAAGACGCTGATTCAAAAAACATTGAAGATCACAAATGGAAATCAGGTAAAAGCTGCAAAAGTGCTCGGACTTTCCAGATCAAAACTCCGTTACAGAATGGAACAGCTGGGAATAGAGGTTACAAAAAATATCAACTGATAGAATACAGATTTCCCCGACCTCTTCATTCTTAAAAATTTTAACGAAAGAAATTTCTTCCTGCCGTTAATCATTTCTTAAATTCATCCGATAATAGAATAGTGCAATTATTTTTATGACTAATTAGCCGTGGAAATAGCATTTTTCCTGATGTTCATATTCTTTCAGATGGCTAATATTGAACAGGGCGGTGAACTTAAAAGCTTAATAAATAACACGAAATCCGTGTTTTTTGAGGCACATAATTTGTCTTTAGAATCTAGTTTGTAAGGGCGGCAAAAAAAATTAAAACAAAATTCATCGAATGATTAAAATGAAAATTGAAGATCAACTCAAAACAATTGAAATCCTGAAAAACGGAAGCGCCGAGAGTAAAATTGAAGCTTTAAGTTCTTTGGAAAGTCAGGAATTCTCGGCCAAAGTTTGCGAAGTTATTGCGGATCTCATCAAGAATGAAGATAAGGGGGTGCGCAACGCGGCCACTGCTCTAATCGGTTCAAACAGAAATGCGAGCTTTCCGGCTTTTGTTGCCCGTTATATTACAGTAAACGATCTGTCGGTTCGGAATCTTGCGGGTGAAATTTTAATTAATCTCGGTTCGCTCTCCGTTGAACCGCTTATAAATTTTCCGCATCACGATGATAACGACACATTAAAATTTATTATTGATGTGCTCGGACTGATTGGCGATGAGCGGGCTTCTCTTTTTATACTGGGAATTTTAAGCGCAACGGAAAATGACAATGTGATTCTGGCCTGCCTGGAAGCGCTCGGAAATGTAAAATTTGACGGCGCGGTAGACGTGATGATTTTATTTTATGACAGGAACGAACTCTATAAGCCGACAATAGTTGAAGCGCTGGGTAAAATCGGCTCAAAAGTAGCGCTTGAATTTCTTGTGGAACGCTTCCCGAATGAAGATGAACTGACTAAATACTCCATTGTTGAAAGTCTCGGATCGCTTGGAGATATGAATACATTCTTCTTTTTGCTGGAACAGATGGCGGAAATCAACGGACCCATGGTGCTGCCCCTGATACGGTCTTTGTCAATGCTCAAAGAGAAGTGCTACCTGGATATACCGTTCGACAACAGAATGAAGAACCTGCTTCTTTACACAATTGCAGAAGGAACTCCGGAAGACAAAAAAACGGCTTTCAATCTTATAGATACATTCGACGATAAAGATATTCTGGGCGCAAGTTTAAATCTCCTCGGAGAAGATTACGAGCTGGATGAATTGATACGAAGCAAGATGTACAGAAACACAGATTTTATTTATCTGGAAGTTGCCCGTCTCATAAATCAAAATGTTCCGAATCTCAGAAATGTTTTGGAACTGTTTTTACTGACAATCCATTATTCAAAGGAATTCAATCTGCCCGTAAACATATCGATGGTCGAGATCAGGAATATAGTTCATGCGGTAACGGGATTGCTGGATCATTATGATGAAGAGATAAGAAAAACAGCGATGGAAATTTTATTTGAGCTTGATTTGGAAAGCGCACTCCTCTTTATAGATGTAATGGCGAACGACGAAAACGGCTGGAACAGGATTAGGCTCCTCGAAATTATTGAAAACATTCCCGGAACGGAATTCGATCCTGTAATTCTAAAATTTATAAATGATGAAGATGAAATGGTCCGCGAAAGAGCGGCTTATGCTGCTGGGATAAAAAATATCAGTCAGTTATCAACTAATGCGAACTGAAAAAATGAATTTAACACAAAATCTGAAGATACCTGAGCAAGTTCCGGCAGAATCTCCGATTCTGGCGCGGCCCGCGCTAATGACCGGTATTATCTTCGAGGCTATTAGAAAATATATTTATGAAAATTCTGGCATCTACTTTCAGGACAACAAAAAATATTTTCTTGAAAGCCGGCTGCAGCGCAGAATGAATTTCCTGGGCGTAAAAAAGTTCGAAGAATACTTCGACCTCATAAAATCGAATACGGCCGGAGCATCGGAAAGGAAATACTTTTTTGAGGCTATCACCATTAATGAAACGTTCTTTTTCAGAAATCAGCCGCAATTGGATGTTTTGGCTTCCCAGATTCTGCCCGAAATTATCGCTTCAAAGTCGACACTGAACAGGAACAAGCTGAAAATCTGGAGTGCTGCCAGCTCGTCCGGCGAAGAAGCTTATTCAATTGCCATGATATTTCAGGATCTCATTAAGCCGAGATTTCCGAATATGGAACTGGAAGTAGTTGGCACAGATATCAACAATGCCGTTATAGATACTGCCTCGGCGGGAGTATACAGAGACTATTCAATCCGCAATACGCCCCCGTATTATCTAAAAAAATATTTCAAACATGTAAACGGCACCTACGAAATACTTCCTGAAATTAAAAAGATGGCAAATTTTAAACTGCTGAACCTCTACGATGATTCAATGATGAGAGCCATGTTCGGTTTCGATGTGATTTTCTGTGCGAATGTTTTGATCTATTTTGACCAGGCTTCAAAAACAAAAGTGATTTCAAATTTATATAACTCGCTCAATAAGGGAGGGTATCTCTTTATAGGCTATTCGGAAACACTTCACGGAATATCAAAGGCATTCAAACTTCTAAGTTTTCCGAATACCGTGGGATACAAAAAGGAGTAATGTTTATGAAAAAAGTAATTTTAGTTGCGGATGATTCCCCAACCATAAGAAAATTTGTATCGGTTGCTCTTTCTCTCAAGGGTTACGAAATAGTCGTGTGCGCGGACGGAATGGAAGCGATAGAGATTCTACCGATAAAAAAAGTTGATCTCGTAATTACGGATCTGAATATGCCCAATGTGGACGGATATGAACTAATTTCATCCATCAGGAAAAATAATGAGTATTCCGATATCCCCATTATTGTGCTTTCTTCTCTTGGAAATACGGAGGATATACAGAGAGGTCTGGAATGCGGAGCCAATTCTTATTTGGTCAAGCCGTTCGATCCGAAGAGAGTTATTTATGAAGTTTCTAAATATTTAAATTAAGGAATATAACATGGCACTAAAATTTTTGGTCGTTGATGATTCAGTCACCATGCGCAGAATCGTCGCTAATTCCCTCAAAACAATCGGGCATGATCTGTATGTGGAAGCGGGAGACGGCAGAGAAGCATTGGCCAAATTAACAGCAGACGACTCCATCAATTTTGTAATAACAGACTGGAACATGCCGGAAGTATCCGGACTCGAACTTGTAAAAGCAATCCGGTCAAACGAAAAATTCGGAACTATCCCAATTTTGATGGTAACAACGCGAGGTTTAAAGGAGGATATTATTGAGGCTCTCGCTGCCAAGGTAAATAATTATGTCGTTAAACCTTTTACACCACAGATTTTGAAAGAAAAAATCGAACAAATCATCAGCGGCAGTACGGAGTGAAACCATGGATAATTCAAACAGCTTTGAAAACATTTTTAAAAAACTCGGAGATTTGAAGGACTTTTTTGTCTACGGGCAAAAATTAATTCCGATTCTTCATAAAATTTTAGATTTCATGCACGACACAGTTCCTCTATTGGAAAACGTAAACCGTTCTATACAGGACAGCACAAGCAAAATTCCAAAAGCGGCTATGCAGATTAACAGCATAACTAATGCAAATGAAATTGCCACAACTGAAATTCTTGATATAGTCGACGGAATGTCTATGGACATTGCCAATATGCAGACCAAGCTTGAATCTCTTAAAAATAAACTGGGAGAAGATGAAGAGCTTAACGCGGTAATCTCCACTATCGAAAAAATAAATGCGGGGATGCTGAATATTACGATCTCGCTTCAGGTCCAGGATATTACATCTCAGCAATTGTCTTCCGTTAACCATCTTATTCAGTCGATTCAGGAAAAACTTGCGGCTCTGTTAATCGAGTTCAAGGATAAAGAAATTAGCGAACTTCCCGCAGCCGAATATCACTTTCCAAAGGACAGCACTTTTAATGCAGATGCGCGCTATGATAAATCCAATTCATCGCAAAAACTTGCAGATTCTTTGGTAGAAGAAACTCTAAATAAAGCTACTCAATCTGAAATTGATAAACTTTTCAAAAAATTATGAGCGACATAATTCAGAACCCGACTCTCATAGATCCGGACATGAAGGAGATTGTTGAGAGCTTTTTAATTGAGACGAAAGAGATTTTAGAAAAACTGGATTTTGATCTTCTGGAGCTGGAAAAAAGACCGGACGATGCAGACCTGCTTAACCAGATCTTCAGATCGTTCCACACAATAAAGGGAACATCGGGATTTTTGGGATTGGAGAAGCTTCCGCACGTGACCCACAAATGCGAAGACATTCTTAATAAACTTCGCAAAGGAGAAGTAAAGTTATCCACACGACTGATGGACGGAATTATAAACGGCTACGACACCATCAAAGAGCTTCTAAAGAAGATCGAATTTGAGAAGAATGAAGAATATGACACCAGGCAGACAGATTCGATACTCGAGAAACTTCTTACGGAAATTGAAACCGGCGAAGTCTCTGATGAGATTGTGGCTTTTAAAAATATGATTGAGGAGCTCGAAGAAAAATCGGTCGATGTAAAAATTCCGGAAGAAGCAAAACAGCATGAAACAGTTGTGAAACCGAAAGAAGAGCATAAGGAAGATTCTTCGAAAAAAGCGACTGCGGCCGCCACACAAAAAGAGAATACAATACGTGTAGACGTGGACAGACTGGATGCGCTTTTGGATATTGTTTCTGAACTCGTTTTGGGCAGAAATCGTCTGACGCAGGTCAATACCAAATTTGGAATCGAAAATGAAGGAACAAAATATTCAAAAGATTTCGGCGAAGTTACAAAACAGATAGATCTTATGACCACCGAGCTGCAACTGGTTGTTATGAAACTGAGAATGATAAAGATCGGAAAAATTTTCAACCGCTATCCGCGCGTTGTGCGCGATCTTTGCAAAGATCTTGGAAAAGAAGTGGAGCTCGTTATAAAGGGAGAAGAGACAGAAGTCGATAAAAATCTTATTGAAGAGATCAACGATCCCCTTGTTCACCTGATTAGAAACGCGGTTGATCACGGCGTTGAAAGCCCCGAAACAAGAGCGAAAAACGGAAAGAATCCTAAAGGCACAGTGGTTCTTTCGGCCGAGCATCTCGGCAATAATATCATTATCACTATCGAGGATGACGGAAAGGGAATAGACCCGAATATTATTCGCGATAAGGCTATAGAGAAAGGGCTGATCTCGAAAGAAAAAACAAAAGATCTTACAAAACAGGAATTGATGCAGCTGATATTTCTGCCCGGATTTTCGACGGCGGAAAAAGTTTCTAACGTTTCCGGAAGAGGCGTTGGAATGGATGTGGTTAAAACAAACGTAGCTAAACTGCGCGGCATTATTAATATAGAATCGGAACCGGGCAAAGGGACAAAAATTATAATCAAACTCCCTCTCACTCTTGCGATTATATCCGGAATGATTGTAAAAGTTGACGGTGATTACCTTGTAATTCCTTTGGGCTCGGTAGTGGAAGTTTTGAGAGTAAGCGGCGAACAGGTTTATTCTGTAAAAGGGAAACAGGTAATACAATTAAGAGATTCGGTGCTTCCACTTGTGTCTTTGGATCATTTGCTGACCGGAAAATCGAACGGCAGAAATGAGGAAGAGAAAAAATGGCAGTACGTTGTTGAGATCGGAATAGCGGAAAAGAGATACGGAATTAAAGTAGATGAACTCATTGGCCAGCAGGAAGTGGTGATTAAATCTCTTGGAACATATTTGGGCAAGGTAGACGGAGTTGCCGGGTCTACAATCATGGGAGACGGAACTGTAATGATGATCTTGGATGTAACTGAACTATTCAACAGACTGGAAAGAAATAATTGAAAGATAATATTTCGGTGCTCATTGTTGATGATTCCGCATTCATGCGGAAATCATTGTCTATAATGCTGGAAAGCGATAAGAGCATAACTATTGCCGGAACTGCGAAAAATGGTCTGGAGGGATATGAATTAGCAAAAAGCCTGAGACCGGATATAATTACTCTAGATGTTGAAATGCCTGTAATGGACGGACTTACAGCGCTGAAAAAAATAATGACAGACTGCCCAACTTCTGTAATTATGGTAAGTTCAATCACCACAGAAGGAGCGCTTGCAACAATTAAGGCTTTGGAATTGGGAGCAGTCGATTTTATTCCCAAAGAGACATCTTTTGTAAGCGTGAGCATCTCTAATATCAGAGAAGACCTTATTCAGAAGGTCAAAGAAATTGTAAGGCAGAAAAATTTAAAAGACCGGCTGCTTAGAATAAGAAATTCTGCGCCGGCATCATCCGCACCAAAAAAGAATTTACTCAACAAAGAAATTCCTAAATTAGGATACAGGGCGCTGGCAATAGGGATTTCAACAGGCGGACCTTTCACACTTCAAAAAGTTTTACCGAAGCTTTCGGCCAAATTGAACGCCCCGGTTTTTATCGTACAGCACATGCCCCCTAAATTCACAAAGTCTCTTGCAGAAAGACTAAACAGCATGTGCGCCTTAGAAGTAAAAGAAGCCGAAGACGGTGAATCTGTGAAGCCGAATGTAATTTATATTGCACCCGGCGGACTGCATATGAAAGTTAGAAGCCTCGGAATTAAAGGCGCGGAGATAAAAATTTCTCCCGATCCGAGCGACACACTTCATCGCCCTGCAGTGGACGTTACAATGAATTCCGTGATTGATGTGTACGGGAAATATACGCTGGGCGTAATTATGACGGGAATGGGAAAAGACGGTTTTGAGGCAGTCAGAAATTTGAAAGCTCTGGGCGGGTATTCGATAGCCCAGGATGAAGAAAGCTGCGTAGTGTACGGAATGCCTAAAGCAATTGTAGACGCCGGTTACGCGGACCTGATTCTTCCGGCGGATGATATTGCCGGCGCTATAAACAAAGTTTTTTAATTTTTATCCGAAGGATAATTTATCATGGGAAATCATTTTGAAGACGCATTATTCAAAGATATATTTTCAAAAAATAAATCTCACACCGGCAACCTGATTAAGAAAGAAGATCTGGATATAAAAGGGGCCGCAAAAATTTCCGTCGAAGATGACGAAGTGGACGGAGTGCGCGTCATCCTTAAAAAGGATGCAAACGATTCGATTAAAGAGATCAAATTTGTTTGCTCCTGCGGGCAGACTAAATCTATAATTCTGGATTATTCTGAATAATAAATGGCAGTAGGCGAATATTAGCCACAAAAAGCCCTCAAATTCAGCTCAATTCTAAATTTTCAATACTTTTCAACTGGCATTCGATTTGGGTAGTTATTAGAAAAACTCAAAGGCAAAAATGCCAACAACAGTCAAATTACTTCAAAATGTTCTCGATTACTGCGCAGTAAAAAATAACGTAATCGCAAAAAACATTTCCAACGTCGGAACAGAAAATTACAAAAGGGAAGACGTTGTGTTCAAAGATGTTCTGAACGAGAATGTCAGTTCAATTCTGAAAACTTCAAACAGCCGTCATATAAGCACCTTTAATATGGACCAGTCCGAATCGAAATTTGAACACATATATGACGAAAGCGCAACTAAAGATTCCGGCATCAACAATGTTGATATAGATCAGGAGATGTCTGAACTGGCAGAGAACACTCTCAGATTCAAATTCGCTTCGAAAAAAGTTGGAGAGTATTACCGCAATATTCAAAACGTAATAAAAGGAGGAGGCAAGTTTTGAAAGTGCTAGGAAGTTTTTTCGGATTTAACAGCAGCGCGCGCGGCATGAGCATTCAAAGAAGAAAGATGGATCTCATTTCGCAGAATATTGCCAATGCGGATACAGTGCGCACCGAAACTGGGGAGCCGTACAAAAGAAAATACCTGAAGATTGAAGCCGAACAAAATTCATTCGTGAAAAACCTTTCAACGGAAAATCAGATGCTCAAACTGTCCGTCTCCAATCAGAATCATATTCCGGCATCAAACGAAAGACCGAATGTATCTCTGACAGGAAAACTGGAAGATGTAAATGTGAATGAGATGGTTGATGAAAAACAGGGAGATATGGTTTATATGCCCGACAATCCGGATGCGGATGAAAAAGGATATGTGCAGATGTCGAATGTAAGCGTTATAAATGAGATGGTGGATATGATTGCGGCAACAAGAAGCTATGAAGCAAATCTTCAGGCGCTTAATTCATCAAAACAAATGGCAAAAGATTCTTTGGAGATATAAATGAGAGTATCTACAAATTCGGTCGGTAATTATCAGCCGGCATACTTAAAACCAAACAGCATCAACAGAACAGACGCTGCCCAGAAACCCGCAGAAAAAATTTCAGTCGAAGAGAAGAAATTTTTTGCAGAGCTATACCCGAATAAACAACAGGAGATAAGCGGCTATCAGTCGTATAATGCCAAAGGAAAAGTCTCGGGCGTGCATGTCGGTTCCTTATTTGACAGGAGAGGATAAAATGCAGATTGAAGGACTCGGAAATTTACTCGGCAATTCTATCCAGCCGCAAAAAGTTAAATCCTCAGAGGGAGATAATTTCGGCGCGACTCTCACAGATTTAATTAAAGATGTAAACCAGGATCAGATGGATTCCGCAAATGCCGTTGAAAAATTTGTTGCAGGCGATGGTGTTGAACTTCACGACGTTATGGTTGCCGGCGAAAAAGCGAAAACCAGTCTTGACCTTTTAATGGAAATTCGAAATAAAACAGTTGACATGTTTAAAGAATTAACAAGGATGCCGGTTTAATTATGAATTCAAATCCGCTACAAGCCCTATTTGGTATACTGAATAAACTTAATCCCAAGCAGAAATTTTTGCTTGGCGGAGGTGTGGCTCTAACAATCGGTTTGCTGTCGATTCTTCTTTTTGTTTTGAATGAACCGAATTATACCTCCCTTTATTCAGGCTTATCGCAGGAGGATGCTTCAAAGGTTGTGGAGTATCTTGCCAATCAGAAAGTCCTATATAAAATTGACGACAACGGTCAGACAATAAAAGTGCAGCGCGAAAAAGTTTACGAAGTAAGGCTTGCTCTGGCCGGAAAGGGAATTCCGAGCTCCGGCGTGATAGGTTACGAAATATTCGACAAGAACACTATGGGAATG
Source organism: Bacteroidota bacterium (assembly GCA_021812705.1). Taxonomy (GTDB): domain Bacteria; phylum Bacteroidota; class Ignavibacteria; order Ignavibacteriales; family Melioribacteraceae; genus Fen-1258. The sequence continues at coordinate 323 of JAKAMT010000068.1, read as the reverse complement.
AGCGAGTTCCTGCAAAAGCTGAATTACAAAAGAGCGCTCGAAGGAGAATTGGCGCGCACAATTCAGCAGCAGGATGGTGTTTTGGGCGCACGTGTTCATATCGTAATTCCGCAAAAAACAATTTTTAAAGAGGAAGAAAAACTTCCCTCAGCATCTGTTGTGCTTAAACTGAAAGGCTCTTTGGTCCCTTCAAAAGAAAATATCCTGGCAATTGTAAATCTTTTGACCGGAAGCGTAGAAGGATTGCAGCAGTCCAAAGTTTCCATCATTGACACTAAAGGCAGAATATTAAATAACGACAATGAAGAGGGACCCCTTGCTTT
>JAKAMT010000239.1 GCA_021812705.1 Bacteroidota bacterium | reverse complement strand
AAAAAGCATCCGCAGAGATAGACGATCAGAAAATAGAGATCGAACTGTTAAAAGTAAAAGATAGGATTAATCAGATCTATTTCGGAATACTTTTGCTTGACAGGCAGATCGCTCAAACGAAACTTATCAAAAGCGATCTGAATTCGTCAATGGATAAAATGAATGCCGCGCTTGCCAACGGAACCGCAACAAAAACCGGAGCAGAAGTTCTTAAAGCCGAATTGCTCAAAGCGGATCAGCGCGAAATAGAATTAAAATCCTCGCGCAAAGCCTTTGTTGAAATGCTTTCTCTACTTACTAATTTAAAAATGGAAGAAGATCAGAAATTTGAAATGCCCCTCACAGAAACTTTTAATTTATCGGAAAAAATCAACCGGCCGGAACTTAACCTGTATCAGTCTCAAAAAAATTTAACGGAAAGCCAGAGCGGATTAACAACCGCAAAAATTCTTCCCAAAGCAAATCTGTTTTTCCAGGGCGGGTACGGAAAGCCGACTCTGAACATGCTTAAAAATAATTTTGACTGGTATTACATCGCCGGTGCGCGTCTCACCTGGTCTCTTTCCGGCCTCTATACTTACGGAAACGAAAGCGAAGTAAATGAACTGAATAAAAAATCGATCGAAGCGCAGAGGGAAGCCTTTTTACTCAACACAAAAATTTCTCTTAAACAGCAGGAAAACGAGATCGATAAACTGAAAGAACTGATCAAAGTGGACGGAGAAATTATAAAAATTCGAACTTCCGTAAAAGAATCTGCAAAGGCACAACTGGAAAACGGCGTTATTACTTCAAACGATTTTGTAAGAGAGCTTAATGCCGAGGATCAGGCAAAACAAAATTATGCCGCTCATTCTATTCAGCTTATGCTTGCGATTCAGAATTACAAAATAACATCGGGCAACTAATTTTAAATAAAACAAGAAACTAAAATGAAACGATTACAATCTTTAACACCAATAATATTTTCACTCTTCTTATTATTTATCTTCGGATGCGGAGCCGGGAAAGGAAAATTTGACGCAACCGGAACTTTTGAATCGGAAGAAATTATTATTTCCTCCGAAGCTAACGGAAAACTTGTCCGCTTCGATGTGGAAGAAGGAGCTGCATTAAAACAAAATCAGCTTGTCGGAATAGTAGATACGGTTCAGCTTTTTCTGAAAAAGAAACAGCTTGAAGAATCGGTCAAAGCTGTTTTAAGCAAACAGCCCGATATTACAGCTCAGCTTGCGGCTTTGGATGAACAGATTAAAACCGCATCGACAGAAAAAAAGAGAATCGAAAATTTGGTTAAAGCCGGCGCCGCGACAACAAAACAACTTGACGACGTAAATTCGCAGCTCGAAGTTTTAAACAAACAATACGATGCGGCTAAATCGAACCTGACAATCACGAAGAAGGGATTGCAGAGCGAAACGCTTCCGCTGCAGGCACAAATAGAACAGATTCAGGACCAGTTGAGCAAAAGCAGAATTGTAAATCCAGCGGAAGGCACCGTTCTCACAAGGTACGCAAAACAAAATGAAGTTACAGGCGCAGGAAAGGCGTTATATAAAATCGCCGATCTCTCAACAATGACTCTGCGCGCTTATGTTAACGGGGATCAGCTTGGTCAGATAAAACTTGGTCAAAAAGTAAAAGTTTTTGTTGACAAAGGAAATGGAGATCAGAAAGAGATGGAGGGAGAAATCTATTGGGTCTCTTCAAAAGCGGAGTTCACGCCAAAAACAATTCAAACCAAAGACGAACGCGCGAATTTGGTTTATGCAATAAAGGTAAAAGTGAAAAATGACGGATATGTGAAAATAGGAATGTACGGGGAAATAGTTTTTTAACAGAGAAGGGATAATAGAAAAAACATAATATTTATGGCAGCCGTAGAATTAAAAAATATTGTAAAGACCTATTCTTCAAAAGATTCAAAAATAACCGCGGTGGATAATCTCTCTCTCTCGGTTGAAGAAGGGGAACTGTTTGGAATAATTGGACCGGACGGCGCCGGCAAAACATCTATCTTCAGAATCCTTACAACTCTCCTTCTTGCCGAAAGCGGAAGCGCAGCCGTGCTCGGCTTGGACGTGGTTAAAGACTGGCGGGCAATAAGGGACATAATCGGATACATGCCGGGCCGCTTCTCTCTCTATCAGGATCTTACGGTTGAAGAAAATCTCGATTTCTTTGCAACCATATTTAACACAACAATTGCGGAAAATTATGATCTGGTATCGGATATATACAAGCAATTGGAACCGTTCAAAAACCGCCGGGCCGGAAAACTTAGCGGCGGAATGAAACAGAAACTTGCGTTAAGCTGCGCGCTGATTCATAAACCCAAAGTTTTATTTTTAGACGAACCAACAACGGGTGTTGACCCCGTCTCAAGAAAAGAATTTTGGGAAATGCTCAAAAGACTTAAAGCGCAGGGAATTACAATTCTTGTTTCGACTCCATATATGGATGAAGCAAGATTATGCGACCGTATCGCTTTAATGCAGAACGGAAAAATATTTGATATAGATACTCCGCAAAATATAATTAAAGGCTACGGCAAAAATCTTTATGCCGTGCATTCGGAAAATATGTTCGGACTTCTTAACGATTTGAGGGCTTATCGGTACGCGGAAAGCTGCTACGCATTCGGAGATTACCATCACCTTACGCTTAACAATGAAATAATAGGAACAGAAGAGCTTAAAAAATACTTATCGGATACCGGTCATGTTGATTGCACGGTAAAGAAAATCGAACCTGGAATAGAAGACTGCTTTATGCAGCGTATGAAAAAATGAAAATAAAAGGTTTAAATAATAAACCGGTGACGGAAAACGAAACAGTAATAAAAACGGACCGGCTTACAAAAAAATTCGGAACTTTCACAGCCGTAGACGAAATCTCTTTTCAGGTTCATAGCGGAGAAATATTCGGATTTCTGGGTGCTAACGGCGCCGGAAAAACCACCGCGATGAAAATGCTGATCGGAATTTCAAAACCAACCTCCGGAAACGCATTAATCGCAGGATTCGATGTTTATAAGGAAACCGAGAAGATCAAAAAGAATATCGGCTACATGAGCCAGAAATTTTCTTTGTATGAGGATCTCACCGTAAAAGAAAATATTCAATTGTTCGGAGGTATATATGGACTTACCGACGAACAGATCGAAACGAAGAGCGGCGAACTTTTAGAAAAATTAAACTTGGTAAGCGAAGCCGGAAAATTAGTTCAGTCTCTTCCGCTTGGATGGAAACAAAAACTTGCGTTCAGCATTTCCATTCTGCACGATCCTAAAATAGTATTTCTGGACGAACCGAC
>JAKAMT010000238.1 GCA_021812705.1 Bacteroidota bacterium | reverse complement strand
GCAGACCGTTTCTTTTTATCCAGGTATCAAAAAGGTGTTTCGAATAGCCGTACATATTGAGCGGACGAAGAGTATCCAGTTTCGATTCGTCATCGTTGTATCCGACGGATCCGTCGCCGTACGTTGCGGCCGATGAAGCATAGATGAAGCGGGTTCCATGCTCAAGACAGAATTTGGCGAGCTCCTGAGAATAATGAACATTGTTGTCCATCAGATAATCCGCGTCCTTTTCTGTAGTCGCGGAACATGCGCCTAAGTGAATAACGGCCGTGACCTTAAATGGAAATTTTTTCTGAAGCACCAATCCCATGAAATCATCTTTGTGAAAAAAGTCGGCAAATTTAAGTCCGTTCAGATTCTTCCACTTATCATCCTTCCCCAGCTCGTCAACAATAATAATCTTATCATGCCCAATCCGGTTGAGTTTCCATACGAGGGCGCTCCCTATAAATCCCGCGCCGCCTGTAACAATTATCATTATCTTCTCATTTATTTATTATATTTGATGGAAAATATATCATTATTAAAAATCAAATAAAATAGAATACAGGGAAGAACCTTTCATAAAAGTTTAATCAATAAAAATGGTGGGAAAGACAAAGGTGATTTTAAATTTTAATACTTCGATAGCTGACGGTTATAACAGCAAATCCCAAATAGCTAGGATATTAACCGAAGATTGGGTAATCAGAAATTCATATTGTCCAAATTGCGGAGAAAATAATTTAAATAATTATATGAATAACAATCCCGCCGCTGATTTTTTTTGCAGTAGATGTTCATCGGATTATGAGCTGAAAAGTTCGAAATCTACCTTAACAAATAAAGTCGTGGACGGTGCTTATGAAGTTATGATAAACAAAATAAATAGTTACACTAATCCTCATTTTTTCTTTTTGAACTATTCAAATGAATATACCGTAAACGATTTTTTTTGTGTTCCGAAACATTTTTTTGTTCCGAGTATAATTGAGAAAAGAAAACCTTTAACTTCTTCTGCACGACGTTCCGGATGGATTGGATGCAATTTATTAATAAAAAATTTGCCTTCATCAGGCAAAATATATTTGATACAAAACAGGAATGTATTAGACTATCATACTGTATTAAATAAATGGAAAAGAACTAGTTTTTTAGAAGCGGAAGAAATCAAAAATCGTAGGTGGCTACTTGAATTGATTTCCATTATTGACAATATACCGAAAAATTCATTTTCTTTAGCTGAAGTATATAGATATGAGGAAACTTTAAAGTTGAAATTCCCAAAAAATAATTTTATTAAAGAGAAGATCAGGCAACAATTACAAGTTTTAAGAGATAGAGGATTTATACAGTTCAACGGAAATGGATCATATCAAAAAAAATGAATTATTTATGGAAAAGACTGAAAAAATCTTAATTATTGTCAGCGGCGGTGTAGTTCAAAGTGTATATTGTTCAGACCCAAATTTCAAAGTCGACTTATTGGATTTTGATAATGAGGAATATGAAACCGCAGAGTTGGCTGATAAAGTTTTAGAAAATCGAAAACAAGAACTTGTAAATATCTTTTAACTGTAGCGAACGAAAATAATTTATAGTACAAATTTGAAAGGATACAAGTTTTAAATGATCGAAATACTCAAAAATATTTTATCCAAAAGAATTCTGCTTCTTGATGGCTCGATGGGCGTTTTTATTCAGCGTTTTAAGTTTTCTGACGCGGAGTTCAGAGGGGAAAGATTTAAAGATCATCCCGTTGATTTGAAGGGGAACAACGACATACTTGTTTTAACAAAACCGGAAGCGATAAAAAGTATTCACCGGCTTTATCTGGAGGCTGGTTCCGATATCATTGAAACAAATACTTTCAACGGGACAGCAATTTCGCAGGCGGATTATAAGACCGAGCATTTGGTTTATGAGATAAATTTTGAAGCCGCAAAAATTGCAAAAGAAACCGCTATTGAATTCGAAAAAAATAATCCGGAGAAACCCCGATTCGTTGCCGGTTCACTCGGTCCCACAAATAAAACTCTTTCCGTCTCACCCGATGTTAACGATCCGGGATTCAGATCCGTTACGTTTGATGAAATGGCAGGTGCATTCAAAGAGCAGGCGCGCGGTTTAATAGACGGCGGTGCGGATATTTTATTGGTTGAAACAATGATAGATACTCTGAATGCCAAAGCCGCTCTTTACGGAATAATGGAACTGCTTGACGAAACGAAAAATCCGATTCCAATTATGATCTCCGGCTCAATAATCGATTTGAGCGGAAGAACTCTTTCGGGTCAGAATACGGAGGCATTCTGGAATTCAATCTCCCACACAAAAAATTTATTGAGCGTAGGACTCAACTGCTCGCTAGGTCCCGTGCAGATGCGGGCATTCATAGAAGAATTATCAAAGAAGGCGGACGTGTTTGTGAGTCTCTATCCTAATGCTGGACTTCCGAACGAATTCGGCGGATATGACGAATCACCCGAGACAATGGGAAAAGTTTTGGAGGAGTACGCGGAGGAAGGATTTTTTAACATAGTCGGCGGCTGCTGCGGAACCACACCGGACCATATCAAACGATTCGCAGAGATAACCAAAAAATATCCGCCGAGAAAAATTCCTGAGATAAAAAAATATCTCCGCTTAAGCGGACTGGAACCGTTAACATTCCGCCCCGATATGAACTTTGTGAATATCGGCGAAAGAACAAATGTAGCCGGCTCAAAAAAGTTTGCAAGATTGATCAAAGAGAATAAATATGAAGAAGCGCTGTCAGTAGCGAAAGACCAGGTGGAAAACGGCGCACAGATTTTAGATGTGAGCATGGATGAGGCAATGATCAACGGCGAGGAATCGATGAAAAAATTTCTCAGTCTCCTCTCCGTTGAACCGGACATTGCGCGGGTACCGGTAATGTTAGATTCATCTAAATGGAGCGTTATCGAAACCGGTTTAAAATGTCTGCAGGGGAAAGGGATTGTCAATTCAATTTCTCTCAAAGAGGGAGAATCGATTTTCAAAGAACACGCGCGCAAAATAATGCGCTACGGCGCCGCAGTGATTGTTATGGCTTTTGACGAAAAAGGTCAAGCCGATACTCTCAAAAGAAAAACAGAGATATGCGCGCGCGCATATAAAATTTTAACGGAAGAGATCGGCTTCCCTCCTCAGGATATAATATTTGATCCGAACATTTTCGCCATTGCCACCGGAATAGAAGAACACAATAAGTATGCTGTCGATTATATAGAAGCGGTAAAATGGATAAAGAAAAATCTTCCATACGCAAAAGTAAGCGGGGGCGTGAGCAACATCTCGTTCGCTTTCAGATCGG
>JAKAMT010000067.1 GCA_021812705.1 Bacteroidota bacterium | reverse complement strand
GATGTAAACATCGCTTCTTTCAAATTTTATGGCTTTCAGAATATCATTAAGAAGTTTTCCGGCGCGTCCTACGAAAGGTTCCCCCTGCTGATCCTCATCTCTTCCCGGCGCTTCTCCGATAAGCATCGCATCCGCATCGGGATTCCCGACTCCGAACACAAACTTCGTTCTCGTTTTGCCGAGCGAGCATTTCTGGCATTCGCATATTCTGCCGTAAAGGTCATTTAAAGAATCGGCGTTCTGAAAATCTTCCACGAATAGCTCCTCCGGATTATAAGAATGCGTTTGGGAATCCTTTGCGGAAGCATATTTTTTTTTATTCAATGCTTCCTCCAAAGATCCGCTCAGATTTTCCATCACAAGATCACCGAATATTTCACGCTGATCTTTTATAGCTTCGATTAATAATTTTTCTTCAGGCGATCTCAAAGTTTTACCGATAAACAGTTACAATTGAGGTTTTTACGAAGACTTCCGGAATGAATTTAAGAAATTTTCTTTAGTGTAGCAGAATTAAATTCAAAAAAAAAGAAAGCGGAAGCGCTTATAAAAGCTCCTCCGCTTCAATTTTAGCCGGAATTATAATTTATTTATCCTTTACATCCTTGTAACGGAATTCGATATTATCATCAACCAGTTCTTTCAGTGCTTTGATATGAGGTTTTTCCTTCTTCTCAAATTCCAATGAAAGTTTAAGCTGTTCCGGATTCTCTCTCTCTTCAAATTCATCTTCATGCCCTGAATTCATAGTGCTTAAGAGGGAATTGAATTCTGTTTTATGTTCGTCGTTAAGTTTGCGTGCGCGTTTTGCCGCAATAATCACCGCTTCGTACAAATTGGGAATGCTGGTTTTTATTTTCGAGAGGTTAATGGGTCTTACTGCCATTTTATTTCTCCTTGTTTATTTCACTTTCAATAATTCTTTTAACTTCCGCCTTGGCTTCAGAGAGATTTATGTTCGTAACAACATAATCGAACTGCTGTTTAAAGCTCAATTCCATCTCCGCCCGCTCAATTCTTTTTTTAAGATCTTCATCAGTCTCTGTATTTCTCTTTATAAGCCGCTCTTTTAATTCTTCTATTCCCGGCGGTGCTATAAAGATCAAAACCGAATTGGAATAGGCATCTTTAATTTTTAAAGCGCCTTTAACGTCAACCTCAAAGACGGTTGAAATATTTTTCGAGAGATTGCCGTCAACAATATTTTTCAGAGTGCCGTAATAATAATCGTAAAATTTTTCCCATTCAACAAATTCACCGGCCTCTATTTTCTCTTTAAACTCGGCTTCCGTAATAAAATAATAATCGACTTTATCTTTTTCGTTTGCTCTTTTTTTTCTTGTCGTTGCCGAAATCGAAAATTCGAAATCGGGAAAATTTTTCAAAACATCACGCACAATTGTAGTTTTGCCGGAGCCGCTGGGTGCGGAGAATACAAAAAGTTTTGCCTTATTATTTGCCACTTATTACTCGATGTTCTGAATTTGTTCACGGATCTTCTCTATCTCTTCTTTAATTGAAATTCCGCTGTGCGAAATTTCGGAAGAGACCGATTTACTGTTGATCGTATTAGCTTCCCGGTTCATCTCCTGAACTATAAAGTTCAGTTTTCTGCCGGCATCGTCAGATTTTTCAATTGTTTCCAAAAACATTTTAATATGGCTTCTGAGCCGCACGCACTCTTCCGTCACGTCAGCCCTCTCTGCAATAAGTGCCAGTTCCATATTAAGTCTTTCCTGATTATTGGAAAGATCCGCGACTAATTGATTTGCTTTTTCTTTAATCTTTTCAAAATATTCTTTTACGCTCTCATCAGAGACATTTTCAATTTTATTCAGTGCGGTTTCTATTATCTGCACTCTCTTGCGGAGTTCTTTTTCGAGCTGGCTTCCCTCTGCGGCGCGCATCTCGTTCAGGTTATCTATCGATAGATCAATCGCTTCCGCCACTAAACCGAATTCCTCGCTGGCCTGTTCATTATCATCTTTGAAAAGCATGTTCTGAAAAAGCATCAGGTCGTTCAGTTTCAATTTATCTGTAATCTTTGCGGCCTTTTTAATCTCTTTTATAGTTTTCACGGCAAATTTAACGGCAGCAGGATCCACTTCATTGAATCTCTCTTCAAGATCGCCCTTACGCACCGAAACATTTAAATAAACTTTTCCTCTTTTCACCCTGTTCTTCACTTTTTCCCTAACCTCAAATTCCTTGTTCATAAGAAATTTGGGGAGGCGAAGAGAAAGATCGAGGTAACGGCTGTTAAGGCTTTTAATCTCCGCTTCGATTGTAATATCATTCTTGCGGACAATTCCCTTACCGTAGCCGGTCATACTTGAAATCATCGGAATCCCTGAAAAAAGTGATGCAAATTTATAGAAAAATGCTCTTGTAACCAAAAACTGTTAAAACTTATCTTTTTGCAGCGCATTTGAGCTAAAAGAAAGGATTTTTGTGTAATAAAGGGGGCTTTGCAGACTGTTCTCGAATTATTTTCTTACATAAATTGAAGAGAGGTAAGTCCGGCTTAATCTTAGAAAGCTTCCCCTATTCCTATATGAAACTGAAGAAGGTCCTTCCAGAATTCCTTGCTTGAAATCGGGCGGCGGTCGTTGGGATCGTAAAGTTTAAAACCGAAATCTATTCTGAATGGGGCAAAGTCGGAATAGTACCTTAATCCGAATCCGGCTGCAACCGCTATTGCATCGTAGCGGAATTCTTTTGCGCTGTTGAATGTGTTTCCGTAATCCAAAAAAAGCGCAGTTCCTATTCTTCCAAACAATCTGTTCCGCGTTTCAACCGATCCTTCAAAAAGAAAAAATCCTCCCGTTGTAGCTCCGCGTATCAGTATGGCTTCCAGATCTTCCTGATTTAAATTTTCGTTCAGATTGAACTCTTCATTTCTAGGCACAAGTTGCCGAGTAGCCCAGCCGCGAACAGAGTTGCTTCCGCCAGCGTATAGTCTTTGATTCAGCGAAATGTTTGCCTTATCACCGCGGTAAGTAAAAATTTGTCCCACTTTGAATTTTATTCCGAGCGCATCGGTTTTGGAATCGAATACGGGCAAATAAAAAGAAGTAGTGGCAACAGCTTTAAAGAAGAGCGGGCGTGAAAAATCCGATCCGCTTAATTTACTGAAGAGATAAGGAATTGAATTTGCATCTTCGATTAAAAGAGAAAGCGAATAACCGCTTGTAGGAAAAAATAAATCGTTTGTTTTTATCGCGCCTAAGTTGGCGCCTATTGTTGCATTCGTATTTGCGCTTACAAGTTTTCCGCCCAGTTTATTGTTAAGTTTATCTACCGCCAAAGAATCTGCGGCTATCTGCGGGTAGCCCTGATAAAGATAAGAATCTCTCATCAACTTTATGAGATACTCCTTTTTATAAGTGTACTCAGTTCTTTCAATATTGAAATATGTGTTGAACGAATTGAAATAAGTTATTTGAGGAAGCTCGAAGTCGAAACTGAATTTGGCGCCGTAAAGAAGCGAATTGTATTCATCCTTTCTTTTTTGGGTAGTGGCGTAGGTCTCGAGTTTTGAATTTATCGGTTCACCGAAAAGAAACGGCTGTTCAATCGTAATTCTTGCATCTGCATATCCGTAGAATGTTGAATCTGCAAATGAAGGATGTTTAATAAACTCGGAGACATTTTGCGCGGCAACGGAGGTGCCCACTGTTATTTTGCGGGCATCACCGAAGAAGTTTTTCTTCGTCAGATTAAGACCGAGACCTAAATTGAAAGTATTATCTTCATTGTTCACAATTATTTCAGGAGACAATTCGTGCATTAATCCTATCTCGGCTGTAATATCCAGCGGCACATTGGAGCCGCTTGTATCTGCAATGATGCCGTTGACCGATGCGGAGGTAAAAAGATTCGTACGGAAAAGCCGTACCGTTCCGCGCTGGATATCGTAATTGCTGTACCAGGAGCCCGGACTTATTCCAACCAGTTCTTTCAGAAGCGCATCATCAACATATTCAACTCCTTTACCCGTCCTTTTCGTTTTGATATCGCTGATCTTATACCTGTTTCCGGTGTCGAATTTCATATATACAGAAATTTTATTCTTCATCGTGTCTATCGTTACGTCTGGCCGATTGACTTTTACGAGCATGTAACCGTGATCTCGCAGAAAATTAAGGATCCGGTTTTTTTTATCTTCTACAATTGCATCTTCGTAAACAGTTCCTGTATCGGCCCGCATTTCACCTGAAAGCGTTTCCTGAAATTCGGGCGCTATCCATTCCAGCCCCTTTACGACAAATGATTTAAAGTATGAAGGGATTGATTCATTCACGGTATAAAGTAGCGAAGCGGTTCCTGCGGCTGTATCAAGGTTGTATTCAGATTTTATCTTTACTTTAAAAAATCCTTTTGACTGATAAAATGATTTAAGCGCGTTTAAATCGAGCGGAATAAGAAGCGAATCGAAATATATTGCCTTGCCGCCGATCGAGGAAAACTTGTTGAAGAATTGCGAGAGCCAGTTGGGCGATTCCTTGGATATAATAACAGAAGAAAGAGCGGCTGAAGAAAAATTTGTATTCCCTTTGAACCGGATATTGGTAAGTTCAAACTTTTTACCGGACTGTGCAACAGCGGATAAAGAGATAAACAAAAAGAATATGTAAAAATATCTGAGTTTCAAAAACAATCCATCAGTAAGTAATTTTAACCGGAGTTCCTATTTTCACTACCGAATATAACTCATCTATACTTTCATTGCTCACGGCAACTGAGCCGTTTGTCCAGTTGAATGTGAATGGCAGATTTTTGAAAATAATATTGTAAGTGCCTATTCCGTGTATTCCTACTAGAGAGCCGAGCTTCGTTTCTTCAGGAGGACATTCATTTTTTTTATCCGCCAGCAAGATCGCATTGAATTCATCCTGATTTATATACGATTGCTTCAAGGCTTCCGCCGCATCCCTCTCATTCGGATAATTAAGATGAATAAATTTATGGTACCGGGATGAAGAATCCATTCCGCAGACTAAGTAATTTCCAATCGGGGTTACGTTGTCGTGCGCCGAGGATTTTAGGATGCCTGAATTTTTTCCGAATACCGCCTTATAAGACTTAACAAAAACCTTATCCGCATAAAGTTCAATCCTGTAATTTTTCCGGTCAACGATAAGCGAGACATCCTCCAGCCTGCTTATTCCTTTCTCAGCCATCGCATTGCGGAGCGTTACTTCCCTAAGGTTAAGAATAACCCCGTAAAGAATTACACCCGCAAAAAAGATAACAATGCTGCCGGATATATATAGGATATTCTTGATCATCCTAATTTTGCCGTTAGTTAATATTGAAGACAAAATTATCTCACTGCAATATAAAAAAGGAAGAGGCTGTCTCAAAAGTAAACTTTAATGACGGAGAATTGATATGGTAAATCAATCTCCACTCATGAATCATCAAAATGACACTTTTAAGACAGCCTCTTTTTTAGGCAAAAAAAACGAGAACATTATTACTTGCGAATATTTGCTCCTACAACTGCTATTGCCGTGATATTGATAATATCATTAACCGTGTCGCCTCTCTGAATAACATGAACCGGTTTTTTCATTCCGAGAAGTATTGGACCTATAACGGTTGCGTCTGTCAAGCGCTGCAGAAGTTTGTAAGAGATGTTTCCGGCTTCGAGAGTCGGGAAGATAAGCACGTTTGCATCTCCCTTCAGAGTTGAGAACGGGAAATCCTTTTCCATTCTCTCTGCTACAACCGCGGTGTCTGCCTGCATTTCTCCGTCGATCATCAAATCAGGACGTTTCTTTTTCACAATATCAACAGCTTCCGCAACTTTTCTTGATTGCGGATACGGCGCACTTCCGAAATTGCTGAACGAAAGCATTGCGATCTTGGGTGTGATGTCGAAAGCCATTGCCGCTTCTGCAGTCGTGATTGCAATTTCTGCAAGTTCCTCGGCAGTCGGATCCACATTCACTGTACAATCCGCAAAGAAAAATACTTTTCTTTTGATTATAACGATATACATTCCGGAGACAAGATTTAATCCTTTCTTTACACCTATGCACTGGAGTGCAGGACGTATAGTCTGCGGGTAATGCTGTGTTAAACCGCCTACCATAGCATCCGCATCGTTCATCTCAACCATCATAGCACCGAAATAATTCGGCTCATGTATCAGGGCTTTTGCTTCTCTAGGTGTAACGCCTTTTCTTTGTCTTTTCTTGTAAAATTCCTCAGCATAGATGGCTGCTTTGGGACTGGTGATAGGATCAATGATTTCAAATTTCTTAAGATCGTAACCAAGATCTTCAATTCTTGTCTTTATAACTTCTTCATTTCCGAGCAGAACCGGTTTGGCAATATTTTCATCGCTTGCCGCAACTGCAGCGCGGATAATTTTTTCTTCTTCCCCTTCCGTGTAAACTACTTTGCGCGGATCCTGTTGAGCTTTATGAACCATCACTCTCGCAATTTCAGTCGAGAATCCCAGCCGTTCCTGAAGTTCGACTTTGTAGGCTTCCCAATCCGTAATAGGATTTTTTGCAACTTTTGTATCCATAGCAGCTTTAGCAACAGCCGGAGCGACAGTCCACAATACGCGCGGGTCGAACGGTTTAGGAATAATATATTCCGGACCGAATGAAAATTCAGCGCCGCCGTAGGCATTGAGCACTACTTCCGGAACTTTTTCACGGGCCAGCTGAGCCAACGCTTTTGTTGCCGCCATCTTCATCTCTTCATTTATCTGCGAGGCGCGTACATCAAGCGCACCGCGGAAAATGAAAGGGAAACCCAATACGTTATTAACCTGGTTCGGATAATCGCTTCTTCCGGTAGCCATAATTATATCTTTGCGCGCGTCAACAGCATCTTCATATTTAATTTCAGGATCGGGATTGGCCATTGCGAATACGATAGGATTTTTACCCATCACTTTTACCATATCCTTAGAAACAACATTTCCTTTAGAGAGACCGATAAACACATCGGCACCTTTCATAGCATCTGCCAGATCCTTGTATGATTCGTCGGTGGCGTATTTATCCTTGTATCTGTTAAGATCGGTGCGTTTGTGGTTAATGTGCCCTTTGGTATCGAACATTGCGATGTTTTCTTTTTTAACACCTGCGGCAACATAGAGATTGCAGCATGATATAGCGGCGGCACCAGCGCCGTTTACTACGATGCGTATCTTATCTAATTTTTTACCTGCGATTTCAACCGCATTGATAAGAGCCGCGCAGGAAATAATTGCTGTACCGTGCTGATCATCGTGGAAGACAGGAATGTTCATTGTGCGTTTCAATTCTTCCTCGATGTCAAAACATTCGGGAGCTTTGATATCTTCAAGATTAATTCCCCCGAAAGTTGGTTCAAGAAGCTGAACGGCTTTGATTACTTCATTCTGATCATGCGTTTTGAGTTCAATGTCGAATACATCGATATCGGCAAATCTTTTGAATAGAACACCTTTACCTTCCATAACCGGTTTGCCCGCATGAGGACCAATATCACCCAAGCCAAGAACAGCGGTTCCGTTCGAAACGACCGCAACCAAATTTCCTTTTGCAGTATACTTGTAAACATCGTCATCATTCTTTTCAATCTCTCTGCACGGTTCTGCAACACCCGGCGTATAAGCAAGCGAAAGCTCATGGGCTGTAAAACATGGCTTGGTAGGAACCACCTGGATTTTTCCTTTCCTGCCAGTACTGTGATACAGCAGAGCTTCTTCTTTTTTGGTACTCATAACCTGAATTCCTTAATTATTTTTTAATGACTAAGCAGTAAATAAGATTTTATTGTCTTACAAAAATTATGGATTTATTCTGAAACAAAAAACTATTAAAGATTAATCTAAATATCGAATAAAAACTCCATATTTATTGGCATTTTTGTTTTTAAATTATTTCTGTCTTCTGGAACTATTGCTAATTCTGCCGTTGAGGACACTGGCCGTTGAGGACACTGGCCGTCGAGGACCACTCCTCGACGATATATATATAAAAACCCGGCGCTTGCCGGGTTCTAAATTTCTACTGGCACCTTTAGCTTAAGCCTAGCAGCAATCACACTTCCATAATCTCTTTTTCTTTATGCTTTATAATTTCTTCAAGCTTTACAATATGCTCATCCGTCAGTTTCTGCGTCTCCTTCTCGGCTTCCTTCAATTCGTCCTCCGTAATCTGCTTCTCCTTCTCCATCTTCTTCAGATGATCATTGGCGTCACGTCTCACATTTCTTAATGCTACTTTAGATTCTTCGCCGAACTTTTTGACAAGCTTAACTAAATCTTTTCTTCTCTCCTCATTAAGCGGGGGAATAGGAATTTTAATATTCGTCCCGTCGCTTATCGGATTCAAGCCGAGGTCTGATGCCAGGATTGCCTTATCAATTGCCTGCACCATGCTCTTATCCCACGGTGTAATTGCAATTGTATGCGCATCAAGAACCGTCACGTTGCCAACCTGATTCAGCGGACTCATCGTTCCGTAATAATCAACTTTGATTCCATCCAAAAGCGCAGTAGTCGCCTTGCCTGTTCTGATCTTCACTATTTCGTTTCTAAACGCCTCTACGGTTTTATCCATCTTGTGGCGCGCATCTTTGATTTGCTGATGATTAATCATAAAATCCTCTCAAAATATTTCACTTTATATTTTTTATAAACTTCGAACAGATGTTCCGATATTTTCGCCTGTCACTACTTTAAGCAGATTATCCGGCTTGTCCATATTGAAAACAATTATGGGGAGATTATTTTCTTTGCACAAACTGATAGCGGTAAGATCCATCACTCTTAAATTTTTCTGCATCACGTCCGAGTATGAAATTTCCGCAAAGAGAGACGCATCTGGATTTTTTTCCGGATCGGAATCAAAAACTCCGTCCACACGCGTTCCTTTAAAGATCGCATCCGCTTCAATTTCTACTGCTCTGAGAGAGGCGGCTGTGTCCGTGCTGAAATACGGATGCCCCGTGCCTGCGCCGAAAATAACTACTCTTCCCTTTTCCAGATGCCGTATGGCTCTTCTTCTGATGTACGGTTCTGCTATCGAATCCATGCTGATGGCTGTCATAAGTCGGGTGAACATTCCTTTATTCTCGCACGCATTCTGAAGGGCTAGCGAATTGATTATTGTTGCCAGCATTCCCATCTGGTCGCCGGTTACACGGTCGATCCCCTGTCCGTCGGAATTGAGTCCCCGGTAGATATTTCCCCCGCCGATTACAATGCCCACCTGAACTCCAAGCGAATGAACCTTTTTTATTTCATCCGCAAAAAAGTCGAGCACTTTCGGATCTATTCCGAAATCATTTGTGCCCGCCAACGATTCGCCGCTAAGCTTTAGAAGAATTCGTTTATATTTAAGATGATTTTTCATAATTCAATTCCAATATAAAAAAAAAGGTCTTATTAAAAAATAAGACCTTTTAGAGAATCATTTATTTTCATCGCTCAGATGAAATCGTCTGAACTTGACCAGCTTGGCCTGCGCGGAATTTTTCTTGTTGAACTCCTCAACAAGGCCGCTTACTTTTTTCGTATTGTCTTTTACGAATGCCTGTTCAAAGAGGCAGTTTTCTTCGTAAAATTTATTCAGCTTGCCCAGAGCTATCTTTTCAAGAATCTGCTCCGGTTTTCCTTCTTTACGAGCAATCTCTTTGTAGATTTCAACTTCTTTCTCAATCAAAGTTTTATCAACTTCGTCTCTGTAGATCGAGATCGGTCTCATTGCAGCAACCTGCATTGCAATGTCTTTAAGAATCGGCTTAAACTCTTCTGCGTTTGCGGCCGGAACATTCTCTGCTTCAACCAAAACGCCGAGCTTAGAACCCATATGAATATAATCGACTATCTCGCCATTCGATGTGTTGTCCATTGCAAAGCGGGAGATTTCAATTTTCTCTCCGATTTTTCCGATAAGCGTGTTTAATTCATCCGCCACGCTTTTTCCGTCTTTGCTCAACTGCAATAACGCAGGAACATCGGCGGGTTTGCCGCTTAAAAGCAGATCCATTACAAAATTGGAGAAATTAATAAAGTCGTCGCTCTTAGCAACAAAATCTGTTTCGCAGTTAACTTCAAGAATTGCCGCAGATTTTCCGCCGTTAAAAACGCTTGTAAGCACGATCCCTTCGTTTGCAGTTCTCTCGGCTCTTTTAGCCGCAACAGAAGCGCCTTTTTTTCTCAAGATCTCGACTGCTTTTTCAAAATCTCCTCCGGACTCAGCCAGAGCTTTTTTGCAGTCCATCATTCCAGCGCCTGTTTTTTCTCTTAACTCTTTAACTTGATTAGCAGTTACTTCCATTATCTGTTTACCTCAATGATTTCAAATATTTTTATTTACAGATTATTCGGATTTAGCTTCCGAGCCTTTTTCGGGTTTAGCTTCCGATTTGTGAGCCGGTCTATCACCTCTCTCTTTTCTGTCTCCTCTAGGAGCTCTCTTGTCGTCTTTTCCGTCTATTCTTACTCTTCTTACTTTTCCTTTTGCATCTTTCTTATCAGTTTCCTGTTCGGCTTCATCTTTTTTCTCTTTTTCTTTTTCTGCAACTTCATGCGCTCTTAATTCTTTTGCCTTCGCATTTCCTTCTATAACTGCATCTGCAATTATTTTTGTAATCACTTCAACCGCTCTAGAAGCGTCGTCGTTGGCTGGAATGATATGATCTATCGGATCCGGATCGCAGTTTGTATCTACGATTGCGAAGATAGGTATATTCAATTTTATAGCTTCATTAACTGCAATAGCTTCTTTTTTGATATCGACTACGAAAAGCGCGCCAGGCATTTTCTGTAAGGATTCAACACCGTCCAATACTTTTCTCAGTTTATCTTTTTCGCGTGTTAATACAAGACGTTCTTTCTTTGTTATTTTTTCAAATGTTCCGTCGCTCTCCATCTTCTCAATATTCTGAAGATGCTTGATGCTTTTGCGAATAGTCTGAAAATTTGTGAGCATTCCGCCTAACCAGCGTTCGCTTACCCAGTTGCTGTCCGAACGTTTTGCTTCTGCGGCGATTGTGCCTTTTGCCTGCTTTTTAGTGCCGACAAAAAGTACGCGTTTGCCCTGAGAAACAATTTCTGTCATTGCTGCAGCGGCTGCGTCAATTGCTGTCTGAGTTTTTTTCAAATCGACAATATGAATACCATTCTTCTCCATGAAGATGTATGGTTTCATTTTAGGGTTCCAGCGGCGTGTTAAGTGCCCGAAATGAGCACCGGATTCAATAAGGGTAGTGAGTTCTACTCGTGGCATTTTATCTCCTGTTTTTCTTCTACTCTTTTCATTTTTGCCTTCCACCCCTTTTTTATGGGGCACAGGGGGCAAATCCGAGAGTATGAATGTTGTTAATTAATTTATAAAAAGTCCGGCTCAAAAGAGCCGGGCTTGAAATTTTATCTCTTAGAGAATTGGAATCTTTTACGTGCTTTCTTCTGGCCGTATTTTTTACGTTCAACCATTCTAGGATCTCTTTTAAGGAGTCCTTCCGATTTCAGTGAAGGTCTGTATTCAGCATTAATCTCTTCAAGTGCTCTGGAAATTCCGAGACGGATGGCATTGGACTGACCTGAAATACCGCCGCCCGCAGCATTAGCAAATACATCATATTTGCCTAATGTTTCGGTTGCAATGAAAGGAAGCAGGAGGTTGTCTCTGTGCTCTTTCAAAGGAAAATATTTTTCAACTTCTTTATCATTCACAGTAACTTTACCGGAACCGTTTCTCAAATAGACACGGGCAACAGCGTTTTTTCTTCTTCCGACAAAAATTTTATCTGCCATCAAATTACTCCGTTAAAAGCTTAATACTTCAGGTTTCTGAGCGCCATGCGGATGGCTTTCACCTGCATATACTTTTAATTTTTTAATTAATTGTTTTCCCAACTTAGTTTTAGGAAGCATCCCTTTTACGGCTGTTTCCACAGCGAATTCCGGTTTCTTAGCCATCATCTCAGCATAGCTTCTGACTTTTGCACCGCCCGGATACATTGAGTGAGTGAAATACGTTTTTTGTATCTCTCTTTTTCCGGTCATGCGCACTTTATCAGCATTGATAACAATAACGAAATCACCGGCATCCATATTTGGTGTAAAAACTGGTTTTTCTTTTCCGCGGATAACGCGGGCAGCTTTGGCAGCTAAACGCCCTAATACTTTATCTTTGGCATCAATGATATACCATTTCTGATTTGCGTCTTCCGGCTTAATAAATTTTGTGATTTTTTCCTGCTTCAAAACATCCTCCAAAAGCAAAATGCTATTTTTCAAAGGGTGTAAATATATTTCTATACGGCTAGAATGTCAAGAAACGTTTATTTAAAATTTTCTTCTCAAAAACCGCCTGCAGCCCCCGTTTTGACCCGATGGAAGAATTGTTTCTTTGTTTTTGTCATTAAAATCCATTTTTAACTACATTTGATGAGCAAATTCTGGGGAATGAATGAACATTCTTGTGACCGGAGGCGCCGGCTTCCTGGGTATAAATCTGATCCGCTATCTTGTTGAACGAGGCTATAATGTGGTTTCTTTGGATATCGCGGAATTTATTTATCCCGATATGTCCGGCAAAGTTAAAATTATCCAGGGCGATATAAGAAACCGCGTTACGGTGGAATCTGCCTTGAATAATATCGATCTGGTAATTCACACTGCCGCGGCACTTCCTCTCTACAGTAATGAAGAAATTTTTTCCACCGAGGTTAAAGGGACACGACTTCTTCTTCATGAAGCGTTTATGAAAAAGATTGAAAGATTTATTCATATCTCATCGACTGCAGTATACGGAATACCGGATCATCATCCGCTGTACGAGACCGATAAGCTGGATGGAGTTGGGCCTTACGGCAAAGCAAAGATCGAGGCAGAGAATGTATGCCTCGAGTTCCGGTCAAAAGGAATGTGCGTACCAATTCTTCGCCCAAAATCATTTATCGGACCGGAACGGCTCGGCGTGTTTGCACTTCTGTATGATTGGGCAAAGGACGGAAAAAATTTTCCGATGATCGGAAATGGAACGAACCGCTATCAGCTTCTTGATGTGGAAGACCTCTGCGAAGCGATTCATAAATGCATTACACTTCCAAAAGAAAAAGTGAATGATACTTTTAATATCGGGGCAAAGAATTTTACAACGATGAAAGAGGATTATCAGTCGGTGCTCGATTGTGCCGGCTTCGGTAAAAAAATTATCGGACTTCCCGCGGCACCTGCGATCTTCATGCTCAAATTTTTAGAATTCCTTAAACTCTCTCCCCTCTATAAATGGGTTTATGAAACGGCATCCAAAGATTCATTCGTATCGATAGAAAAAGCGGAAAAGATCTTGGACTTCTCGCCTAAATATTCGAACAAAGATGCTCTTATCAGAAATTATAAGTGGTATCTCGAAAATCTGGAATCTTTTAAAAACCAGTCCGGCATAAGCCACCGCGTTCCCTGGAAACAGGGAATTCTTTCGGTTGCTAAAAAGTTTTTTTAGCAATCTGAATTCATTTTTCTAAAACTGTTAACTCTTAACTATCAACTATTAACTGTTTTTCTTATTTTTGTAACCAAAATTATTAATCACAAGGAATAAAAATGGCGACAAAGAAAGATTACCTCAAAGAGGTGATAAAGCACATAGACATAAAAGAACACAACGTTGTAAAGTTAGTGGATTCCATGGAGGGCATGGCCTTCAGCGCGAGAGATCTGAACCGCGCATCCAAAATATTTGAGATGATGGTGAAGGATGAAAACTGCGCGGTTATCTTAACGCTTGCCGGAAGCATTTTCAGCGCGGGATTAAAACGCGTGGTGTTCGATCTTGTTAACAACAATATGGTAGATGCCATAGTTTCCACCGGCGCGCTGATGGTAGATCAGGATTTCTTTGAAGCGCTCGGATTTAAGCATTATATCGGCACTCCGTTTGTTGACGACAATGTAATGCGCGATCTTCACATTGACAGAATTTATGATACGTTTATAGACGAAGATGAATTAAGAGTGTGCGACGATACGACGGCAAAAATTTTCGATTCGCTTGAACCGAAACCGTATTCATCACGCGAACTCCTGTGGCACTTTGGAAAATATCTGGATGAAAACGGCGGACCGAAAGTGGAAGACAGCGTAATCTATGCCGCTTATAAAAAGAATGTGCCGATTTTCGTTCCGGCATTTTCCGATTGCTCGGCCGGATTCGGAATTGTTATGCATCAGCACAACAATCCGGATAAGCATGTATCAATCGATTCCGGCAAAGATTTTTATGAATTGACACAGATTAAATTGAATGTAAAAGAGACCGGTATCTTCATGATAGGCGGCGGCGTTCCCAAAAACTTCACACAGGATATAGTAGTTGCCGCAGAAATTTTAGCGGATGAAGCTCCGATGCACAAATACGCGGTTCAGATTACAGTTGCGGATGTAAGAGACGGCGCGCTCTCCTCTTCAACATTAAAAGAAGCAAGCTCATGGGGAAAAGTTGAAACCACTTTCGAGCAGATGGTTTACTCCGAAGCTACGCTTGCAATGCCTTTAGTAGCGGGCTATGCTTATCACAAAGGCGCGTTCAAAAATAGAAAACCGAGAGAACTTCAGAAGGTGTTTGCAAAAGAATCTGTCGGCGTTAAATAAAATAAGATTGCATCAGATTATAAAAAAACCGGTTCGCATGAACCGGTTTTTTATTTTAAAAAATTTCTCTCGCCTTTTACCTTTTACCTCTTGCCCAACCGTCTCACGTCTAACGTTTCACCTAACAGGTGCGATCCTAAATGTCGAGGAGACCTCGACCCTACGTGTTTCTCGTTTCACGTCTCACGTTTTATTTATAGTTAGTATCATATGATACCCAAAGGAAGAATCGTTATTTTATAATAATTCTTTCGGAGGTATCATGATTGTAAATAATGTTGAACAGCGTCTTAAAAGTAAATCTGTTAAGAACGCTATCGT
>JAKAMT010000066.1 GCA_021812705.1 Bacteroidota bacterium | reverse complement strand
CGTAAGTTTTTTCAATTTGTCCCAATTTCTAGGTATTTTTGTCGAGTATTTCGAGCAGGGATTTTTTCTACAGGGCGGTTATGACGAGCGCGATTTGATTGCAAATCATCTCGGCGAATTTTTCGCGTTGATGGTAAAAAACAATCCTAACGCGAAACCGTCTGAAGCTTTAAAAATTTATCAACTATTATATTTAAGAATATTCCAATGAAATCAATTTTAGTGATCGACGACGAACGCGAGATATGCGAAAGCATAAAAATGATTCTTGAATACGAAGATTATCTTGTGGATTACACAAGCGATTCAGGAAAAGGTCTGCTGAAATTGGAATCCGGTAATTATGACGCTCTCCTTCTGGATATTCAGATGCCCGGTAAAAACGGATTCGAAGTTTTGAGCTGGCTTAATGAAAAAGGGATTGATCTGAAAGTGATAATGATTTCTGCGCACGCAAGCGTTGAAAACGCGGTCAAATCCACTAAACTAGGCGCATTCGATTTTTTGGAAAAACCGATTGACAGGGATAAGCTTTTAATCAGCGTGAGAAACGCCGTTGAACAGTCCGCACTTTCAAAAGAGAATAAAAAGCTGAAGAATGAAATTACCGGCTCGGAAAAGATTATCGGAGGCAGCGCTGCCGTAAGGATAATTCAGGAAACGATTTCCAGAGTTGCAAAGACAGATGCGCGTATTTTGATTACCGGAGAAAATGGAACCGGAAAAGAACTGGTAGCGCAGGAGATCCACAGGCAAAGCGGAAGATCTAAAATCGATCTAGTTGAAGTGAACTGCGCCGCTATTCATCATGAACTTATAGAATCTGAATTGTTCGGTCATGAGAAGGGATCATTCACAGGCGCTGTAAAACAGCACACCGGAAAATTCGAGCAGGCAAATGGAGGAAATCTTTTTCTCGACGAAATTGGGGATATGAGTCTTCAGGCGCAGGCAAAAGTTTTGCGCGCCATTGAAGAGGGAAAAATTGAGCGAGTAGGCGGAAATTCCAAAATTGAAGTTGACGTGCGGATCATCTCTGCAACAAATAAGGATCTGCAGGAAGAGATTAAAAAAGGAAATTTCAGAGAGGATCTTTTTCACCGGCTAAATGTAATTCCCATTCACGTTCCCCCGCTGCGTGAAAGAAGAGAAGACATTCCTCTGCTTGTAGAGCACTTTACAAAACTGGTGTGCGACAAAAACAGATTTGCAATCAAACATTATACTGACTCCGCAATAAAAGCATTTCAATCCTTGCCCTGGAAAGGAAATGTAAGAGAGCTTAGAAATGTTGTTGAAAGAATTGTAATAATGATTCCCAAAACTGAAATCAACGAAAAGGATGTCGCTGCCCTAACTCAAATTTCTTCGGCAGATGCAGACGATCTTCTGAACATCTCCAACAGTTTCCAGGAATTCAAGGAAAAAGCGGAAAAAGCATTCATTCTTAAACAGCTGAATGCAAACGGATGGAACATAAGCAAGACTGCCGATATACTGGGCATACAGCGTTCGCATCTCTACAATAAATTAAAAAAATATGAAATCGAAAAGGATTAGTTATGGGAGAAACAATATTTTCCAAAATTATCCGTAAAGAGATTCCCGCACACATTGTGTACGAGACAGATGAAGTGCTCGCATTTAAAGATATCAATCCACAGGCGCCGGTACATGTGATCATAATTCCCAAGATTACCGAAATTGAGACCACACGAGACATCGATCCGAAGAAGCACACAAAACTTCTTGGCGCCTTGTACGAGGCAGCAAATAAAATAGCGAAGGAGATGAAAGTCCACGAGACGGGATTCCGTTTGGTTTTAAATTGCGGTCCGGATTCAGGGCAGGAGGTATATCATCTGCACATGCATCTTTTGGGCGGAAGAAAAATGAACTGGCCTCCCGGCTGATCTATTTTAATGCTTTATCAGAAATGTCCGTTCTGTAATGCATTCCTTCGAATTTTATTTGCGGAATTGCATTGTAAGCCAATTTTTTTGCTTCCGGCAGATTATTCCTTTCAGTAAAAGAAGTCACATTTAAAACTCTTCCCCCGTTTGTAAGAATTTTTCCATCAACAATTTTTGTTCCCGCGTGAAATACTTTCACATTTTCAGGAAGTTTATTCAATCCCGTAATCTCTTTTCCCTTCTCGAATTTATCCGGATATCCTCCTGATGCTATAACAACTGAAACAGAAGCGCCGCCGTTATACTCCACAGAATTCTTTTCCAGTCTGCCCGATGAGGCAGAATAAAGAAGCCTGATAAAATCCCCTTTAAGTAAGGGAAGAACGACCTGCGTTTCCGGATCGCCGAACCGGCAATTGAACTCCACTACTTTTGGACCTTGATCTGTGAGCATCAGTCCGCAGTAGAGGCAGCCGACAAACGGCGTACCGATCTCGCGTAAAGCTTTGAGGGTCGGATCAACAATTTTTGCCGCAACATCTTTAATAATTTTTTCATTGACGAATGGAGTGGGAGCATAAGCGCCCATTCCGCCGGTATTCTTGCCGCGGTCGCCGTCAAAAATTCTTTTATGATCCTGAGCCGCCGGCAGAAGAATAAAATCTGTTCCGTCTGTAATTGCAAAAATAGAGGCTTCCTGACCGGTCATAAATTCCTCAATTACTACCTTGTCGCCAGCTGATCCAAAAGAGCAATTAACAAAGCACTCCTTCAATGCTTCTTTTGCATCTTCAAACGAATCAACTATAAGCACCCCTTTCCCTGCAGCAATACCATCTGCTTTAATCACGGTTGGATAATTTATTTTTTTCAAATAAGTTACAGCCGAATCATAATTTTCTTTATTGTAGATTTCAAAAGATGCGGTCGGGATTTTATAATCCTTCATCAGATGTTTTGCGAATGATTTTTCCCCTTCAATTCGTGCCGCTTTTTTTGAAGGGCCGAAGACTTTTAATCCTGCTTCCCTCATTTTATCTGCAAGTCCGTCAATCAGCGGTTTTTCCGGACCAATTACTGTAAGATCTATCTTATTCGCGAGTGCAAATTTCAGAATCGATTCATGATCATCCTGATTCATCTGGACATTTTCGCCGATCAATCCGGTGCCGGGATTGCCCGGAATAATATATAATTTATCGCACCCGGCTTGCTCCCTTATTTTAGAAGCCAGGGCGTGTTCTCTTCCGCCTGATCCGATCACCAAGATATTCATCAGTCTGCCTTTAGATAAAATTGGAATGATTTAGTAAGCTGCTCTGTTAAAAGATCACGGTTATGTTTTTCTACAAATTCTTCATTCGGCAGCGGGAGTTTTTTCTTTTTGAATAGCTCGTATATCTCTATGATCTTATCCTTTATCTCCATAATGTTATCGGGGGAAGTGATAAAGGAAGCGCCGTATTCTATCAAGGTTGATTTGGCAGTGCCGTCAACGACGGAGCCGAGGATAGGCTTTCTGGAACCGATATATTCGAACAATTTACTGGTAGAGATTGTATCAGCATTTTTAAGTTTTCCTATCATCATCCAGAGAACATCGGCAACTTTTAATCTTTTCACAGTCTCGCTGTGTTCCAGATAGCCGAGATCGTGGATAAATTCACTAAGCCCCAACTCCAGTATCAATTTTTTATTCTCTTTGCGCAGATGCCCGACAAATTCCAATTCAATATTCGCTGCAACATCGGGTCGTTCTGATGCTATCAATTTAAATGCCCGTAAAAAATATTCAGGGGTTATATTCTCGTAAAAGATTCCAGCATATGTCAATTTCATTTTACCCGAGGCAGGAGGCTTAACTTCATTGCCATAAAAATCCGCCGGGTCGAATCCGTGCGGAATAATGTCAATATCCTTAAATGAAAGGAACGGATATGAAAGAAGAATTTCTTCTTTAATACGGCGGTTAATAACGATAATTTTTTCGGCGGAACGCAGTGCGGCATATTCCAGTTTTTTATGTTTGTATTTATGGTATGGAGTCGGATAAAAAGCAAAATGATTTCCGAGCCAGAGATCACGGTAGTCCAGAAATAGAGGAATATTAAATTCCTTTTTTAGTTTTGATGCCGCCACAAAACCGGAGAATGGAGGACCTGATACAAAAATCAGATCAAATTTTTCTTTTTGAAGAAGTTCTTTCCCCTCTTTGTAAACTTTTTTCGACCATGATTTTTTATTGTCGGGAATAAAAAAAGCCTTGCTGAGCCGTGACAAAATTTTCCGTATAAATTCTTTTGGCATGCTGACTGTTTCGAACCGTTTTCCGAGAATCGAATTCACGTCGAAGGCTTCGGTCCGGATTACTCTGATACCTGCATCTTCAACTTCTTTCATCAGAGAAAAATCGTGAGCAAAATAGGCCACATTGCCGGTTGTTATAACAGTCGGCTCCCACCCGTATTTTTTCATGTACTTAGTAAATTTAAGCGTGCGCTGAACGCCGCTTAAGCCGAGCGGAGGATAGTAGTAAGCAATAACTAGAACTTTGAACATAATTGCAAATAAATTTAGGTTAATAATCAGTTATAATTTTTTGCTCATCTGATAATTCGGCGCTTCTTCTGTTATCAATACATCATGAGGGTGACTTTCTCTCAAACCTGCACTTGAGATTTTAACAAATTTAGATTTCCATTTAAGATCAGAAATTGTTTTAGCGCCGCAGTATCCCATTGCTGCTCTCAATCCTCCAACGAACTGATAAATTGTATCTGCAAGAGATCCTTTGAACGGCACTCTTCCCTCAATTCCTTCAGGTACAAGTTTTTTAATATCCGCTTCCATATCCTGAAAATATCTGTCGCTGCTACCCTGTTTCATCGCGCCGAGTGAGCCCATCCCCCTATAAACTTTAAAGCTTCTTCCTTCGAAAAGAACTTTCTCGCCGGGAGTTTCATCAACTCCGGCAAGCATTCCTCCCATCATCACCGTATCAGCGCCTGCGGCAATTGCTTTAGCCACATCGCCGGTTTGTTTGACGCCGCCATCCGATATAACTGGAATATTTTTATTCTTGAGCGCCTGAGCAACTTCCATAACAGCGCTTATTTGTGGAACGCCTACTCCGGCAATAACTCTTGTTGTACAGATTGATCCGGCGCCGATTCCTACT
This sequence comes from Bacteroidota bacterium, assembly GCA_021812705.1. GTDB lineage: Bacteria > Bacteroidota > Ignavibacteria > Ignavibacteriales > Melioribacteraceae > Fen-1258. The sequence continues at coordinate 9,906 of JAKAMT010000066.1, read as the reverse complement.
TTAACCGCATTCACGCCAGCAGCGGCAAGTTCCAGAGCGGCTTCTTTAGTTACAATGTTTCCAGCAATGAGCTGTACGTTTTTGAAATTTTTTCTTATCTCTTTTACTTTTTTCAGAACTCCTTCGGAATGTCCGTGCGCAGTATCTACAACAATTACATCAACATTCGCAGAAACCAGCGCCTCAACCCGTTTCAGCGTATCGCCTGTCACTCCAACTCCGGCACCCACTCTCAGTCTGCCCAGATCGTCTTTGCAGGCGAATGGAAATGTTTTCTTCTTCATGATGTCTTTATAAGTAATAAGACCTTTGATAATTCCTTTCCTGTCGACAACGGGAAGTTTTTCTATTCTGTATTTGTGCAGAATCTTTTCTGCTTCGAGTAATGTGGTTCCCAAAGGAGCGGTTACCAAATTTTCTTTTGTCATAAGCTGGCTTACTAATTTATTGCCCGAGCGTTCAAAACGTAGATCCCGGTTCGTGAGTATGCCGACTAATTTTCCCTTCTCGTCTACAACGGGAATTCCGGAAATATGGTATTTGGACATAAGTTCTTCCGCATCCTTGATTGTTCTGTCCGGAGTAAGAGTAATAGGATTAACAATCATTCCGCTTTCCGACCGTTTTACTTTATCCACTTCATCGGCTTGCTTGTCAATGCTCATATTTTTATGAATAATTCCGATACCTCCCTGCGCGGCCATTGCAATTGCCATTTGGGATTCGGTCACCGTATCCATGGCGGCGGAAAGGAACGGGATATTAAGCTTTATTTCTTTTGTTAGATAAGCAGAAATATCTGTTTCCCTGGGGAGCACTTTTGATCTTGCCGGAATTAAAAGTATATCGTCGAAAGTGAGTCCTTCGAATTCAATTTTTTTATTTGTTTTCATGTTAACCTCTTTTTATATACAAAAAAGACCACGCAAAGTGGTCTCAAGTTTCAATTGAACGCGGCTAAGCCGGTTATATCTTCACCCACAATCAATGTATGCATTTCGTGCGTGCCCTCGTAAGTTTTTACCGATTCCAAATTCTGTGAATGGCGCATAACAGGATACTCATTCAGAATTCCGTTTGCGCCTAATATTTCTCTTGCGCTCCTCGCTATCTCCAGAGCTTTCTCGCAGTTGTTCCTTTTTGCAAGTGAGACTTGAGTATGTTTTAATTTGTTAGAATCCTTCAGTCTGCCGAGCTGAAGATTGAGCAGCTGTGCTTTAGTTATCTCCGTAATCATGTAAACCAATTTTTCCTGCGTCATCTGAAATCCGGCAATCGGTTTGCCGAACTGAATTCTGGATTTTGAATAATTGAGTGCTGCATCGTAGCACGCCATCATAGATCCTACAACTCCCCATGCAATTCCGAAGCGCGCCTGGTTGAGGCACATGAGGGGAGATTTTAATCCTTTGCTTCCGGGAAGAATATTTCTTGCGGGAATTACACAATCTTCAAAAATCAATTCAGAAGTGACGGATGCTTTGAGGGAATGTTTTCCTTTCATCTCCGGCGCAGAAAATCCATTCGTTCCTTTTTCTACTAAGAAGCCGCGCACTTCACCGTCAAGCTTTGCCCAGACTACGGCGACATCCGCAATTGTCCCGTTCGTTATCCACATCTTTGCGCCGTTGAGTTTATAACCTTCTGCAACTTTCTCTGCTCTTGTAAGCATCCCTGCAGGATTCGATCCGAAATCAGGTTCGGTTAAACCGAAACAACCAATCTTTTCACCTGCCGCCAATTTAGGGAGCCAGAATTTTTTCTGTTCATCTGAACCGAATGTGAAGATGGGATACATTACGAGCGAGGATTGAACAGAGACAAAACTTCTTATGCCGCTGTCACCTCTTTCCAATTCCTGCATCACTAAGCCGTAAGCCACATTGTTCATTCCCGCACAGCCGTACTCCTGCGGCAGAGTAATTCCGAGCAATCCTAGTTCGCCAAGTTTTGGAATCAGATGGAGAGGAAATTTTTCTTCGTGGTAATGTTTTTCTATAACGGGTATTACTTTTTGATCTACAAATTCGCGCACAGAGCCGCGCACCATTATTTCATCTTCTGTAAGAAGACTATCAACTTCGAAATAATCTACTCCGGCAAATTTGTTCATATATTTTGATAATTCTTGTGTAAAAATAGGAAAATCATTTTGATTGACCAAAAATCATCAATCATCCCCAAAATCAAAATCATTCAATACTTTCATAATTACTTCAGATTCAAAACCGCGGGAACTCAAGAACGAATAAATTTTCCCTTTCAGTTTTTTCCGGTCGCTCGTTTTGTGCTGAAGTGATTTATATTTTTTTGCTGCAAGTTCAGCAGCCTGTCTCAAGCTTAAATCACCATCAACATTTAAAAGCACACTTTCTATAATCTCTCTGCTAATCCCCTTCTTGAAAAGTTCGGCTCTTAATTTATTTATGCCGATCTTTTTTCTGTGCGATCTTTCTTCCACATATTCCGCAGCAAACTGCGCATCATCCAAAAATTTTTTTTCGGTCAAATCATTTAACGCCGAATGAATTATCTCCGCCGGGAATTTTTTTGTGAGAAGTTTTTTTTTCAATTCGAAAACTGAGTGATGCCTTCTCCCCAATAATCTGAAAGCTGAATCCTTAATTTTAAGGAAACAGCTTTCATTAATTAATCTGCCGAGAGTCTCATCATTGAGCGAATCATTTTTCCGGAGACCGTTATCCAGCACGGTTCTGTAATCCAGAGTAACGGGATCGCCCGAATCAAAAATTATTAATACATTACTTCCCTTCTTCTGAAGAGCAGTTATGGTCATAATTTATTTTTTCTTCGATTTAGTTTCCGGTTCTTCTTTTGCCGGTTTAGCCGCCGGTTCCTCTTTGAGCATGCCGAGAGTTTTCTTTACATCTTTTTCCAATGCGCCGAAAAGTTCTTGATCCTCAAGCATTTTTGCTTTAAGCTGGTCGCGTCCCTGATACCGGTTTTCTTTATAAGTAAACCAGGAGCCGCTCTTGTTCAAAATATTTTTGTCGCTTGCGAGATCTATGATTTCTCCCGCTTTGCTTATCCCTTCGTTGTAAAGAATATCGAATTCAACTTCTTTGAATGGAGGCGCTACTTTACTCTTTACTATTTTAACCTTTGTCCTGTTTCCAAAAACGTTTTGACCGTCTTTAAGCGCGCCTACTCTTCTAATATCAAGACGGACGGATGCATAAAACTTAAGCGCGTTGCCTCCGGTTGTGGTTTCCGGATTTCCGAACATAACGCCGATCTTGCTTCTCAACTGATTTGTAAATATCACGCAGGTTTTGGATTTGCTGATCGCGCCTGTCAATTTACGCAATGCCTGAGACATCAAGCGCGCCTGCATTGCCATCTGGGGGTCACCCATATCTCCTTCAATTTCGGAGCGTGGAACCAAAGCAGCCACCGAATCCACAACAACGACATCGAGCGCGTTGCTCCTGACGAGTGTGTCGACAATTTCCAGCGCCTGTTCGCCGAAATCAGGCTGAGAGAGAAGAAGATTTTTAGTATCTACATTTAAACGCTTTGCATAGTTAAGATCCATTGCGTGTTCCGCATCGATGAAAGCCGCCAGCCCTCCGTTCCTCTGAGCTTCAGCAATTATGTGAAGACATAATGTTGTCTTGCCGCTCGATTCCGGACCGTATATTTCAACAATTCTTCCGCGCGGCACACCGCCTATTCCCAATGCGTAATCCAATGTGAGAGATCCGGTGGAAATCGATTCAACGGCATTAATAACGCCGTCTCCCAACTTCATTATTGTACCTTTGCCGTAAGTTTTATCTATAGAAGCAATGGTATCTTCCAAAATTTTCAGCCTGGCATCTTTGTCAACTGCCATAATTTTCCTCCATTATTTTTTCAAATAAATTTTCTTTATTGACCGGTAAACCGATCCGCCCCCCGTTAATTTACTCTCGTAAAAAGTGACTGTGTCTGAAACAAAATCTATTGCAGGAAGTTTTAACCCGGTTAAAGATACAATTTTTTTCTGATCTTCATTCCCTCTGAAACGAAGCAAAGTAATATGCGGTTTAAACTTTCTTTTCTCCTTTTCAAATCCAAACGTACAGAAAAGATTATCGATCTGCAGGGCTAAATCAGTAAGCTCATCATTTTTTTTAAGTCCCGCCCACAAAATTTTTAATTCCTCTCCCCTTTTGAAAAGCCCGAACTCTTTGAATGAAAGATTCATCGATTTATGATTAACCAGAAGATCTTCCAGTGCATTCGAATAATTTTGAATCTTATCCGAATCCGTTTCTCCTAAAAATTTCAAAGTTATGTGAAGTTTATCTTTTGATTCCCATCTGACCCGGGCATCGCCGCCAAGATTAAAATCCCTGATCCTTAACATTTCTGATATCGCCGGATCAGGAATATCGAGTGCGATAAAAGTTCTAATCTTCATCCGAAATTCCGAGAAGCAGTCTTCTCAGCATATCAAGCGCGGCTTGAGATGTACGGTCTTTGTTCAACAATCTGTCGTCGCCGAATCTGAATTCTTTAGCCGAGCAGATATTGGAATCGCATATGCCGATATAAACCAATCCCACGGGTTTGTTTTCGTTGCCGCCGGTAGGACCCATAATACCGGTGACCGCCAGACCTATATCAGAACCGCTTATTGCTTTAACTCCTTCTGCAAGCTGGCGCGCCACTTCCAAACTTACGGCGCCGTATTTTTGAATCGTGTCTTCGCTTACATGGAGCAGTTCAACCTTAGCGGCGTTGCTGTAAGCTACAACTCCTCTTTCTAAAAATTTACTGCTGCCGTTTATGTTCGTCAGTCTGTTCAGAATAAGACCGCCCGTGCAAGATTCTGCAACTGATAATTTTAATCCCCGGTCGATCATCATTTTTGCAATTACACCTTCAAGAGTATCATCATTCTTGCCGAAAATAAATCTTCCTACCTTTGCGCGTATCTTCTGTTCAATTTCAGAAATTTTATTTTTAGCCAAATCTTCTGTTTCAGATTCGACTGTAATTCTCATTTTAACGCCGAACTGGCTCGGCAGGAATGCCATCTTAGCGCCTTGAAGAAGCTCTTCAATATTACCTAAGCGGTCGAACAGCATCGATTCCGGAATTCCAGTTGAAAGAAGATTGTCTATAACCGTAAATGTTTTTCTTTTTATATTTTCTTCCAATCTCGGAATGACAAAATTTTCCATCATCATCTTCATTTCATACGGTACACCAGGCATGAAGACAAATATTTTTTTATTCTTCTCTATCCAGTATCCCGGCGCGGTACCCCGGCTGTTCCTTATCACAGCAGCAATTTTTGGAACCAGCGCCTGTCCCCGGTTGGTGTCTGTCAGTACTCTCCCTCTTGCCTCAAAATATTTTTTAATATCGCCGAGCACTTCATCATTTTCAATCAATTCCGTATTAAAATATTTGACTGCGCACTTGCGGGTTACATCATCGTGTGTGGGGCCCAATCCGCCTGTGACTATTATCAGATCACTATTTGATGAAGCATTATTAAATTCTTCAATTACAGTTTCCTCTTCATCGGGCACTACACTTGTGGAGGAGATTTTAATCTGAAGACCGGTCAGCTTTTCTCCTATAAAAGCAGCGTTAGTATTTAAGGTTTGACCGATAAGTATTTCGTCCCCGATGGTAATAATGTGAGCTTTCATCTATGATTTTTATTTATTGAAGAACATGTTGAAAAAATAAATTATTAATTGAATAGAGATAAACGAATAGATTCCGGAAACTATATCATCCAGCATAATTCCCCATCCCCCTTTTATCTTTTCCAATCTTCTTGCCGGGAACGGTTTAATAATATCTAACGCTCGCCAAATAATAAACGCAAGTGCAATCCACCAGATCTTTTTTGGAAGAAAGATAAGCGTTATCCAGGTACCTACCACTTCATCAATTGTGCACTGCTTGGGATCCTTTCCGTAGACGGATTCGAATTTATCTCCAATCGGAACGCCGATAAGAATAAAAAGAGAGATCATTCCGATCATCAGCGCGGGGTTTTCAAAACCGGGGATGAGATAGATAATTAGCGCCGCCGCGCTTCCCCAGGTGCCGGATGCGACGGGGAAATATCCGGTGAAGAATCCTGAACCGAGAGTTTTTTCTATAAAATTTATCTTCACTTTTTAAATAACTGTTTTATTAATAATCTGTTGTTTACTAAATAAGTAATGCCTGTAATAAATGTAAACAATGTAATGAAGAGCATGGAATAATAGATCAGATTTTTGCCGAATAATAATTCATAAATATTATAATAGCGGGTGTGAAGATTTTCGAATGTGTTCAATGTGTAAATAACCAAAAGATAGTAGAGAAAAAACATCTGCAGAAAAGTTTTTACCTGCGCAGATCTTGAAGTTGCAAATGAGATCTTTTTGTGATCCGCGAAGATGCGCAGAAGTGTTATCAATATATCCCTTATAACGATTATAAGAACCATCCACATCGGCAGAATACCGACAAAAACGAATGCGAAGAATGCGGTAGAGGTCAGGATTTTATCAGCAAGCGGATCCATGAATTTTCCCCACTCGGTTATATAATTGAATTTGCGCGCGAGCCAGCCGTCGTACCAATCCGTAATCGCGGCAATGACAAAAACCACAGAGGACAACTGTACCATTAACGGATCACCCATTAAAAACAATACTAAGAAAACCGGAGTAAGTATTATTCGCAGGACTGTTAATTGATTAGGGAGAACCATCTTGTCAGTTCAGTTTATAATTCGGAAATTTTTTTCAAATAGCTGAAATCGTAAATGCCGGTGTTATGGTTGTCTCCCCAGGAAATTGAGAGAGCATAATTACCGACTAATTTAAGATCTAAAATATTCAGCTGCCGGTCTGTAAAAACTTTTATAGAATCGTGATGATGATTTTCTTCAAGCGAGGCGCACACCGCGCACGGGCAGTATCTTCTCAAATGGGACGGCTGCATTTCAGATTCGGAAGAATCATCCCATTTAACAAGAAGATTTCCCTTCTCATTAATTTTTATATTCACCGGAATCATTATAAGAGATTTTCTCCGGTCAGCTTCAAAAGCGCCTCTTTATATTTTCTGCTTGTGTTCAGAATTACATCATTAGGCAATGGAGGAGCCGGCGGCCTCTTGTTGAATTTTATTGAAAGAAGATAATCTCTCACATACTGCTTGTCGAAACTGTTTTGGGTTTCCCCTTTTTTGTATTCATCAAAAGGCCAGAAACGCGATGAATCGGGTGTAAGAAGTTCGTCTATCAGAATTATTTGTCCATCGTAATAACCGAACTCCATTTTGGTATCGGCAATGATTATCCCTTTTGTAAGCGCAAACTCAGCAGCGGCGGAATATATTTTCAGCGAAACATTTTTTATGAATTCATATGCATTGTTACCGATGATCTTAGCCGCTTCTTCACCGGAAATATTTTCGTCGTGAAGTCCGATCTCCGCTTTTGTCGATGGAGTGAAGATCGGTTCCGGAAGTTTTTCCGATTCAACCAATCCGGCGGGAAGTTCTATACCGCAGATCTCTCCCGTTTTCTGGTAATCGATCAATCCCGAGCCGGTAATATATCCGCGTACAATGCATTCGATCGGAATAAGTTCAGCTTTTTTGACGAGCATGGAACGGTCGCGCAGAAATTCTTTATAAGGTTCTGTTTCAGCCGGATACTCATCCACATTCATGCTTATCAGATGATTCGGAATGATATCCTTTGTGTAGTTGAACCAGAATTTTGAAATGAGGTTGAGAATTTTTCCTTTATACGGGATTCCCTCATTCATAATAACATCGAACGCTGAGAGGCGATCGGTTGAAACTATCAGATAATAGTTGCCCAGATCGTACACATCGCGCACTTTGCCGCGTTTGAACAATTTAAGAGAATCAAAATTTGTTGTAGTGATCGGTTCCAAGCGAGTTTCCCTTTCATTTTTTGCGGTTGAAATATAATTAGAGGTTCAGCGGGATTCAACTGATACCCTATTTAATGAAGCGATATTTGCATAAAATTTAATGAATTCTGAACTTTTTGAGCTCTTTATCCAATCCTTTCGCATTGCCGGAAAAAGAATCGAGCATGTTCCAGAAAATTTTACTGTGGTTCTTAATTTTGGTATGAACCAATTCATGAAGGATCACATAATCTATAAGATGATCCGGAAGGCGCATAAGATGGACACTCAAATTTATATTGTTGGAAGCGGAGCAGCTTCCCCACCGGCTTCTTATATTTTTTATATAAACTTCCTTAAATGGAAGATTAAATTTGTCGGATAGATCGTTTAGCCTTTTGGGAAGATATTCAACTGCCTCCTCTTTATACGCTTTTAAAATTCCTTTCCTAATTGCACTTTGAATCTCCTGGGAAGCGCTCTTCTTCCAGTTCGGATATTTTATTTTGATGATTCCTTTGTTTAACCGGATTGAAATATTTTCTGTATTTGTGGGGATTAATTCCAAACTATGGTTTCTTGTTTTGAAATTTTCCGGATTAATTAGAAGATCGTTTTCCCTGCTTCTCATATTGTAAAGCTGTGTTTCTATCCACCCCATTTTTTCAATCGCAAATTCTTCCCCCTGTCTGAATGAAATGTAATGGGGAATTGTAACTGTCGGATTGGCAAACGGTTTTACTGAGATGATCAATCTTCTAGCTCTAGAGTTTTTCTTAAGCTCGATCTCAATTTCATTTATTTTTATCAGTTTCGATTTCAAATTGTTATTTGTTAAATGCTATGATTATGGCAGGTAAGTTTAATGTATGTAGTTCAACAAGTAATTTATTATGCAATCTAATCAGGTTAAATCAAATACTAATTTTAATGCTCTGTCAATCTCTTTAAGTTTAGCATCCGTGACCCGTCCTCGAATTTTTATTAATCTGGATTGAACATCAATCGGTCTGGTCTGCAGACAATCCGCAATTGATAGTTTTTCAAATCCGTTTTCTTCAGATGGTTCTAATAAAACATTTGTATGAATTAGTGATTTTTTTTCACTCCATGCAGTTACGGGAACAACCTGTATAACGGGGATTCTTTGATTGTAAATATCATTAGTTACAACGATGCATGGCCGGATCTTTCCAGTCTCAGAACCTCTAACCGGATTCAAATCGATATCGATCACCATTCCCCTCTTCAGTAACATCACAGAGGCCACTCCTCAATTGCCGAATTTGTCAGCTCTTTCACATCAGAATCTTCTTTAAATACTTCAGCATACAGTTCAGCTGATTCAATCAGTTTCTTTTTTTCATCAGCCTTAATAAATTCTTCAATCGCAGAACGGACCATTGAACTTTTGTCCTTAAAACCGTATTCCTGATATTTGTTTAATATCTCTATCTGTTTCTCATCAAAACTAATTTTCGCTTGCTGCATATTTACCTCTATTAGCCCCTATTTTAGTCCTTATTTACAGGCCTAATATAAGCGCCTTTATAGTTAATATCAACATATTAACCAAAAATTTCTTAAGAAATGCCAAATTAAAAAATTCTGCTGGATTGGTAGCGAAATAGCACAGTATCCAATCTACTAGACTTATCATTTTAAAAATAATCAGTAATGATATCGCATTCATTTTTAGGTAATGTGGGCAGATCCGTCAGTTGACGGACGCCTGCAGTGTGGTTATCTCCATCGCCCCTTCTGTGGCTTCGCCACAGCGGTTCGATTCCTTTTTTTAAAATAAAAAACCCGGTTCGGTGACCGGGTTTTAAGTTGCGTGGGCAGAGATCACGCCTACGGCGTGACAGGCTCCATCGCCCCTTCTGTGGCTTCGCCACAGCGGTTCGATTCCTTTTTTTAAAATAAAAAACCCGGTTCGGTGACCGGGTTTTAAGTTGCGTGGGCAGAGATCACGCCTACGGCGTGACAGGCTCCA
>JAKAMT010000237.1 GCA_021812705.1 Bacteroidota bacterium | reverse complement strand
CGGGATGCCGATGTATCAAGGATACGGTTTAACTGAAGCAGCACCCGTAATCTCTGCAAATGTTCCTCTTAAGCATAAGCTGGGTTCATCGGGCGCAGTGGTAGCAGATCTGCAGCTTAAAATATGCGATTCCGATGGGAAAGAATTGCCGGCAGGAGAAAAGGGAGAGATTGTTGTAAAAGGGGAGAATGTGATGGTTGGTTACTGGAAAAATGAAACCGCCACAAAGGAATCCTTAAAAGAGGGATGGCTTTATACCGGCGATCTTGGGTATTTGGATAGTGATGGCTTTCTATATGTTCTCGGCAGATTTAAAAGCCTGCTTATAAGCAGCGACGGAGAGAAATACAGTCCGGAGGGAATTGAAGAAGCCCTCACCGAGCAGTCGATATTTATAGAACAGATAATGCTTTATAACAATCAGTCTCCTTACACGACTGCGTTGTTAGTTCCGAATAAAGAAGCCATTCTTAAATGGCTTGGTGAACAAAAACTGTCTGCTGATTCTGCCGAAGGGCAAATGGCGGCCTTGAAGTTGTTGGACACAGAGATCACTAAATTTAAAGGTGACGGAATATTCTCAGGTCAATTTCCCGAAAGATGGATCCCTTCTGCCGTTGCTGTGTTGGGAGAAGGTTTTAATGAACAGAATAAGTTTATGAACAGCACACTAAAGATTGTTCGCGGGAAAATTACGGATTACTACAAGAACAGGATAGATTATCTTTACACTATAGAAGGGAAAGAGATCTGTAATCATCAGAATATGACCATAATTAGCCGTTTAGGCAGAAAAGAATAATCTTTCTTATGCAAAATACTTTAAAATTTTATAAAATTTTCGATAATTAAAAGTCCTGAATTAAAATCCTAAAAAGTACAATGCGAAAACTTCTCATTATTGAAGACGATAAAAAAATCAGAGTGCTTCTAAGAAGGCTACTTGAAAAAAAATTCCGGATGGAGGTCTGTGAAGCGGAAGACGGAATTCATGGACTTGAAGTTTACAGAAACGAAAGACCTCCGATGATTTTTTTGGATATTATTATGCCCCGGATGAACGGAATCGATTTTTTAAAAGAGCTTAGAAAAATTGATAAGCAAGTTCCGGTCGTTGTTATGACAAGCATGGCAGATAAAGAATTTGTTGCAAAAATGGTTGAACTTGGAATTACCGATTATGTGATTAAAGCAGAAACTATTATGCAGCTTGAAACAAGAATCGCGGATATTCTTTACAGTCACGATTCTGTCTTCAAATAATTACTCACTCCTGAACGGAACATCTCTGCTTGATATAAAATCTGGACGATAATGTTTGCTGCTCTCGAGTTCCTGAATCCACCCGTTATGCAATCCGTATTTTTCCATTAATTCCAATGTCTTTTCATATTCAGAAGAACGTATTGTTCTGTCGATCAGTATGTCATTGTGAGATTTATGCGAAGGGAAATATTGAGACATGAGCGAGATATAAATATCACGGCTCAATTCGCTTGAAATGAATTCGAATATCTTTTCAGATTCTGCCAGTCCGTTTGGAAGAACCAGGTGTCGTATAATCAATCCTTTTACTACAACGCCATTTTCTATGACCAAATCATCACCTACCTGTCTGTACATCTCCCTTATTGCCATGCAGGCGTTCTCAAAGTAGTTCACTGCGTCGGAATACTTCATGCCGTATTCATCGTTCCCGTATTTAAAGTCCGGCAGATATATATCTACAACTCCGTCAAAGTATTTCAGCATCTCAACAGAATCATAGCCGTTGGAATTATAGACTAACGGAATATTTAAGCCTTTGAGCGCGGCGGAATGAACCGCTTCCAGAATCTGAACGGAAAAATGTGTGGGAGATACCAATCCAATATTATGGCACTCCTTCCTCTGTAGTTCCAGCATAATCTCTGCCAGGCGTTCTGCCGATACTTCATGTTTTTTTTCTTCTCTCCAATTCTGACTGATCTCAAAATTCTGGCAGAAGATGCAGCGCAGATTGCAGTTGCCAAAAAAGATATTCCCGGCACCGTTTGTCCCCGATATATACGGTTCCTCTCCAAAATGAGGTGAATATGAGGAGACTATCGGAAGAAGACCGCTTCGGCAATATCCGCCAAAATTTTTTGTCCGGTCTGTGCCGCAGTCTCTTGGACAATTCCGGCAGTTACGCAATAGATAACGCGTTGTTTTAACCCTCTCGGCAAGCGCGCCGGACTTCAATAATTTTTTATATGAGGGTTCGATCGGGGGTCTCGTTTTTATTTATGCAAATATATTGCAAAAAAGTTAATGAGTCCCGATTAAAATAAATTGTTAATTATTCGATAATAATCCAGATAAAAAGGTATTGAGAGAATTCGACAGAGAAGTTCAATCCTTCACTTTTATAAAAACAACAAATCTTTTTCTATATAAGGAGAGCAATATGGCCCTGTTGACATGGAATGACTCTTACTCAGTAAAAATAAAAGATATAGACTTGCAGCATCAAAAATTGATAGATCTAATAAATGAACTTCATGACGGAATGAAATCTGGTCAGGGTTCAGCCGTTCTTGGCAAAATTCTTAACGAATTGGTTAATTACACAAAATTTCACTTCGCCTTCGAAGAAAAACTATTCGAGAAATACGTTTATCCAGATGCAAGAACACATAAAAGAGAACATGAAGATTTGGTGAAACAGGTGCTCGATTACAAGGAAAGTTTTGACGCGGGAAAATCTGTTCTGACAATCGATATTATGAATTTTTTGCGTGACTGGCTTACAAAACATATTTCAGGTTCGGATAAAAAATATACGCCGTTTTTCACAAGCAAAGGATTGGCTTAATAATTATCTCATACACCCTCAAAGCCGGTTTCCGTTTAATAGGTACGGGAACCGGCTTTTATTTTCCCAAAATTACAGTATCGCCTTTATCGATTCCGCATTTGCCTGAATAGTTTTATCCAAATCGCTTTTTGAGTGTGCCGTCGAAATGAACATGGCTTCAAATTGCGCAGGCGGAAGATAAATTCCCCGGTTCAGCATTTCATGAAAATATTTGCCGTAAAGTTTTGTATCGGATTTAATTGCAGAATTAAAATCAGTAACCGGCTCTTCTGTAAAAAAGAGAGTCATCATCGAACCGACCCGGTTAAACTGAAAATTTTTACCTGCAGATTTTATTCCTTCTTTAATTCCTTTCTCCAGGTAGGCTGAATTATCTTCCAGGGTTTTATAGAGATCGGGATTGTTTTTTAAATATTTTAATGAAGCCAGGCCGGCACTCATTGCCAGGGGATTTCCGCTTAACGTTCCTGCCTGGTAAACCGGTCCGCTTGGAGAAACCATCTCCATAATTTCTTTCTTCCCGCCGTAAGCGCCTACCGGAAGTCCGCCGCCG
>JAKAMT010000065.1 GCA_021812705.1 Bacteroidota bacterium | reverse complement strand
ACCTCTATACGCGGGACAGCGCAGGGATTGACTTATAATGCCGGCCGGGGGATAAGTGCACTGGCTCCCTTCGTAATTGGATCGCTTGCAGATCTATATGGAATTGGAAGCGCGCTTGCACTTACCGCTCTCTTCTTTCTGCTCGGCGCGGTTATAATTTTTCTTCTTCCCGAAACCAAAGGGGAAAAACTTATATGAGCGGATTTATAAAAATGATCGACCTGAACGCGGACGTTGGAGAAAGAACCGAAGCGCTCTCAAGCGGACACGAGGAAAAACTTATAAGCCTCATCTCCTCTGCCAACATTGCGTGCGGCGGCCATGCGGGAGACGCGCACTCGATTTTAGAAGTGATGAAGATTTGTAAAAAATATGATGTGAATATAGGCGCCCACCCTTCTTATCCCGACCGTTTGAATTTCGGAAGAGTTGCGTTAAATCTTTCAGCCGACGAAATAACACAATTCGTTTTTTATCAGGTTGAGTCGTTTGTGAATATAGCAAAAGCAAATGGATTTGAAGTGCGGCACGTTAAACCTCACGGCGCACTTTACAACAGGGCCGCCAGGGATGAAAACACCGCCCGAGCAATTTTAAAAGGAATTGAAAAAATCAGCAGGGAATTTATTCTGTACGGTCTAGCCGGCTCCGTTATGATTGATGTTTGGAATAATGAAAATTTCAAAACCGCTTCGGAAGCATTTGCAGACAGGCGTTATGAAAGCGACGGCTCGCTTCGTTCCAGAGATTTTTTCGACGCTGTTTATTCCAGCCCCGAAGATGCTGCTCAGCAGTCGTTCCTTATTGCCACCGAAGGAAAAGTGGTTTCGGTAGAAGGCAACGAAATTAACTTAAATGCGGATACGCTCTGTGTTCACGGCGATACCGAATCCGCTTTTGAAATGCTTAAATTCATAAGAGATAAATTTTCGGAAAACTCTATCGGAGTTTCCGGATTTCAAAAATAACGGGAATGAAAATGAAAAAAATATTTTTACTGCTGGTTATATTGGCATTTCAAATAGATGCGCAGAATCTCAAACACACTTTCAAACTATCGCCGCAAGATTTTTTGCTGGACGGGAAACCGTTTCAGATGATAAGCGGAGAGATGCATCCGGCACGCATTCCCAAAGAATACTGGCGCCATAGAATCCAGATGGCAAAAGCGATGGGATGCAATACTATTGCTGCTTATATTTTTTGGAATTACCACGAATCGATGCCGGGAAAATTCGATTTCAAAACCGGGAACAGAGATATTGCCCGGTTTATTAAAATTGCCCAGGAAGAAGGAATGTGGGTGCTGCTTAGACCCGGACCATATGTCTGCGCAGAGTGGGACTTCGGCGGCATTCCGCCATATCTTTTAAAATTTCCGGACATTAAAGTAAGATGCATGGATCCGCGCTATATGCAGGCAGTTGAAAGATACATCGGCGCCTTTTCGAAAATTGTAAAGCCGCTTTTGATAACCAACGGCGGACCAATATTAATGGTGCAGATAGAAAATGAATATGGAAGCTACGGCAACGATAAAAATTATCTGGAGCGTTTGCGCGTAATATGGAAAGCGAACGGAATTAATGTTCCTTTTTACACAGCCGACGGCCCCACTCCATATATGCTCGAAGCGGGAAATATAGACGGAGCCGCAATCGGGTTGGACAGCGGATCTAATCAAAAAGATTTTGAAGAAGCACTTAAGAGAAATCCGAATGTCCCTGCATTCAGCAGCGAAACATATCCCGGCTGGCTTACTCACTGGGGAGAAAATTGGGCGCGCCCGGATACTGCAGAACTTTTAAAGGAAGTAAAATTTCTTCTCGATAATAAAAAATCCGTGAACTTCTATGTGGTTCACGGCGGAACAAATTTTGGTTTTACTGCCGGCGCCAATTCCGGCGGAAAGGGATACGAGCCCGATCTTACGAGCTATGATTACGACGCTCCGATCAACGAACAAGGTGCGCCGACCTCGAAATATTTTGCGCTAAGAAATTTAATCGCGAAATATTCGGGCAAACTTCCCGACCTGCCAAAACCGGTTAATGCTATCGAAATCCCCCCGATAAAAATGAGATATTTTTCGAGCGTGCGCGAAAATCTCCCTAAGCCACTCTTTTCTGTCCAGCCGAAACCGATGGAAGCATTCGGCCAGAACGAGGGTTTTATATTGTATAAAACAAAATTGATTGGACATAAAAGCGGCAAACTTTTGATAACGGATCTCCACGATTATGCTTTAATATATTTGAACGGAAAATATATTGGAAAGCTTGACCGCCGTGAAGGCGAAAAAAGCATCGATATTCCTAGAAGCGATGTTAAAGATCCGGTGCTTGAAATTTTTGTCGAAGGAATGGGAAGAATAAATTTTGCACAATTTCTTATCGACCGGAAAGGGATAACGGACCGCGTTACTCTTAACGGAATGACTTTAATGAACTGGGAAGTGTATAATCTTCCTTTCAATACCGGTTTTATCAAAAGATTGAAAGAGTCTGCACAAAATGAAAACAGAATCGGAAATATTTTTAAAGGAGAGTTTGAACTAACCGGAACAGGCGATACATTCATCGATATGAGCAATTACAAAAAAGGAGTTCTCTTTGTGAACGGAATAAATCTCGGCAGATATTGGGATATCGGTCCGCAAAAAAGATTATACTGCCCCGCTCCTTTTCTGAAAAAGGGTAAAAATGAAATTGTTATTTTTGATCTGCTTTCTTCGGAGGCAAATGATCTCTCTGGCAAAAATACTCTTGATAACTAAATATATAACGCCATAAATAAACGGAACCCTTATGAAAACCCGACTGTCAAGACTTTTTCTTTTCACCTCATACTTTTTTCTTTTCTCTTTTTCCTTTTTACTTAACAGCACTTATTCTCAAGTAACCAAAGTCGCCTGCATCGGCAACAGCATTACTTACGGTTCCGGCATTAAAGACAGAGAACATAACTCATATCCCGCCGCATTGAGCAGACTTCTCGGATCAGATTACGAAGTAAAAAATTTCGGAGTTAGCGGAAGAACTTTACTGAAGCACGGCGATTTTCCGTATACAAATGAAAAAGCTTACACCGACGCAAAAGAATTTTTGCCGAACATAATTATCATAAAGCTGGGGACAAACGATACCAAGCCGCAGAACTGGAAATTCAAAGCTGAGTTTGAGAAAGATTACTGCGACTTTATTGATTCCCTCTCTTCCATCTCTTCCCACCCGAAAATTTACATCTGCAAACCGGTTCCCGCTTACGAAGTAAGATGGGGAATAAACGATTCGGTTCTTGTCAACGAACAGATTCCGCTTATAGAAAAAATCGGAAAAGAAAAGAGCGTTCCGGTAATAGATCTTCACACGCCGTTTTTGGATAAAGGGAAATACTTTCCGGACGGCATTCATCCCGACAC
Organism: Bacteroidota bacterium; assembly: GCA_021812705.1. Lineage (GTDB taxonomy): Bacteria > Bacteroidota > Ignavibacteria > Ignavibacteriales > Melioribacteraceae > Fen-1258. The sequence goes on along the minus strand of JAKAMT010000065.1, from coordinate 11,843 downwards.
AGAGGGAGCTGCTCTTATGGCGGATGAAATATATAACGCAATATGGGGAAAGAAAAAGTGAATTCGGCTTCTTCTAATTGAATATTGATTTTAAATGTAATCTGTAAAAAAATATTAACCGGAGTTTTTAATGCGTCTAATTAAAATATTTTTACTAGCAATAATATTATTGTTTACCCTCAGCTCTGTCGAAAATGCCAAAGAGTATAAATTATTCTCTCCCGATAAGAAATTAGAGCTTCGTGTGGTTGTAGGAAAAACGGTTTCCTATTCGATCTCGATGCAGGGTTCGGAACTCATTCTCCCCTCAAACATATCAATGAAAATTAATGACGGCTTAATCCTTGGCGCCGATCCGGTTGTTAAAAACTCGAAAGAATCCGTTATAAATCAAACGTTGACCCCATTGATCAGACAAAAGTACGCTTCGATAATCGACAACTGCAACGAGCTGACTCTGAATTTCGAAAATAATTATTCCATTATTTTCCGGGTTTATAATGACGGCATTGCGTACAGATTTAAAACAAATTTCGAAAAAGAACTTACCGTTTTCAGCGAACAGGCCGAATTCAATTTCGGAAAAGATTACAAAATTTATTTTCCTGAAGAGGTCAGCTTTCACTCCCATTCCGAAAGAGAATATCTGAATCTGCCCATAAGCCAGATCACTTCAAAAAGATTCTGCTCTCTTCCGGTGCTTGTCGATTTCGACAACGGGCTCAAAGCTGCTATCTCGGAAGCCGATCTGGAGGATTATGCCGGCATGTATCTCACCGGTTCGGATCTCAATCCCAAACAGCTGAACGGACTCTTTCCAAAATTTTCGTTGAGGGATTCAGTTAAAGGCGACAGAAATTTATTCGTCGCTCAGAGAGCGGATTATATTGCCAAAACTTCGGGCAAAAGAAATTTTCCGTGGCGCGTGATCGTCGTCTCTCAAAAAGATGGAGACCTGATTGAAAGCACAATGATCTATAAACTCGCAAAACCCGCCGATAAAAATTCCGATTTCTCATGGGTTAAACCGGGTAAAGTTGCCTGGGACTGGTGGAATGCCAACAATATTTACGGCGTAGATTTCCGCGCGGGCATCAACACCGCGACATACAAATACTACATCGACTTTGCATCAAAGTACGGAATTGAATATATAATTCTTGATGAGGGATGGTATAAACTTGGCAATCTTCTGCAAGTAGCGCCGGGAATGGATATAGATGAAATTGTTTCTTACGGAAAGAAAAAAAATGTGGGCGTTATTTTATGGATGTCCTGGCTTACTCTTAACGACCAGCTTGAAGAAGCCATGAATCAGTTTGTTAAATGGGGCGCGGCTGGAATTAAAGTCGATTTTATGCAGAGAGACGATCAGTGGATGGTGAATTATTATTATAAAATTGCGCGCGAGGCGGCAAAAAGAAAATTAATGGTTGATTTTCACGGCGCATACAAACCGACCGGATTGTACCGGACATTTCCTAACGTTGTAACAAGCGAAGGAGTACGCGGACTGGAACAGAGCAAGTGGGGCGATTGGGCCAATCCGCTCATGGCAGTAACAATTCCTTTCATAAGAATGTTTGCGGGTCCTGTCGATTATACTCCCGGCGCTATGATTAACGCCAACAAAATAAATTTCAAACCGATCTTTACTCAGCCGATGAGCCAGGGCACGCGGTGCCAGCAGCTTGCAATGTATGTAGTTTACGAAAGTCCGCTTCAGATGCTTTCCGATCTTCCCACAAATTATTACAGAGAACCGGAGTGCATGGAATTTCTTTCTGCAGTTCCGGTCCAGTGGGACGATACAAAAATACTCGACGCTAAAGTTGCGGAATATGTTTTGGCCGCCCGTAAAAATAACGGCAATTGGTTCATTGGCGCTATCACAAACTGGTCCCCGCGCGATCTTACCATCGACTTCTCTTTTCTTCCCGAAGGAGAATTTAAATTGGAATTGTGGCGAGACGGAATTAATGCGGACAGAAATGCGAACGACTATAAAAAAATTTCTCAGACGGTGGATAAAAATTCAAAACTCACCGTTCATCTTGCCCCCGGCGGAGGCTTGGCGGGAATTATCAGAAAATGATTTATTAACCCGACTAAAAAGGGACACCAAGAGATGTCCCTTTTTTATTTTAAATCTATCTTGGCCAGAGCCAGCCGAATACTCCCGCTGTGAAGAGTGCGTAAATTAATCCGTCAACTGTGGATTTAATTGTCGTGCTCAATGATTTGCCGTACCAAATTGCCTGCTGCCAGAGAGCAAAACTGTATCCCATAAAAGCAGAGGCGCCTATAAAACGGAATACCTGCAGATAATTTGCGCCGACAGGAAGTGCGCGGCTTGCAATGTATGCCGCAAAAAAACTTACAACCAAAGAATACAAAAACCACCCGCCCATTGTCTTGCCCATATTCCACATTTCGTTGGGACGTACGGTCAATACAATAACCGGGCCTTTCTTTACTTTCTCTTTATATCCGTCCGATTTCATTTCCTCCATGCTGCCTGCGGTTGGAGCCATATAATCTCCCTCGGGAATATTAAAAGAGCGAAGAGAATCCAAAACTTTGGCTTCGTCCGGCAGTTTCTTGAAATCATTCTTATGCAGCGGTGTTGCCATGTGAATTATCGAACTGATTATGAAAACTACAACTGCGGATAAAAGTATCGGAAGCCAGAGGGCTGTTAACTCTGTCATTGTGTTTCTCCCTTCTTTTATTGATAGAAATAATTTATTTGATTCTCGGGAATTGGTCTTTCGTTCCTCAGTACATCTTCAAATTAGCAAAAGGATATTCCCCGCTCAAGAAAATTCTTTTTAAATCGTTACTCCAATTCATATTTTGCAGATAAATTTATAATCTTCCGGATCATTTATGCGAAACTTAAAGCTTATTTACACTCTTACTGTATCTCTCTTTTGCGGTTCGCTTTTAACCGCACAGACAAATTCAATTACACTAAAAGAAGGGCTGGCAATTAAATCTTTTAACTTTTTTGCTAAAAACATGTTCTCTGCTGATCCAGTTGAAGCAATGATGGTTAAAGGCAAATGGCACGCTCCAAAGACGGGAGATTCTCTTGCATTTGGAAATTCTTTCTCGAAATGGAATAAAATTTCCGCGGATGGGAAAGGCTGGTATGAGGGGAATGAAACCAATGGGGGCTATCTCTATTTTGTGTATGAATCAAAAAAAAGTGAAACTGTACTACTTTCTGGATTCGGGCATAACCTGGTTTATGTTAACGGCGAACTGCACACAGGTAACAGATACGGAAGCAAAGACCAGTATGAACCATGGGAACCCAGATTCGATTACTCTCAAATTCCCATTCACCTTAAAAAAGGAAAGAATGAATTTCTTTTTCAATGCAGCGTCGGAAAATTCAAGGCAGTTCTTATTGAAACGGGAAACGGAATTTTCTTCAACACAAAGGATTCTACTCTGCCCGATATACTGGCCGGAAAACAACCATCCGGCTTTGGCGCTGTTGTAATAATAAATGCTACGGATAAACCGCTTCTCAATACTTCAATTATATCAGCGGATCAATCGGGAAAAGAGGAATTTTCACCCGTTGATATAATTCAACCGATGAGCACTAGAAAAGTAAGATTCTTCTTTAATAGCGAAACCCGCATGGTGCCCGGTAATGCGATTTATAAACTCAAGCTTGTAGACGATAAATCAAAAAATACTCTTGCCGCTTCCGAAATCAGTCTACGCGTCGTTGATCCGGCATCTAACCATAAAGAAACTTTTATAAGCAAGATAGACGGAAGCGTTCAATACTATTCTGTTAATCCGGCGCGTAATGATGACGGCAAACCGAAAGCGCTCTTTCTATCGGTGCATGGCGCGTCTGTGGAAGCTATTAATCAATCGGGTTCTTACTACCCAAAAACATGGGGACACATTGTCTCCCCCACAAACCGGCGCCCTTACGGTTTTAATTGGGAAGATTGGGGGCGCACAGACGCAATGGAAGTTTACAACATTGCGCTCAAGTCTCTTAACATTGATCCGGAAAGAATTTATTTAACGGGTCATTCGATGGGAGGACACGGTACATGGCACCTCGGTTCAGCATTCCCCGATAAATTCGCTGCAATCGGCCCAAGCGCCGGCTGGATAAGTTTCTGGTCGTACCGCGTAAGAGAAAGAAACGAGAATCCGTCGGAAATGGAAAAAATAATTATGCGCGCTTCAAATTCGAGCGACACTTACGGAATGGCCGAAAATTATAAACAGCAGGGAATTTATATAATTCACGGAAGCGAAGACGACAATGTGCTTGCAACCGAAAGCAGAAATATGGTTGAGCATCTGAAAAAATTCCACAAAGATTTTGTTTACTACGAACAGCCGGGCGCCGGTCATTGGTGGGATAATTCGGATGAAGATGGAGCGGACTGCGTTGACTGGGCTCCCCTTTTCGATTTCTTCGCGCGTCATTCCCTTCCTAAAAAGGAGATGGTCAGGGAGATCGATTTCACTACTTCAAATTTGGGCATCTCATCCAAAGATCAATGGGTTGCAATCTATTCACAGAACGAACAATTTAACTTCAGCAGAATTAATGTCCGCTACGATCCCGGTAAAAACAGATTCGTAGGCAAAACCGAAAATATTTCCCGGCTTAAACTCGATACGCTGATTGTAGATCCAAAGCGCCCCGTAATAATCAAACTCGATTCTGATTCATTAACCGCACAGATGAATCAATCATTCCGCGAAGGAATTTGGCTCGGCAAAATAGATGGTAAATGGAAACTCCTGGACAGAAATTCTATTAATCCCGAGGATAAAAGTCCTGCAAGATACGGGACTCTTAAAAGCGCAATCGACAACAATGTGATTTTTATTTTCGGAACGCACGGCAGCGAAGAAGAAAATTCCTGGGCATTTCAGAAAGCGCGTTACGATGCGGAACTGTTCTGGTATCAGGGAAACGGATCTATAAAAATTGTCAGCGACGCGCAGTTTGAGAAAGAAAAATATTCCAATAATAATTTTGTCGTTTACGGCAATTCAGAAACAAATTCTGCATGGAATAAATTATTGGCCCAGAGTCCTGTGCAGGTAAAAAGAGGAAAAATTAAAATCGGCGAAAAAGAATTTTCGGGAAAGGACCTCGGATGTCTTTTTGTTCAACCTGTCAAGGGAAACAGTGTCAACACTATAGGAGTCGTAACAGGCACCGGAATAGAAGGAATGAAACTAACAGACCGCCGTCTTTATTTGCAGCCGGGTTATCCATTCCCTGACCTTCTTCTCTTTAACGGAAATTTAGTTACAGCTGGAATTAACGGAGTCCTGGCCGCAGGATATTTCGGACCGGACTGGTCTGTTCAGAGAGGTGAATTTGTCTGGAGAAAATAAAATGGCAGGGCTCATTTTACCCTTGTTTTTATTGGCTTTTATGAGTGTCCGCGCCCAGGAGAAATCTTTTCCAGTGCCCGGAATTAATTTTTCTCCGGAAAAATATATATGCTATAAAATTTCCGCTCCTCTTAAAATCGACGGCCGCCTGGAAGAACCGGATTGGAATAATTCAGAATGGACAAATCATTTTGTAGATATTGAAGGAGATCTAAAACCGGCGCCCCGTTATAAAACAAGAGCAAAAATGTTGTGGGATGATAATTACCTATACATCGGCGCCGAATTGGAAGAACCGGATCTTTGGGCCGCTCTTCATCAGCGCGATACAATAATTTTTTATGATAACGATTTTGAAATTTTTATCGATCCGGACGGCGACACTCATAAATATTTTGAAATAGAAATGAATGCGCTAAATACTGTATGGGATCTGCTGCTCGTTAAACCTTATCGCGACGGAGAGAATGTAGCCGTAAATTCGTGGGATATCCGCGGATTAAAAACCGCTGTACATTTGAACGGCACACTTAACGACCCAGGCGATACAGATAAAGGATGGTCTTGCGAAATCGCAATTCCGTGGAGTGCGCTGAAAGAAAGCTGGTCAAATGAAAGTGCTCCCAAACCGGGCGAGCAATGGAGAATAAATTTTTCCAGAGTGGAATGGAAAAGAAAAATTGTTAACGGACATTATGAAAAAGAGAAAGATCCAGCAACCGGAAAACCGTATCCGGAAGATAACTGGGTTTGGTCGCCGCAAGGAATTGTCGCTATGCATTATCCCGAGATGTGGGGATTTATTCAGTTTTCTTCTTTAACGGCCGGCAGCGGAAAAGAAAACTTTGTTGTCTTTCCAAAAGATGCGGCTAAATGGTTTTTAAGAAAATTATATTATGCGGAGAAAAGTTTTTTTATCAATAACGGGAGATACACTGCTAATGTAGCCGATCTGAATTTGGAACAGATGAAATTTGAAGGCTATATTTTTCCGCCGGTTATTCAGGCAACCGATGATCTGTTCGAAGCAAAACTTTTTAGCATAGACGGAAAAGAATTTGTAACAATAAAAAATGACGGTGAAGTGACCGTTCATAAATAAACAGGAACTTTATGACATCACGCAGAGATTTTTTAAAAAAGGGTGGATTGGCTTTGGCGGGATTGACTGTCGGCAGTAATCTTTCTGCCGCAAAAACCTTTTTATCACAAAAAAGTTTTGCAAATGAGAATAATTTCGTCAGCCGCCGTCCAAAACCGAGCGACAGAAAATTTATAAGCGATGCGGTTGAATCGAAAATCAAAGAGGTTAAAAAAGATATAAAAGATGAAGAACTTGGATGGCTTTTTGAAAATTGCTATCCCAACACATTAGACACTACAGTAACCTTCAAAATAGATAACGCCAAACCGGATACGTTTGTTATAACCGGCGATATCAACGCAATGTGGCTGCGCGATTCAACCGCCCAGGTCTGGCCTTATCTTCCGCTTGCCGCCGGGGACGAAAAATTAAAACTTATGATAGCCGGCGTTATTAACCGTCAGACAAAATGCATCCTTATAGATCCTTACGCAAATGCTTTTAATGCCGGTCCTACAGGCAGTTACTGGGATAAAGACGAAACCGACATGAAGCCGGAACTGCATGAACGGAAATGGGAAATTGATTCGCTCTGCTATCCCGTAAGGCTTGCTTACGGCTACTGGAAAACAACCGGAGACGTTTCTGTTTTTGACGATGAATGGAAACGCGCCATGCAGCTTGTTTATAAAACGTTTGTAGAACAGCAGCGGAAAGAAAACCAGGGACCATATAAATTCGGACGGAAAACTTCATGGCAATTGGATACGCTTGCGGGCGGCGGATACGGCCATCCCTTCAAACCGGTCGGTTTGATCTGTTCAATGTTCCGGCCTTCCGATGACGCAACTACTTTCCCGTTTTTAATTCCTTCAAACTTTTTCGCGGTAACCGCTCTGAGGCAGTTAACGGAACTGTTTGGAGAAGTCCTTAAAGACAGCGCCGCGGCATTCGATTTTATGATGCTCGGAGACGAAATTGAAGAAGCGCTTCAGAAATATGCGGTTGCAGATCACCTGGAGTACGGAAAAATATATCCGTACGAAGTTGACGGCTACGGCAATCGGCTTTTTATGGACGATGCAAATGTGCCCAGTCTTCTATCTCTGCCGTATCTAAATGCGGTTAAGCCCGATGATGAAATTTATCTGAACACACGTAAATTTTTATTCAGCGAGAACAATCCCTTCTTCTTCAAAGGGAAAGCCGGAGAAGGGATAGGGGGGCCGCACGCGGGATACGGCAAAATCTGGAACCTGAGCATTATCATGCGCGCACTAACCAGCAATGATGAATCAGAAATTATGAATTGCTTAAAAATATTAAGATCTACCCACGCCGGAACCGGATTTATGCATGAATCGTTCGACAAAGACGATGCATCAAAATTTTCCAGAAAATGGTTCGCCTGGGCAAACACTCTGTTCGGAGAATTAATTATTAAACTTCATGCGGAAAGACCGCGCCTGCTCGAAACAAAATTTTAATTACTAACAATGGATGCAAATATGAAAATGAAATTATTCTTGCTCGTTATTTTTTTCTCGTTGCAAAATTTTAATGTGGACGCTCTTCATGCCGCACAGTCTAAAACAGACAAAGCTGTTTATGCAGAAAAAGTAAAACAGGAGTTTGTTCATGCATGGGAAGCCTACAAAAAATATGCATGGGGACATGATCAGCTTAAACCGCTCAGCAAAAGTTACCGCGACTGGTACGGGGAAAATCAGTCGCTGCTTATGACCCCCGTCGACGCTTTCGACACAATGGTTTTGATGGGGCTCAAAAAAGAATCGGAAGAAGCCAAGCAGTTGATCTTTGAAAAATTGTCATTCGATAAGGATCTTTTCGTTCAGAATTTTGAAATCACAATTCGTCTTTTAGGCGGTCTGCTTTCTGCATATCAGCTTGACGGCGATAAAAGATTTTTATCTCTTGCGGAAGATCTGGGCAAACGCCTCCTGCCCGTTTTCAATTCTCCCACTGGAATGCCCTACATTAATGTGAACCTTAAAACAGGCGAAGTAAAAGGAAAAATTAATAATCCCGCGGAGATTGGAACGTTAGTCCTTGAGTTTGGAACATTAAGCAAACTGACAGGCAATCCGGTTTATTATGAAAAATCGAAAAAAGCAATCGTAGAACTTTTCAACAGGAGATCCGAAATTGGTCTGGTAGGAACCACAATCGATGTTGAAACGGGCGAATGGAAAAATACAACCAGTCACATCAGCGGAATGATAGATTCATATTATGAATATCTTCTTAAAGCCTGGAAATTGTTCGGCGATAAAGATTTTAAAAATATGTTCGGTAAAACCATTACCGCCGTGAATAAATATCTCGCGGATAAGACGGATTCCGGTCTCTGGTATTGCCAGGCGGATATGAAAACGGGCAATAAGACTTCGACTACTTTCGGCGCGCTTGACGCCTTCTTTCCTGCGGTGCTGATTCTGGGCGGAGACAAAGAGAGAGCAATTCAACTTCAGGAATCTGTCTATAAAATGTGGATGCAAAACGGAATTGAACCCGAAGAGTTCGATTACAAAACAAATGAAGTAAAGTACCCCAATTATGTCCTTCGTCCCGAAGCCATAGAATCCGCCTATTACCTTTACAGATTCACCAAGAATGAAAAATATCTTGATATGGGAAAAACATTCTTCGACAGCATTGTAAAATACTGCCGCAACGAGGATGGATACGCCGCGTTAAAAAGTGTAATCACAAAAGAGAAGAGCGATCAGATGGAGAGCTTCTTCTTTGCCGAAACACTAAAATATTCCTATCTGCTTTTTTCATCGGAAAAAGTTCTGGATATAAATAAAATTGTCTTTAATACAGAGGCGCACCCGTTAAGAAGAACGTGGAAATAAATTTTGCCCGGACCGGGATTGAGAGTAATAAATTTATATCTCAATCCTGGTTATTACTCCGTGCAGCTTCTGATACGGCAGCTGCAGGAACTGAACAAAATTCGGCGTTATCCGTTTAATGAACGAGAAGAGTTTCAGGAGCGGGCGTTTTGCATAAATATCGTCCACCCCGTAGAACATTACTTTCGGATCCATATTAGTTTCTTTCAGTATCTTCGGCACGTCCATCCTCTCCATATAACCTACTTGAATCTCGAGGCCTGATAATCCGTCTGTAATTTCTGGCACAAACAATTTTTGCACGCCGTACGGTTTGTCCATTGTTATTATTGATACCAGAAGGTTCTGCTCATAGATTATTCCTCCGCGCAATGTGGAATGAATCATATAAGGGGGAATCATATCCAAACTTTTTGTAAAGAACATTGCATTGCCCGGCAGTATCTGCCCCTTTTCGTAGAGCTGGTTAAAACTTTCCAAATAGATATCGATCGGCAAAGACCGGAATGACTTGTAGATTGCTTTATTTCCGAATGTCCAGAGGAAGATCGTTGCAAATGGAATCAAAGCAATTACGATTGACCAGTATCCTCCGTGCGGTATTTTTGTAAAAACCGAGAGCAGAAATAAAAGATTGACGAGAAAAACAAATACTGCAATTAAATATTTTAGCCAGTCTTTTTTTCTTTTAAAGATCCAGATCATAAAAAAAGTGCTCGATGTCATTGTGGCGGTAACCGCAAATCCGTAGGCTGCAGCCAAATTTTTGGAGCTTCTGAAAACCAATATGATAAGAATTACAGCGATCATTAATCCAAAGTTTACAGCACCGATATATATTTGCGACTTGATATGGCTCGAAGTGTATTTAACTTTTGCTAGGGGGAATACGTGCGTTCTGATGCCCTGATAAACCAAAGAGAATACTGCGCTGATCATCGCCTGCGAAGCTATTATAGTTGCCAGCAAAGTTAAAATCAGGAACGGGATGTAAAGAAATTCCGACTGATCCTTTACCATTGAAAATAAAATATTGATCTGTTCATCGCGCTGTTCCCCTTTCAAGAGAACGAATGCGCCCTGTCCAAAATAATTCATAACAAGCGCGAAGAAAACAAAATACCAGGCTTTTTGAATAGGTTTTCTTCCCAGATGCCCCATATCTGCATAGAGAGCCTCGCCCCCCGTTGCGCACAATATTACTTCCGATAAAATTATTACTCCGCTGAACCCGTGGTGCGTTAAGAAATTTATTCCGTAATAAGGATTTATTGCAACGCCTATCGAAGGATTGTGTAAAACGGAAATGAGTCCCGTTATAAAAAGTGCCGAAAACCAGACCACCATAATCGGACCGAATGAGGAGGCCACTTTATCGGTTCCCCTCGACTGTACAGAAAACAATAAAACCGAAATTGCAATTGTTATAAGCACAACGGTATTCTGAGAAATAATTCCTATGCCGGGTATCAGTTCCAATCCTTCAACGGCAGAGAGAATACTAATTGCGGGAGTAATCACACCGTCTCCCATTAAAAGAGAGACGCCCACATATCCCAGAAAAGTTACAAATATCATTGCCCTTCCGGATTTAAGCGAGCTGTGAAGGATCTCCTTCAAAACGATTGTTCCCCCTTCTCCTTTTGAGCTCAGACTCATTGCCAAAAAAGTATACTGAACCGCGACAAGAATTATAAGAGTCCAGAACACAAGTGAGAGGATACCAATCACGTTGAGTATTGTGGGAGGAGTTAATACAAAAATTACCGAAAGAGTATAAATGGGACTCGTTCCGATATCGCCGAAAACAAGACCCATCGCTTTAATAACTTCATAAAAGGAACTGCCGGGGAGATCCTTTGATTTCATTTTATTTAAATGAATACCGGAAGAATAATTTATCTAGATCATCCGAAAAAGACTGAGTAAAACAGGTAACCAACCGCGGTCAGCACCGTAAATCCCAAAATTCCCATCAATAAATAGAAAGCAAAATTATTAAGTCCGCTCCCTTTTTCCACTTTTTCCATTATAAACCTCTTTAATTGATAAATTGGCGTCAGAATTGAATATTCGCCATATTGAACGTGCAAAAGATAGTTATTATTTTAATTTCATAAAAATTGGGGAAACAACTTTTCAACCCGGAATTGATTTTTTATTCTGAATTTATTTAGGAAAGAAGATGCGGTTTTACAAGATTATAGAACATTACAGAAAAGGAGTGGCAATTATTGCGCTCCTGATATTGGTGGAAAATCTTGCCTGGATTCTTGAACCGCGTTTGTTTGGCGACCTTATTGACGCATTCCTCCGAAAATCGGCGCCCAAAGTTCTTTCTGACCGGCATGCATATATTTTTCCTCTCATTTTTTGGATAACCGCATATCTGATCAATTCCGGAAGCGGAACCATTAGAAGAAAACTTGAGCCACGCATATTCCAAAAAATATATGTCGACCTTGTTCACACAATTTCGGAAA